>JAWOJA010000050.1:0-51665 GCA_046484345.1 Kiritimatiellia bacterium
CTGAACCTGGCCATGATCCGACGGGCCACGCTCAGTCTGGCCATCCACTGGATCCAACGTTGCCCCAACAAACGCCTGGCCACGCTGCGCGGTTTCTACGACGCCATGACCGCCAAGCAGGCCAAAAAGGCCTTCGCGCTCGTAACGGCTTGCAAACCCGCTTGGATGCCGCGATTATGAATCCGCGCTAACCGATTACCGATTTTTTGGCATAAACCTTGACCTTTCCGGGTGTATGCCTTAAAAATATGGGTTCATTTTTTTCAAGGAGACGCGATGAAGATTTATCTGAACGGCAAGCTGGTGCCCGAGAACAAGGCTGTTGTTTCCGTTTTTGATCACGGCCTGCTCTACGGCGACGGCGTCTTCGAAGGCATCCGTTCCTATAACGGGCGCGTCTTCATGCTCGACGAGCACGTGTCGCGGCTGTATCGCTCGGCCAAGGCGATCGCCCTGGATATCCCGATGACGCAGGCGGAGATGGCCGCGGCTGTGGTGAAGACCTGTAAGGCCAACCGGTGTCGGAATGGCTACATCCGCCTCGTGGTCACCCGCGGCGTCGGAACGCTGGGACTGAATCCCTTCACCTGCAAGACCCCGCAGGTCATCATCATCGCGGCCGCCATCCAGCTGTATCCGCCGGAATTGTACGAGAAGGGGTTGAAGATCGTGACCGTGGGCACCATCCGCAACCATCCCGAATCGGTGAACCCCATGATTAAGAGCCTGAACTACCTCAACAACATCCTGGCCAAGATCGAGGCCATCAACGCCGGCACCGTTGAAGCGATCATGCTGAACAACGCCGGTTACGTGGCCGAGGCCACGGGCGACAACATTTTCGCGGTCCGCGGCACGCGCCTGCTCACGCCGCCCTCCTACGCGGGCGCGCTTGTGGGGATCACCCGCAACGTGGTCATGGACATTGCCCGCGAGCGGGGCTACACCGTGTCCGAGACCATGATGACCCGCTACGACCTCTACACGGCCGACGAGGTGTTCCTGACCGGCACCGCCGCGGAGATCATCGGCGTCGGTGAGATCGACCGCCGGGCGATCGGCGACGGCAAGCCCGGGCCGGTGACCCGCGCCCTGGGCGAAGCGTACCACAAGTTTGCGTGCGAGACGGGCGCGCCGATCCGTTAAGCGGCCTTTGCCGCCGGAGCCAGTCATGCGTTGCGAGTATTGCGGCGAGCACGACGCCACCGTCCATCTGACCCAGCTCCTGAACGGGGAGATGAGGAATCTTCACTTGTGCAAGGATTGCGCGGGCAAAAACGGCATCAACGTCGATGATCCGGTTTCGCTCTCCGACCTCCTGATGAAGGCGGGACAGGCAGGCCCGGAGGAATCGGCCGGCGAGGAGACGAGCTGCACGCAGTGCCACATGCGGCTGCGCGACTTCAAGAAAACTTCGCGCCTGGGCTGTCTCGCCTGTTACACGGCCTTTGCCTCTGAATTGGAGCCCCTGCTTCAGGGCCTGCACAAGAGCCAAAGCCACGCGGGCAAGGCGCCCCAGGGGGTCCGCCTTTCGCACGACATCCAAGAACAGGCGGATACGCTTTCGCGCCGGCTCCGGGCGGCCATTGCCGCCGAGCAGTTCGAGGAGGCCGCCCGGTTGCGGGACGATTTGAAGACGCTTCGCGACGAGCTGGGCGGAGAGGATGCCGGCCATGAAGCCCATTGACGGCCGGCGTGGGTTGCCGCCTTGGTTGCGTGAAAGCGACGCGGCGGGAACCGTGATGAGCGCGCGCATCCGACTGGCCCGCAACGTGGCCGATGCCGCCTTTCCCGGTTGGGCGGGGGACGAGGAGGGCGAGCGGGTCTGCCGCCGGCTGCTACCCCTGCTCAAGGATGTCCCGCCGCTGGCGGGCGGAAGCGTCATTCGCATGGAGGATGTCGGTCCGCTGGATCGGCAGATTCTGCACGAACGCCACCTGATCAGCACCGACTTGGCGGGCAAGTCGTCCGGCAGCGCCGTGCTGACGTCCGTGGATGAAACGGTATCCGTCATGATCAACGAGGAGGATCACCTGCGGATCCAGGGGCTGAACTCGGGCCGGGATTTGACGACTCTTTGGCGGGTCATCGACGAGCTGGACAACCGGATTGAAGCGCTTGTGCCTTATGCTTCCTCGTCCAAGCTGGGTTATCTGACCGCTTGTCCAAGCAATGTCGGAACGGGTTTGCGCGCCAGCGTGATGCTGCACCTGCCGGGTCTGCGGCTGGCCGGGGACGCGGACAAGGTGGTCAAGGGGCTCGGAAAAATCGGGCTGGCGGTGCGCGGGTTGCTGGGTGAAGGCACCGACGCGTTTGGCAACATGTATCAGATTTCCAACCAGGTCACGCTGGGGGCGAGCGAAACGGCGATTATTGCCCGACTGCAGGAGGTCGTGGACGAAGTGGCGACCCATGAGCGGCGCGCCCGGCTGCGGCTGGCCGAAACGCGGCCCAACCTGTTGAAAGACCGGGTTGTGAGGGCGGTGTCGTTGCTTACCCATGCCCGGCTGATCGGCGCGGAGGAGGCCCTGGACCTGCTTTCGGGTGTTCGCCTGGGCATGGCCCTGGGGTGGATCCGGAACTGGTCCTGGACCGAGCTGGATGAGCTTTTCCTGATTGTCCAACCCGCCCATCTGCAACGGGAAGCGGGACGGATTTTATCCCCCGAAGAGCGCGATGAATACCGCGCCACCCTGATCCGGGAGCGAATGGCCGTCGTGGATTGGATTTGACGGATGCCCCTTTTTACGTCATAATAATGATGTCGAATAAAGGATTGGCATGAACAACTTTAACGAATATACACCGCGTGCCCGGCAGGTCATCCAGATGGCCCGTCAGGAGGCGGAGAAATTTAACCACTCCTACGTGGGCACCGAGCATCTGTTGCTTGGACTTTTGGCTCTCGGAGAAGGTGTGGCGGTGGATGTGCTCAAGCGAATGAGCCTGTCGGTGGATCGGGTCCGGGCCGAAGTCGAAAAGCAGGTCGGCCAGGGCGGCGAGACGAAAACTGTGGGTCCCATTCCTTTCACCCCGCGCGCCAAGCGGGTGCTGCAGTTTGCCGCCACCGAGGCACGGGAGTTGCATCACAACTATATCGGGACAGAACATTTGTTGCTGGGCTTGCTCCGCGAGGAGGAGGGCGTGGCGGCGCATGTGTTGCGGACGCTCGGGGTGGACATCGAGTCCGTGCGGGCCGAGGTCATGAAGGTGCTCGATCCCAACGTGAATCCTTCCGATTCCGCCCAGGGCGGCGAAGGGGAGCCCGAGGAAGAGGCCGAGGAGGAGTCCCGGGAGTCGAAGGCGGAAAGTCCCGAGCCTCCGCCAGCCGCGGCAAAGGGAAAGTCCAAGACCCCCGCACTGAATAATTTTGGGCGCGATTTGACCGAATTGGCCCGCCAAAACAAGCTTGATCCCGTTATCGGCCGGGCCATGGAGTTGGAGCGCGTCATCCAGATCCTGTGCCGGCGGACGAAGAACAATCCCGTCCTTATCGGCGAGGCGGGTGTCGGGAAGACCGCCGTTGCGGAGGGGTTGGCCCAGGCGATTTTCGAGGGCAATGTGCCCGAGCTGATGCGCAAGAAAAAGGTCATCACGCTGGACTTGGCGCTGATGATTGCCGGCACGAAGTACCGCGGCCAGTTCGAGGAACGCATCAAGGCCGTGATGGACGAGATACGCAAGCAGGGGAACATCATCCTCTTCATAGACGAATTGCACACGATTGTGGGGGCCGGTTCGGCCGAGGGGGCCATGGACGCCTCCAACATCATCAAGCCCGCCCTGGCCCGCGGAGAGCTCCAGTGCGTGGGCGCCACCACGCTGGACGAGTACCGAAAGCACATCGAAAAGGACGCGGCCCTTGAGCGCCGGTTTCAGACCGTGAAGATCGAAGAGCCCAGCGTCGAGGAAACGATCCAGATACTGAAGGGGCTCCGGTCCCGCTACGAGGATCATCACCGGGTCAAGATCACCGATGAGGCGATCGAGGCGGCGGCCCATTTGTCCGATCGTTATCTTAAGGGCCGGTTCATGCCGGACAAGGCGATCGACACCATCGATGAGGCGGGCGCCCGGGTGCGCATACGAAACACCACCCGTTCGCCCGAGCTGAAAAAGCGCGAGGTCGCGATCGAGAAACTCCGCCTGAAGAAAGAGGCGGCGATCAAGGAGCAGAAGTTTGAAGAGGCGGCCCGGCTGCGCGACCGCGAACGGCGCGACCGCCAGGCGCTCGAGGACCGCATCACCAAGTGGGAGAAGGGGAACTCCAAGAAGAACCTCCGCGTTACGGCCGAGGACATCATGATGGTGATCGGCCGGTGGACGGGCATTCCGCTCACCAAGATGGAGGGCGAGGAACTCGCCCGGCTGCTCGAGATGGAGGATGAGATTGAGAAGACCGTGGTCGGCCAGAACGAGGCGGTCCGGACCATTTCAAAGGCCCTGCGGCGTTCGCGGGCGGACCTGAAAGATCCGCGGCGGCCGATCGGTTCCTTCATTTTCCTGGGCCCCACGGGCGTGGGCAAGACCTTGCTGGCCAAGGCGCTGGCGGAGTTCATGTTCCACGATTCAGATGCGTTGATCCAGATCGACATGAGCGAATTTATGGAGAAGTTCACGGTGTCGCGCCTGGTGGGTTCGCCTCCCGGTTACGTGGGCTACGAGGAGGGCGGGCAGCTGACCGAGAAGGTTCGGCGCCGACCTTACGCCGTGGTTCTTTTTGACGAGTTTGAGAAGGCCCACCCCGACGTCATGCAACTCCTGTTGCAGATCCTGGAGGAGGGGCGTCTGACGGACAGCTTTGGGCGCGTGATCGATTTCCGCAATACGATCGTCATCCTGACCTCGAATCTGGGCGCGGATTACGGCAAGACGGCCGGTGGGCTGGGGTTCAAGGAAGCCTCTTCCAAGGGCGATTACACCACCATGCGGGACCGGATGATCGGCGAGGCGAAGCGGGTTTTCAAGCCGGAGTTCCTGAACCGCATCGATGAAGTGATTGTCTTCAGGCAGCTGGACCGGTCGGACGTGAACAAGATTCTCGACTTGGAACTGTCTCGCCTGTCCCATCGGCTGATGGTACGCGAGGTTAAGCTGAAGCTCAGCCAGGGGGCCCGCGATTTCCTGATCGACAAAGGGTTCGATCCGGCGATGGGCGCCCGCCCGCTGCGCCGGGCGGTGCAGAAGCACATCGAGGATGCTCTGGCCGAGGAGATTTTGCGCGGCCATGTCAAGCACGGGGCCGTTGTGGAAGTGATTGTGGGAGAGAAAGGGGAACTGGCCTTCCTGGTCCCGGAAACGGCGGATTCGCGCTAATCGATGTTCGAATCCCTCTCCAGTTCCTTCCAGAAGGTATTCCGCAATTTGCGCGGATATGGCGCGCTTTCCGAATCCAACATCCGCGATGCGTTGCGGGATGTGCGGCTGGCCCTGCTGGAGGCCGACGTCCACTTCACGGTCGTCAAACAGTTCATTGACAAGGTGCGCGAGGGCGTCCTTGGCAAAGAGGTGCTCGGGAGCGTTTCGCCGGGCCAACAGTTCATCAAATTCGTCCACGACGAACTGGTGGCGATTCTGGGCGGCAACCAGGCTGAGCTTTACATGGGCGGCAATCCCGCCACGATCATGTTGTGCGGCCTTCACGGCTCGGGCAAGACGACCACGGCCGGCAAGCTGGCCCGCTGGTTGAAGAAGAGGGGCCGAAGCGTGCTTCTGGTGGCGGGCGACTTGCGTCGGCCCGCGGCCGTGGAGCAACTGGCCGTACTGGCCGAACAGGCCGGGGTGGCGGTTTTGAAGCCTATTCCCGGCGAGAGCCTTCCGTCCCTCGGGCGCCGCGCGCTGGAAGATGCCAAGCGGGCGGGGCACGACATGGTGCTATTCGACACCGGCGGCCGGTTCCAGATTGACGAAGAGCTTGTGGCGGAGCTGAAGGAGATGAAGGCGGCCGTCAAGCCCGGGAACGTGATTCTCGTGGTGGACGCGGCGATCGGCCAGGAGTCGGTGAGCGTGGCCGGCACGTTTCACCGCGAATTGGGCCTGACCGGCTTGGTGCTGACCAAGCTGGACGGCGATGCGCGCGGCGGCGCGGCCCTCTCGATCCGTTCCGTTACCGGCTGTCCGGTGCTGTTTACGGGGACGGGGGAGCACCAGGATCAGCTGGACGCCTTTTATCCGGACCGCATGGCCTCCCGCATCCTCGGCATGGGCGACGTGGTGTCGCTGGTCGAGAAGGTGCAGGAACATGTCGATTTGAAGGCCATGGCGGAGACGGAGAAGAAGATCCGGACGCAGGACTTTAACCTGGAGGATTTCCTCAGCCAGTTCCGGCAGATGAAGAAGATGGGCCCCCTGGAGAAGATCCTGGAGATGTTGCCGGGGGGGGCGGCCCTGGCGGCCGACAAGGGCAACGCCGAGGAAATGAACCGGTTTTCGAAGAAGGCGGAGGCCATCATCCAGAGCATGACGGTGCGGGAACGGCGGCATCCGGAGGTGCTGAACGGCAGCCGCCGCCTGCGGATTGCGAAGGGCAGCGGCACGACGCCGCAGGACGTGAACGACCTGCTTCGGCAGTTCAAGCAGGCCAAGGTGATGGCGAAAAAATTCGGTATGATGCAAAAGAAGTTGCAACGTCGGCGTTGATTTGGCATTATTTAACGCTTTCAGGAGGATTGGAATGTCGGTAAAAATTAGATTACGCCGCACGGGCGCCAATAACGATGTGAGCTACCGCGTGGTGGCGACGGACAGCCGGTCGCCCCGCGATGGCAAATTCATCGAGGTTTTGGGCTGGTATGACCCCAAGAAAAAAGGGGTCAATTATCAGCTTAAGATGGAACGTATCCAGCACTGGACGTCCATGGGCGCGATCGTGAGCGACACGGTGGCCAGCTTGATCAAGAAGGTTCCGGCGGCTCCTGTGGCGGCTCCCGCTGAGAAATAGCGGTTGTGCGGCAGGGGTGTGCGGGGGAAAGAGCTCGCCATGAGCGGCAGGCTTGAGATTGATGTCATAACAATCTTCCCCGGCATGCTCACCGGCTTTCTGGATGAAAGCATGCTCAAGCGGGCCCAGGCTCAGGGTGCGGTCCGCGTGAACGTGATGAATTTGAGGGATTTTGCGGCAGGCCGGCACCAGGTCACGGACGATCGTCCCTTCGGGGGCGGGCCGGGCATGGTGATGAAACCGGAGCCGTTGTTCGAGGCCGTCGAATCGGTCAAACGGCCGGAAAGCCGCGTGATCCTGATGACGCCCCAGGGGCGGACGTTCAACCAGGGCGAAGCGGAGCGGCTGGCCCGGGAGTCGCACTTGGTGTTCGTTTGCGGCCACTACGAAGGGGTCGACGAGCGGGTGCGGACGGGGCTGGCGACGGATGAGCTGTCGATTGGCGACTACGTGTTGACCAACGGGGTCCTTTCGGCGGCGGTGGTGATTGACGCGACGGTGCGGCTGCTACCCGGGGTGCTGGGAGCGGGGGAGATCGCGACGAAGGAAGAGTCCTTCAGCAGCGGGCTCCTGGAATATCCGCAGTACACGCGGCCTCCCGAGTACCGGGGGATGCGGGTTCCGGAGGTGCTGTTGTCGGGCCATCACGGCGAAATCGAGCGATGGCGGCGGGCGCAGGCGGAAAAGAGAACGTTGACGAGAAGACCGGATTTGTTAGACAGAGGTAGGAAACCATGATCCAGAAAATGATCGACAAGATTAACCGCGAAAACGCCCGCAAAGAAAAGCTGGATTCCTTCGCCGTCGGTGACACGGTCAAGGTGCACGTGAAGATCAAGGAAGGCGACAAGGAGCGCCTCCAGATTTTCCCCGGCACCGTCATTGCCATCAAGCGCGGCGGTGTCCAGGAGTCGTTCACGGTCCGGCGCATTTCGCACGGCGTGGGCGTGGAGAAGGTTTTCCCGGTCAATAGCCCGCACGTGGCCAAGGTGGAAGTGGAAAGCCATTCCCGCGTCCGCCGCGCCAAGCTGTATTTCCTTCGCAATTTGTCGGGCAAGAAGGCCCGTCTGGCCAAAACGACAAAGGTCTAACCCGATTTGCTCCAATTTGAGCATCAGGTCTGGCGGCGGGGTTTTCGGTGCGTGGCCGGTGTTGATGAAGCCGGCCGCGGCACGCTGGCCGGGCCGGTTGTGGCCGCCGCCATCATTTTTGATTCCGATTTTCTCAAGCGTGAAGTCCGCGGCCTTCTCAAGGAATTCAAGGATTCCAAGGAATTGACCGCAGCCGGCCGCGAAATCTGCTACGAGTTCCTTTGCGGTTGCGATGCTGTGGAAATGTCGGTCGGCGTGGCCGACGTTTTCGAGATCGATCGCTACAATATTCTGCAGGCCACTTTTGCGGCCATGGGACGGGCGGTTACGGGACTTCCGAATCCGCCCGATCACGTTTTAATCGATGGTCCTCATGCGCCGGTCATTTCCTTCCCCTGTACGCCGATTATTGACGGCGATGCGCTGAGTCTTTCCATTGCCGCCGCGAGCATTGTGGCCAAGGTCACCCGTGACCGGATGATGGTGGAACTGGATGCGCGTTTTCCCGGTTATGGCCTGGCCTGTCACAAGGGCTACGGCACTGAATTGCATACGAAAGCCCTCTTCGAGCACGGGCCATCCCCCGCGCACCGCCGCTCGTTCCGCCCCGTTCAGGATGCCATCCGGATTCATGCCTATCTGGCGGGCCGGAAGGAGCAGGCGGACCGTCAGGGCATGACGAAGTAGCGTTTTTCCAGCGGAAAGGCGTTTTCGATGTGCCGGATCAGGGGCGTTGGCATGAAAGGCCAGCCGATCACCTCCACCACGTCGAAGCGGAAGGCCGGCGGTTGTTCCCGGAGCTTGCGCATATAGCGCAGGGCGGCGCGGCAGAGCGCGTGGCGCTTGCGGCGGTCAACCGAACTAATAGGGCGGCCGAACTCTTCGGAGCGGCGGGTTTTGACTTCCACGAAAACGAGCGCGGTCTCATCGCGCGCCAGGAGGTCAATTTCGTCGCGCGCGTCGAGCCGGACGCGGCGGGCCAGAACCCGGAGTCCTTTTTGGGTCAGGTAGTGGGCCGCTTGGGCTTCGCCCCAAATGCCGGTCAATATGTGCAGGGGAGTGGGCATGACAGATCCTTGTGGAGCAAGGATCGTCCGGGAATGTCTGGCCGCAGAATGTGTCTTTTGCCGGCGGAAATCAAGTTATTCTTTTGGATAACGGCTACGACTCTTCCGCCCGGCCGATGAGGGCGAGGAATTCCATGCGGGTGGCGGGGTCGCGGTGGAAACTGCCCAGAACGGACGAGGTGGTCATGACGGAGCGCTGTTTTTCGACGCCGCGGATCATCATGCAAAGGTGGCGGCAGCTCATCACCACGCCGACTCCATCGGCGCCCACGGAGTCGCGGACGGCATGGGCGATTTCGGAGGTCAGCCGTTCCTGGATTTGGAGGCGGCGGGCGAACATGTCCACGAGGCGGGCCAACTTGCTGACGCCGATGACCTTGTCCTTGGCGATGTAGCCGATGTGGCAGCGGCCGATGAAGGGGAGCATGTGATGTTCGCAGACGCTGTAGACTTCGATGTCCTTCACAATGATCATATTGTTCGCTTCGGAGCGGAACACGGCGTCATTGATGACTTCCGTGGGCGTCTGCCGGTAGCCTTCGGTCAATTCTTCCCAGGCATCGGCCACGCGTTCGGGAGTCTTGAGAAGCCCTTCGCGGGCCGGGTCTTCGCCGATCTCCACGAGGAGTTGGCGGATCAATTCTGCGATGCGGATTTTGTTCATAAAAAGATTTGGTGGGCGATACAGGACTTGAACCTGTGACCCCTACCATGTCAAGGTAGTGCTCTACCAACTGAGCTAATCGCCCGAAAGAGCTAGAAATATACCCAGCGGTGGGGCGGATGTCAAGAATGGGCGAGAAAAATGTGAGAAGGAGGCGTTAATTTTTGCCGAAGTCGAGCAGGTGGCCCAGCACCCGCAAGCCCGCGCGCCAGTAGAATTGGACGTCGGCGAGGGAGCGGATGGAGATCAGCTTGCGCCAGACGAACCGGGGCGTGAGGAACGAGCGGTAAATTTCCCGCGTCAGGGCCATGACGGTTTCGTCGGGCATCTCCGTTTTCATGATCGGCTCGCGCATGTCGTAGCGGTCCCAATCCTCCGTCTTGAGCCAGCCGTTCTGCCGGCACTCCTTGAACAGGGGGGTGCCGGGGTAGGGGATGACGACGGTGGCCTGGAGGGTGTCGATGTACCCTTTGTCAAAAAGGGAACGGGTCATGTTCACCGTGGCCCGCGCCTGGGCTTCGGATTCCCAGGGGTAGCCGACCATGCAGGTGACGTGGGGCTGGAGGCCGGCTTTCTTGGCCATGCGCATGGAGTTTTCAATGTCGTTCGCCCGGCCGCATTTCTTGATGCGCGAGAGGGTTTCGGGGCTGGCGGATTCCAGGCCGAAGAGGAGGAAGCGGAAATTGGCGCGCGCCATCAGGTCGTAGTGCTCCTGGCTGAGAACACCGGGGATCATGTTGCAGCCCAGCACGACCTTCTTGTGGTAGCCGCGTTCCGTTACGATTTCGCAGAAGCGGCGCAACCAGTGGCCGGCCGGGAAGCAGCCCGAATCGTCGAACACTTCCTTCACCCCGTAGCGGTCGATCAGCATCCCGATTTCATCGGCCAGCCGTTCGGGCGTCTGGCAGCGCCAGCGGTTGTAGAGCGTGGTCCAGGAGCAGAACGCGCACTTGCCCCACCAGCAATCGCGGCCCGCCATCGTGTAGGTGCCGGGGGTGTAGCGGAAGTTGCCGTTTTCAACGGCATACAACTGCCAGCGGGTCAGGTCGCGGTCGATGAAGGGCAGGTCGTTGAGATTGTCGTCCAACTGGAACGGGCCGGTGGAGAGGGTCCGGGCGCCATCGCGGAGCCAGATGCCGGGCGGCAGGTCACCCTTTCCCTCCAGGTGGCGCAGGAGGCCGCGCAGCAGGAAGTCGTAGTTGCCGCCGGTCAGGATATAATCGACCGGGCAGGCGGAGAGGGATTCCTCGGGCAGGGCGGTGGCGTGATCGCCGCAGAGGGCGATGCGCGCGCGGCCGCCGAGGGCCTTCAGGCGGCGGATGGTGGCCCAGTAGGGCTTGACGATGGGCGTCTTGCATTCGATCAGGAGCACGTCTGGATCGAACGCGCGGAATTCCTCCTCGAACCGGGCGGGCGTCCAGCCCTCGGCGATGCCGTCGGCCCAGCGCACCTCGTGCCCGTCGGCGGCGGCCAGGGAGGCGGCATAGGCGGGCACCATGGGGTAGACGTAGGTGGGCTTGTTGAACCACTGGAACTGCCGGTTCTGGGAAAGTAGCGGCACGCCTTTGGCGGAGGGCAGCGGCGGATAGCCGATCATTACTTTCATGGCGCTTCTCCGGGGCGGGCGGGTTCCGAGGGATGGTCGAAGCGCCGCACGTCGCGGGGCGTGGCGCCGAAGAGGTAGCCCTGCAGGAAACGCGCGCCATAGACCAGGTGCGTGGAAACGATGCCGGGCCAGACGGTCAGCCAGACGCCCGGCCGGCGGTGGAAGGCGTAGAGGAAGGTGACGAGCAGGTAGAAGGCCACGCCGGTCAGGTAGGCATTGCGCAGGAATGTGTGGAAGGGTGCGACGAGGCCCCCGCCGAGAAGGCCCAGGACGAGCAACGAGGGGATCCAGTAGGCGATGCGGCGGGAGTTCTGCGGGAACCGCCGCGCGAAGAGGCCCCGGTGCAGACTGTAGCGGCCGACCTGGCGTAAGTGGGGAAGAAAGAGCTGTCGGCGGTGATGGAAGACAACGGCGCGGGGTTCGTAGAGCAGGCGGCCGCCGTGCTTGTGGACCAGGTCGAGGCAAAGCAGCGTGTCCTCGCCGGGCCAGTAATCGGTGCGGAATCCGCCCGTTTGGCGAAGCGCCTCCGCCGTCACGAACAGGTTGCAACTGGGGAAGTCGTCCACCTCCAGGACCCGTTCCGGGACGTAGCGATGGCGGGCGGAGCCCGAGACCAGCGGGCAGGCGTAGACAAGCCCGCTCATTTGGGCGAAGAACGGATCTTCCGCGGGGGTCATGCCGGGCCCGCCCACGCCGACCACACCCGGAATGGTGAAATAGGCGAGCGCCCGTTCCAGCCAATCGGGCACGGGATAAGCGTCGTCATCGAGAAACACCACGACCTGGCCGCGCGCTTCGCGGATGCCGATGTTGCGTTTTTCGGCGGGGCGGATGTGGCCGGTGGGGATTTCCCGGATGGGCCCGGACCAGGGGTGGCCGCCCGCTTCGTCGGGCAGCAAAAGGACCTCGTAGTGCGGATAGGTCTGCCCCGCGATGGCGGCCAGGGCCTGGCGCAGGTAATGCGTTTCGGCCGGATAGGCGATAATGATGCTCGCCAGGGGAGGCGGATCGGGAATCCGCACATCGGGAATGGAGCGGTAATAGCGCAGGATGTGGATGCGGTAGAAGATGGCCAGCGTGTCGGTCAGCACCGAGCGGATGGCCTGGAACGGAATGCCGCTCCAGGAGCCGTGGAATTCCACACGCACCGGCGCCTCCGCAATAGTGAAGCCCTGGGAATGGGCAATGGCGAGCACTTCCAGGTCGAAGGCGAAGGCCTTCACCAGCATGCGGGGAAAGGTCCATTCCAGCGGTTTGCGCCGGAAGAGTTTGAGTCCGGTCTGGGTGTCATGGACGGGGAGGCCGAAGGCCAGCTTGATGAAGAGGTAGTAGGTGAAGCTGATCAGCTGACGCAGGGGCGGATAGTCGAGCTGGGAGTCCTTGTGCAGTTTGGAGCCGATGACAATGTCGGCTCTTGACGTCTCCATGCGGTCGAACAAGGTGGGTATCTGGTCCGGAGGCAGATCCAAATCGCCATCGAGAAAAACCAGGAAGGCGCCGGTGGCGCTTTCAAAACCGTGTCGCAGGGCGCCGCCCTTGCCAAGGTTTTGCTTTAAGATGACGGGCCGGACTTCGGGCAGTTCGCGGCTGATTGCCATCATCCGCGCGGCGGTTTCGTCCGTGCTACCATCGTCGATGGGCACTATTTCGAAGGGGACGCGGCCCTTGAACACGGCGTGGACGCGGCGGATGTTCTCGGCAATGACATTCTGCAGGTTGTGGACCGGCATGAGGATTGAGATGGCGCCCTCGGCCTTGGACAGCCGCTGCATGGCGTCGAAATGATGGGGAGCGGCGGCGGTCATGATCGGGATTTAGCGGGTTGGGGCGGTTCGGCCAGTTCGCTCAACATGACGGGTATGCCGTTACGGACCGGATAGCGAAGGGCGCAAAGGGGGTGCTGACATACGAGGTGATCGCCCTCCTCCGCCACCGTGTGCCTGCATTTTGGGCAGCGCAGAATCCGGACAAGATCGGTTGGAAGGGTACTCATGTAGCGGCTCCAAAATCTTTTCGATTCACGCTATTTTGGCACGAAAGAAGCTTGGAAACAACCGAAAAAAGGGATAGTATTAGGGAACATGGCACCGCGCACGCTTATGGTTTTTATCGACGGCTTCGGGATCGGCAGCGCCGACCCCGCGGTTAATCCTTTTTGTGGCGGAACGGCCCCTGTGCTCACCGGCTGGCTGGCCCGGCATGCCGTATCCCTGGACGCCACGTTGGGGGTGCCGGGGCTTCCCCAGAGCGCGACGGGGCAGACGGCGCTGTTCACGGGTGTCAACGCGGCGGCCGAAATCGGGCATCATGTCCAGGGCTTTCCGTGCAGCCGCCTACGGGCGATCATCGAGGAGCACAACATTTATGACCGGCTGGCGGCGCGGGGTTACCGCTCGGCTTACGCCAATGCCTATTACCTGGAGTCGATGCCCGAGCGGCTGGCCCGGCGGCTGCCGTCTGTTACCACCGTGGCGGCCATGAAGGCCTTTGGGAGAGGGCGGGACGGGGCGGATATGCGGGCCGGCAAGGCGGTCTATCATGATCTGACCCGCGACGGTCTGCGCGAGCGCGGCTTTGAGGGGCCGTTTCTGACACCGGAGGAGTCGGCCCGCGATCTGCTGGCGCTGGCCGGGGAGCAGGATTTCACGCTTTTCGAGTTTTTTCAATCCGACCAGGCGGGCCATCGCGGGACGATGGACGAGGCCCGGGCGGTGGCGCGGAAACTGGAGCGGCTGGCGGCCGAGCTGGAACGGAGGATGGATCCGGAGCGGGATCTGCTCGTCATCACCAGCGATCATGGCAACATGGAGGAGATGACCACGCGCCAGCACACGTATAATCCCGTACCGTTGATTGCGCTTGGAGCCGGCAACGACCGGCTTCTGCGGTCGGTCCGTTCGATCATGGACGTTACGCCTGCTCTGATGGATCTTTATCCGGTGAAAAGTCCGTAGCGTTGCCGCTGGCGGGCGTCAGGAGCCGTCGCACTCCCGCCGGCAGGAACAGGAAAACCCATTCAAGGAAGGTACGGGAGGCCCATTTGATGCGCCAGGCCCGGTAGAGGCAGGCGCGCGCCTCGCGCTCGTCCCATTCCCGATCCAAATACACCTGGGCCCGCCGTTTAAGGAAGCGCGCCAGCCTGTTTCTGCAATAGGCTTGAAGGGCCGGCGTGAGAGGGGAGGCCAGGAGCGTTTCGTATATGAAAATGGAGCCGGAGAAAATGGACCGCGAACAGGTTGCCGTTACCGAATCGGCATGCCGGCGCCAGGCCATTACTTTTTCAGGGACAAAATACAACGGGCCCGCTTCGCCCAGTTTGACGGCCATCCAGTAGTCGTAAGAGCCGCCCGCTTGGCCGTCGAGCCACGAAGGGCTAGCCGCCGCCCTCCGGAAGAGGCAACCCATTCCCACCATCAGGTTGTGCCGCACCGCAAAACCAAACGAATCGGGAAGCAGGCCCGGCTGCAGGCCGATGCGACCGCGCCGCCGCATTAACAGCGCGGTGTTGTCCGCCAGAATCTCCCCGTTCGCGTCGATGACGTCGTGATTGCCGAAGGCGGTCACCACCTGGTGATGGGCTTCAAGCGGGGCCGCCAGGTGCTCCAGCATGTGGGGATACAGCAGGTCGTCGTCGTTGAGAATGCACACATAGGTCCCACGGGCTTCGCCCAGTGTCGCCGCCACGTTCAACGGGGTGCCCAGCGTTTGGGGATTGACCCGGTAGCGCAGGCGGACGTCCGTTGAAAATAGGGCGCAGATCCGGCGGGCCTCCTCCGTATCGGCGTCGTCCGTCACGATCAGCTCGAGATCGGCCAGCGTTTGCAGCAAAACGCTGCGAATCGCAGCCTCAAGAAAGCCCGTGCGTTTGTATACCGTGAGAATCACGGATACCATTGGCGGCCGGTTTTGTTCCGAAGCGATATGTTGAGAGGCAGGGGCCATGGTGAATATCCTGTTTAAATACAGTGGGCGGAGCCGTCCGTTCAAGTCATGCAAAATAGCGTGAATCGCGTGAGAAGGCGAATGGAAAAACCCATTGTTATGCAATATGGAACGCGGCACGCTTTGCCCGATTCGCCAAGGGCCGGCCGGGGCCTATTACAACCACCAGAGCTGGGATCAGGGCCTGCTCCGCGGCCAGCGGGTGACCCGCCCGATCAAGAACCATGCCAGTTTTTGGCCGGTTCAACGGTTTTTTGATGCGTTTGCCCTGCTTGACTCATGAGGGCGGGTGGCGCAAAATAACAGATCACAGTTGGATGGAGATAACTCATGCAGGACAGGCACCCCGTGAAAAAGTCAAGCGTCCCCGTTAACCGGATTTGGAATGCGTCCCGTGAATGCCTTGACCGCCCGGGGCTGGCCGCGCTCCAGTTGGAGCAGCTGCGCGAGCAGCTTCGCCGCGTGTGGAAGCACGTGCCCTATTATGCCGCCAAAATGAAGCAGGCCGGCCTCACGCCCGATTCCATCCGGACCCTTGAGGACGTGCGCCTGCTGCCCTTCACGGTCAAGGACGACCTGCGCAAGGGATATCCCTTCGACACCTTCGCCGTCCCGATGAAGGAGATCGTCCGCATCCACGCCTCCACCGGCACGACCGGCAAGCCCACGGTGGTCGGCTACACCCGGCGCGATATGGAGACCTGGACGGAAGTCGTTTCACGGTTCCTTGTTTCCGGCGGCCTGACCGATGAGGATGTGGTGCAGATCGCCTTTGGCTACGGGCTCTTCACGGGAGGCTTCGGCCTGCATTATGGCGTTGAAAAGGTGGGCGCCGCGGTGATACCGGCCTCCTCGGGCAATACGGACCGCCACCTGTTGCTGATCCGCGACTTCGGGACTTCGGCCCTGGTCTGCACGCCGACCTATGCCGTCCACCTGGGCGAGGCCGTGCAGAAAGAGGGCATCGACCCGGCTGCGCTGAAGCTGCGGCTCGGCTTTTTTGGCGGCGAATTCTGGACCAACGAAATCCGCGGCAAGATCGAGTCCCTGCTGGGCGTGTTTGCCACCGACAACTACGGGCTTTCCGAAATCATTGGTCCCGGCGTGAGCGGCGAGTGCGTCGAACAGCGCGGCATGCACGTTCAGGAGGATCACTTCCTATTCGAGATCGTCAACCGCGAGACCCTGCAACCGGTGCCGGATGGCGAAATCGGCGAGGTGGTCATCACCACGCTGACCAAGGAAGGCATTCCCGTTATCCGCTACCGCACGCGCGACATTACCCGCGTGATTCCGGAAGCCTGCCCCTGCGGTCGCACCACGCGGCGCATGGAAAAGGTGACGGGCCGCACGGATGACATGCTGATCATCCGAGGCGTCAACATCTTCCCCTCCCAGGTGGAAGAGGTGCTGCTGCGCTATCAGGGCACGGCACCGCACTACCTGCTGACGGCCACCCGCGACGGGGCGCTGGACAACCTGGAGATCAAGGTCGAGATGTCGGAAGCCCTCTTCACCGACCAGATGCGCAAGTTGCACGCGGTCAAAGAGGAGCTCCAGCACAAGCTCAACGCCGCGCTGGGCATCCACGCCCGGCTGATGCTGGTCGAACCGGGGAGCCTCGAGCGCTTCACCGGTAAGGCCAAACGGGTTGACGACCGCCGCCAGTTCTAAGGGAACTTTGAACATGACGCCCGCGGCCAGTATTTAATCCCGCTTCGGCATCGTGGGCCGGCGCGTCGACCGCGTGGACGGGGCGTGCAGTATCGCACCCTGATTTCGCGCGTGATGTGGCGCGCTGTCTTTCAGCCCCATTACCAGCGGCTTACCGGGGCGGCGCATTTGCGCGGGCACAAGGTGGGGCTGGGGTCTCCGGTTGACATTCAGAAGATGCTGCCGACGGGGGACAAGGCCTTCATCGAATCCGAGGCCAAGCGGATGGTGGAAACGTTCCAGGGAGGGCTGATGGTGAAAACCGACCCGGATTTGAAGGGCATCGGCGTGAAGCCCGAGTGGGACCAGTGGGGTTACGACGCGCTGGGGAAGGCCGCCGGGCTGGCGTGAGTGGCCGGATGACATGAACGGGCTTCGGTTTTTGCTTGAACGGACCGCGCCTAGCCTCTATAGTTATTACCCATTATGAATGACCCCTTGTTCGCGGGGGAGTTTGTTTTTTTGCGGCACGGTGTGTGTAGCTCAGTTGGTTAGAGCGTCAGATTGTGGATCTGAATGTCGCGGGTTCAAATCCCGTCACGCACCCCATTCCGCTCCTATTGCGGGGGCGACACTTGAACCGGGATCCTGTAGCTTTCCGCAATCCGCGCATTGGCCGCCGGCAGCTCTTCGGGATCGAGCACCAGGTCCACATGCAGGTTCAGCAGGCTCAGGCTGCGGATGAATCCGTCCCTTTTCCGTATGCGCCGGATATCCTTCAGGCTGTTCACCGGCTCCCCGTTGGCTTGGACGATCACCTCGTCCGTGAAATCCTGGTAGCCGGCGTTCACGGTGTCGGGCAGGCTGAAGGCGAGAATGGGAATCCGCGCGCCGTTGGCAACGTCCTCCCCGCCTTCGGTGAGGTAGAGATGGACCAGCCGCGGATTGGCCCGCCGCATCCAGTCGGATCCCTCGGCGCGGAGGTAGTCGCCAGTCAGGTCGCGCATGACCAGTCCGCCTTCGATCAGGTATTCCGCCGGATTCGCGTCGTATTCCGGAACTTTCCGGCGGAAGGCGGCGCGTGCCGAAAGCCGCACGACGGCCTGCGTGACGGTGCCGCCGCGGGAGAAGGAGATGGGCACGGAATCGCCGGGGCGGCAATCCGCGATGAGCGCGGGGAAGGGGATCCGCCCCATGGCGGGATCGTCATAATAGCCCTGTTGATCGACGGGGAACCCGCTCCAGGTCAGCAACACATCGCCGCGCTGGAGCACGGCGGCGGCGTCGGTCCCGGTCACGGTGGAGAGGATTTCCACGCCGCGGTCATCATCGGAGACCTTGAGATAGCGCCGGCGCGCCGGATCCGGCAGGGCTTTCCAGGAGAGTCCCGCCCAGGCCGGCCCCTGGTAGTCGGGGCGGATGGCATCCGCGATAAAGCGTTTGAGCACGCGCCCGGGGTAGAGCAGGCCGAGCTTGGTGGTCCGGTCGTAGGACGCCGCCATGCCCGCCAGGCGGCCCTCCTGGAGGATGGGCAGGCCCGGGCCGTTCAGGGGAATATCGCAGAGGAACTGCAGGGTGAGCAGGGGGGGCAGTTCCCGGGAGGGGGCATCCATGGAGGCGCGCAGGATTTGCACCCCGCCCCCCTGCAGCACGCCGCCTTCGGTGAACTGGTAGAAGTCGCCCCGGGAACCCGGAAAGGGCAGGGCGGCCAGTTCCAGGGGAACGGGGTGCTCCGGCAGGCCGGCGGCGGAGACATCGAGAAGGGCCAGGTTCAGGTCGCGGTCCGTCCGGATGACGCGCGCCGGGTAGTACCGCGCGCTTCCCGCGGGGCTCACCTCCACGAGCGTGGCGTCGCGCACCAGTTGGTCGGTCGTTAAAAAGAGATTGGTGCCGACGGCGAGGGCGTAGCCGGTGCGGGCCTCGAGGGGCCCCTTTTTCCAGGGTTCCTGCGGCAGGCCGCGCTGGGCGGTGAGGCGGATGGCGTAGAGCGAGCGGCGCAGGGCGGCCGCGGCCGCCGGCTCGGCGGCCCGGGAAACGATTGGGGCCGCCTGCAGGCATCCCAGCGCGAGGAGGAAGAAGAGCCGTCTCATGGTTTGTTGTCTCCCGTCTGCGAGGCCCGCGGAACGCCGTAGGCGGCGAGGAGCGCGGCCTCCGTGCCGGCCGCCTCCGCCGCGTCGAGGACGAGGTCGTCCTTCCGATCCCGGAAGCGGAACACATGGAAACCGCCGGCGGGTTCCGCGAGGGCCGCGACCAGGTCGTCCAGGTGGCGCACGGGGCGGCCGTTCACCGCGGCCACCTCTTCGTAGAGGAAGGGCTCGGCGTAGGCGTTGATGGAGTGGGGCAGGCGGCGCAGCAGGATGACCGGTTCGTCCTGTTCGCGGAAACGCTCATCCTGCCGGCCATAGAGCCAGGTGTGCAGCAGGTGGTGGGTTTCGGGTTTTCCGACCTGGGGGACCAGGACGGTCAGCACTTCACGGGTGAGGGGGGCAAAAACGAGGCCGCCGACGATGGCGTAGCGGGGGCGCACCCCGTAATTGCGGCGAAAGAGGAACGCGTCCGACGCGGGGCGCAGGGGGACGGTGACGGCGAGGGGGGCCCCGTCCCGCCAGATGTCGAAGACAACCGGCTGGCCCACCTGCTTGCGTTCGAGCAGTTCGATGTATTCCAGGGGGACGCCCCGGATGCGCACGGAGCCCTCGTTGCCGATCGGCGCGCCGTCGATGGCGCATAGGACGTCGCCGGGCTTCAGATAGCCCGCCGCGCTGCCGAGCGGGTCGATGCGGCAGACGGTGACGCCGGCGCGGGTATCCGGCAGTTTCAGGGCGCGGCGCAGGGCGGGATTGTGTGTTTCGAGGTGGGTCACGCCCAGATCGGGGTAGCCGTCGTAACGGCCGTCGGCGATATCGTCGAGAAAGTGGCGGATCACGGGCATGGGGATGGCGTAGCCGATGTTCTGGGATTGTTGCATGCCCTGGAAGGCGACGCCGGCCACGCTCTTGTTGAAGAGCACGGGCCCGCCGCTGTTGCCGGGGTTGATGGCGGCGTCCACCTGGAGCACCAGGTGGCTGTCCACCTGGCTGTGGGCGTAGACATTGTAATCGAGGCGCGAGACGACTCCGCGGGTGAGGGATATCCGGTTGCCGCCTACGGGGTAGCCGACCGCGACGACCTGGTCGTCCAGTTCCGGCAGGGCCTTTGCCAGGGGGAGCGGCCGCGAGTCGGTCCAGAACGCGGGGTCGGCCACATCGAGGACGGCCAGGTCGCAGTCATGGCCCGTAAAGACCGCGCGGGCGAGGCGGGAGCGCGGGTCGCCGGCGCGCTGCACCTCGATGAAGCGGGCGTCCGAGATCACGTGCGCGTTGGTGAGTATCCAGCGTTTGCGGCCTTCCTGGATAATGAAGCCCGAGCCGAGGGATTTGGTGAATCCGGCGTCCTGCCAGGGCAACGCAAAATCGGGCCGCTGGCCGGTGACGGTGATCTTCACCACGGATTGGCCGTAATCGGCGGCGCGCGCGGCGAGGGTCAGCGCGAAGGCCAGCAGGCCGATGGCGCCAGAGCGAATGCGCACGGGGGCCTCGGGTGGTTAGAAGAGCAGGGTGAGGGCGACGGCGAACTCCACGTCGTCGAAATCAAACTTGTTCAGATCGTCCCAGTTTTCGAAATCATACAGCGCGAGTCCGGAAAGGGCCAGGTGCTTG
This sequence comes from Kiritimatiellia bacterium, assembly GCA_046484345.1. GTDB lineage: Bacteria > Verrucomicrobiota > Kiritimatiellia > CAIKKV01 > CAIKKV01 > CAIKKV01. Next base: position 20,662 of record JAWOJA010000050.1, read on the forward strand.
CCCAACGGGAACTCGAGTCCCATCAGGAAATTCCAGTACACGTCGCCCCACTCCTCGTCTTCGGTGTCCGTTTTGGGCAGGTAGGTGATGTTGGCCCCCATGCCGCCGATGAAAATCCTGTCCCTGAAAAACATGTTGATGAACGGGGTGACCGCGTAGTCGTAGGCGTCATCCTCGCCGGCGTCGGGCGTGTAGAGGGCGCCGAGCTGCCAACTGCCTTTGACGTCCCGGATTTCGTAAGCCAGGCCATAGCCGTAGTCCCCGTGAGCGAAGGGACGGTCGGCGAATTCCTTGTGGTTGTCAAACTGCCGGACCTGCGTGCTGACGCCCGATTGCAGGGCGAAGGCTGGGGCGGCGGCGACCCCGGCGAGAAGGAGAGCAAGGAAGAGCGGGAAGCGGCGGGACATGGGGAATCCTTTCTTTACGGGCTCGGGGACAAAGATGGTATTTTTTCACTCCCGGCGCGCCGGAGCAAGCAAAAAAGGCGTGTTTTCCCGAATAAAGGCTTGTTGCGCCCTTTTTTTTCGGGTATGTTTTTTACGCATTTAACGGTATGGATTATCGGAAATACTGAAGAGGTTTATCATGGCACGGGAATTGGGGTTCGCATTGATCAATCCTTACACGATTGCCAAGTCGCGAACCGGAGGTGTGATTGGCCGCCTGATCAGCCGGACGGGCTTGAACCTGGCGGCGGCGCGGATGTTCGGACCCAGTCAGGAGCTGGTCGACCGGTACGCCGTTTCGCTGGAATCGCAATTTTCCCCCGATGCCGAAATCGGCCGGTTGCTGGCCCAGTATGTGCGGAAGAACTACAGTCCGGACCCGCAGACGGGCAAGCCGCGGCGCGTCATCCTGCTGCTGCTGGACGGCGAGAACGCGATCCAGAAAATCCGCGATGCGACGGGCCACGTCAAGTCCAGCTGGCTGAGCGGCGAGAGCATTCGCGACACGTATGGCGATTACATTCTGGACGAGAAGGGCGGGCTGCGGTATTTCGAGCCGGCCGTTCTGGTGGCGCCCACCGTGGAGCGGGCGGCCGAGGTGACGCGGCTGTGGGCGCAGTATTCCGAATCCTGCGGGGGGATCATGGACAGCGCGGCGGACGTGCCCGGCGCGGAGGGCGTGCAAAGCACGCTGGTCATGATCAAGCCGGACAACTTCCGGATAACTTCCGCGCGGCCCGGTCACATCATCGACCTGCTGTCCCGGTCCGGGTTGCGGATTATCGGGATGCGCAAGTTTTCCATGACCGTGGCGCAGGCGGAGGAGTTTTATGGTCCCGTGCGGCCCGTGCTTCAGGATAAGTTCAAGACCATCACCGGGGCAAAGGCGGGCGAGGCGCTGGAGAAGGCTCTTGAGATGCCCGTCTCCGAGGAGCTGAAGCATCAGATCGGCGAGCAGCTCGGGCCCCAGCTCGGGCTGCGGCAGTTTGAGTCCATCATCGAATTCATGACGGGCTACAGGCCCAGCGAGGTGGCGGAGGACGAGAAGAACCGGACGGGTTCGCAGAGTTGTCTGGCGCTGATTTACAAGGGCATGAGCGCGGTGGAGAAGATCCGGTACTTGTTGGGGTCCACGGATCCGGCCAAAGCCGAACCGGGGTCCGTGCGGAGGGAGTTCGGCAGCGACATCATGGTCAACGCCGCCCACGCCTCCGACTCGGCGGAGAATGCGGTGCGGGAAATCGGGATTGTGAATGTGGCGCAAGATACGATTCAGGAATGGGTGCAAAAATACTATGGAACTTAATCCTCGTGTGGCGGCAATTGCTCCGTCGGTGACCCTGGCGGTGGATGCGAAGGCGAAGGCCATGCAGGCCGCTGGCCAGAGTGTGTGCGGCTTCGGGGCCGGCGAGCCGGATTTCGACACGCCCGATCACATCAAGGAAGCCTGCCTGAAGGCGTTGAAGGAGGGCAAGACCAAGTATGCCCCGAACGCCGGGCTCCCGGATCTTCTGGCCGCCATTTCCGAAAAGCTCAAGCGGGAGAACGGCATCGCCTATGGAACCGACCAGATCCTGGTCAGCAACGGGGCCAAGCATTCCCTTTACAATATTTTCATGACCTTGTTGCGGGATGGCGACGAGGTGCTGTTGCCCGCGCCCTACTGGGTGAGCTATCTGGAGATGATCCGGATGGCCGGGGGCGTCCCTGTCTTGGTGACAGCCGACGAAACGCAGGACCTGAAGGTCACGCCGGCGCAGTTGAGAAAAGCGGTGACCTCGCGCACGCGGCTGCTGGTGTTGAACAGCCCCTCCAACCCGACCGGCGCGGTTTACACCGAAGCCGAGCTGCGGGCGCTGGCGGCGGTGGCGGTTGAGCACAACCTGACGATCGTGTCGGACGAGATTTACGAGCGGATGTGCTACGACGGGGTCAAGCCCTTCAGCGTGGCCTCGATCGGGCCCGAGGTTTACAACCGCACGATCACGGTGAACGGCTTCAGCAAGCCCTACGCCATGACCGGCTGGCGGCTGGGCTATGCCGCGGGTCCCAAGGCGGTGATCGGGGCCGCGGGGGCGCTCCAGAGCCACAGCACCTCGGCTCCCAACACTTTTGCCATGTTTGGCGCCGTGGCGGCCTTGCGGGGCCCCCAGGAGTGCGTGACGCGCATGGTGGAGGCTTTTGACGAACGGCGCCACTACCTGTATGGCCGCCTTCAGGCGATGCCCGGCGTCGCCTGCGCGAAACCGTCGGGCGCGTTTTACATGTTCCCGAACATCAAAGCCTTCGGGCTCGATTCGCTGACCTTTTCGGCCCGGTTGCTCGAGAGCGAGAAGGTGGCGGTGGTTCCGGGCGCGGCCTTTGGGGCGGATGCGAACATCCGTCTCTCCTATGCCTGTTCCCTGGCGAATATCCGGGAGGGCATGGATCGGCTGGAACGGTTTTTGAAGGGCCTGAAAGGGTGAAGCAGCGCAGAGTCATGGGCGAGGCGGGACTTGAACCCGCAAACCTTTCGGCACAAGATCCTAAGTCTTGCGTGTCTGCCATTTCACCACTCGCCCGGCTCTGCCTGTCGGGGAAGAAGCGTAGCGGATCGGGTTTCGAAAAGCAAGAAACGTGGAAGGAATCAGTCCATGCCTTATAAAGTTTTCAATGAAGACGAGGCGGCCACCTATCTCCACGTGCCGCGGGAGGTCTTGGACCGCCTGGTCAAGAACCAGGAGATCCCGTGCCAGGTCCATGCCGGGCGGGTCGTGTTCACCCGGTACGACATCGACGCCTGGGCCTCCCAGCGCATTCTGCGCCTTTCGGGCGAAAACCTGGACGATTACCATCGCGCGGCCAGTCTGGGCAAGTCCGAGCCCGAGACGCTGCTCATCATGCCCAACCTGATCCAAGCCGATTGGATCGCCCCCGACATGGCCTCGCGCACGGCGAACGGCGTCCTGCGCGACATGGTTCTGGTTGCCGAGCGGAGCGAAAAGGTTTGCGACGCCCGCCAGCTGCTGGCTTTGTTGCAGGAACGGGAACAGCTTTGCTCCACGGCCGTCCCCGGCGGGCTGGCCCTGCTGCATCCGCGCCACCACACGCCGTTCATGTTCATGGACTCCTTCATCGCGGTCGGCCGCGCGGCGTCCGGAGTGCCCTTCGGGGGGCCCGACGGGGGACTGACGGACATTTTCTTTCTCATCGGCTGCGGCGACGACCGCGCCCATCTGCACATCCTGGCGCGGTTGTGCGCCATGTGCCAGAAGACCGGCATGCTGGCCGCCATCCGCGGGGCGGATGGGGCCCGGGGAATTGCCGCCGCCATTTTGAGCGCCGAGGGACAATTGTTGAAAAAAGGCTGATCCGGAATAGAATCGCAGGATCGGTTCAGGGATGATGGGAACAGGTTGAGGCGTAAGTGATGAACGAAAATATTGATTTCAAGAGTCTGGCCGAAACGTCCCGCAGTTACGTCAAAACACCACGCGCCTTGCCGGGCTGGATCCCGACCATCGCCATCACCCCGGTGGCGGATGGCCGAACGGGCGCCTACGAGTCGAACGTGGCCGGCACGTGGAAAATGGTCGAAAAGGTCCGCAACCTGATTCTGGAGCAGGTCCGCCTGCCCGACGGCACGCCGGTGCGCGTGGTGGCGGCGCCGGAAATCGTCTATGGCCCGCGCACGGCGGCGCTGGCCCAGGCGGCTTATGTGCGCGAAGGCGTCAGCGCGAATATCTGGGTCAGCCGCTCGTGGGCCTACAGCGATGAGCTGATGGGCGCGGCGATGGGCATCGGCTCTTCCGAGTGGCAGCAGGCGGCCTATGGGCTGAACCAGACCGACCGCCCCGGCGCCGTCTGGCTGAAGGCGTTCACCGCGGCGATGGACGAGAAGAAACGGCCAATTTTCTGTATTTACAATCCCGACCTGGAGGATGACAGCGGCCCGCTGGCGCCCTACGTGGCCGAGCGGCTGCTCCGCTTCGCCCGGTCGGCCGCCGCGGTGGCGGAGATGCGGGGCAAAAACTACCTCTCCCTCGGCTCGGTCTCCATGGGCATCATCGGCTCCGATGTGCGGCGCAATCTAATGCTTCAGTACCTGGGCATGGGCACGGTTTCGTATGACATGGTCGGCGTCCGCGGCCGCATGGAGCGGGGCCTCTACGACCACGAGGAGCTCGAGCGCGCCATGCAGTTCATGCGTTCGCGTTTTGCTTTTTCGTTCGGGAAGGGCCGGCGGCCGCTGGCCGACAACGACCTGCTGCGCGATTCCCTCAAGATGACCCTTATCGTACGCGACCTGATGATTGGCAACCCCCGGCTGGCGGATGTTGCCGTCGGCAAGGCCCAGGGCTTCAAAGCGGACGTCGAGTATGCCCAGGGCTGTCACGCGATTGCTGCCGGCACCCAGGGGCAGCGGCAATGGACCGACTTGTATCCCAATTTCGACATGGCCGAATCGGTGCTTAACAGCTCCTTCGACTGGAACGGGTTCCGCGCCCCCTTCGTGGTGGCCACGGAGAACGACAGCAAGAACGCCATCGGCATGCTGGCGGCCAATCTGCTGACCGGGTCGGCCCAGCTCTTTGCGGATATCCGGACCAACTGGACACCCGCCAGCATCAAAAAGGCGACGGGCAAGGACGTGAGCCGCCTCTGCCCCGAAGGCCTGATCGACAAGCGTAATTCCGGCGCCGGCGCGCTGGATTATGCGCTCGACCTGTTCAAGCTGGTTCCGGGCGGCTCCCGGATGACCGTACAGCAGGTCATGAATGCCATCCGCAACGAAACCAAGCTGCAGAAAAAGCTGATCGATGCGGCCGTCAAGGGCACCACCTACATGGGGGCGGCCCTCGAATATTTCCCCGGAGACGGCCTTTCCAGTCACTTCCGCACCCCCGGCGGCGTGCCCATGACGGCCTACCGGTACAATTGCGTGGGCGACCGGTTGACCTGTTCGGTGGTGGAAGGGGAGACGGTGGAGCTTCCGGCGGCCGTGGCCGAGCACATCAGCCAGGTGACGGACAAGACCTGGCCGGAGTCCTACTGGAAGCCGTTCGGGATGTCTTCCTTCGACTATATGTCCAAAATCGGGCCCAACCACGACGCCAATTCATTCGGCCGAATCGGAGCCGACATGATCACGTTGAATGCCATGCTGCGCATTCCGGTTGATATGCATAATGTCGATAAGAAAGAGATATTCCGACCCACCTTGTGGGATCGATTCGGCGGAGATGACTTCCGCGCTTGCGAGCTCCTGGGGCCTGTTTATCAGTGATTGCGAATTGTCAAAAAAAAGAAAAGCCGCATCTATAAGATGCGGCTTTTCTTTTCGGGCGTAAGAGACCGGCTGCCCTTTTTTGGGGTGGGGTAAGGGCAACCGGCCAGCAATTGTTCTAAATTTCTAGTAATTTCGCGTTATTTTGCGGCGACTGTCAACAAACGATTATTGTTTGTTAAATTCCGCCAAAGGCGGTCATTCCGCCGTCCACAACCAAGGTGGTTCCGGTGACGAATGTGGCGGAATCCGACAGAAGCCACAAGGCTGGGCCCACCAGGTCGGAGGGGTGGCCGAAGCGGCCGGCTGGAGTATGAGCCACGATACGTGCGCCGCGCTCGGTCAATTTACCCGAATCGGGCTGGGTCAATAAAAAGCGGTTTTGTTCGGTCAGGAAAAATCCTGGAACCAGGGCATTGACTCGGAGGGCAGGCGCGTATTCCTGGGCCAGGTGAACGGCCAGCCATTGGGTGAAATTGGTGACGGCCGCCTTGCTGGCGGAGTAGGCTGAGCTGCGGGTGAGGGGATGGATGGCGCCGTAGGAGGAGACGTTCAGGATGGCACCCTTGCCCTGTGCGGCCATTGGGCGGCCGAAGACCTGGGAGGGGAGAAAAGTGCCCATCATGTTCAGATCGAAGACATGGCGTACCGCCTCTTCCGGAAGGTCAAAAAAGGAGCATTCCGGGCGGGTGGTGGCCTCCTTACGGGTGCCGCCGGCGGCATTGACCAAAAAATCCACCTGCCCATGGCGGGCCAGGATGCGGTCAGACAGGGCGAGAAGGGAGGCCCGGTCGAGCACATCCGCCTGGGCGGCTTCGGCCATACCGCCGGACTGGCGGATTTCTTCGGCTAGGGCCTCGGCTTTTTCAGGGCGGCTGCGCCCGACAATCCAGACCGTTGCCCGGCACGATCCGAGTGCTTTGGCGATTGCGCCGCCCAGGACTCCGCTGCCGCCGGTAACAACGGCCACGCGGCCGGTGAAATCGAAGGGGTTGGAAATCAAGGTTTGGCCTTTCCGGCGGAGTCTATATTCTCCGCCTCCTGGCGGAGGCGGTGGATCCGATCCACATGTTCGTGGGGCATGCGGTGGCGGGAGTACCAGTTGGCGGCGAGCGCTTCGAGGCTGTCCCAATCGGAAGAGGAGGGGGTGCCGTCGTACACCCAGTTTTCCTCATCCGACCGTTTCCATTGCCAGCGCAAACCGCGGCCATGGAAGGAAATGCGGATTTCCCGTTTGACGCCTCCCTCGAGTTTTTCCGTCCAGCAGATGGGTCTTCTCATGGGAGGGCCGGTTCCGATTAGTCCAGTTTCGCGATGGAAACGAGGGGCTGATCTTTTTTGATCGATTCGCCCGGCTTGCAAAGGATTTTGACAATTTTGCAGGCGTAAGGCGCCTTGATGGGGTTGAAGAGTTTCATGGCTTCCACGATGCAGACCGGGTCGCCGGCCTTGACCGTGTCGCCCTCGTTCACCAGATTCGGCTTTCCGGGGCCCTGGGTGATGTAGAACGTTCCGGCGATCGGCGCGTTGATGGTCGGCCCGGAGATGGCAGCCGGGGCGGCTTCCTCCTTTTTGGGAGCATCGGCCGGCTTTTTGGGAGCGGGAGCCGCCGGCGCGGAAGCGGATTTGGCGGCGGGCGCTTCGGCATGAGCGGCGGGCGCGCCGTTGCCCTTGATGCTGATGACGCGGTCGTCCTTGCGAACCGTGAATTCGCTGAGGCCCATGGCCTGCACCTTGTCGAGCAGGTTGTGAAGGGCGTCGTAATCCTCGGCGGCCAGCATGGCGGCGGGCGCCACGGAGGCGGCTTCCGTTTTTTCCTGAGGCTTGTCGGCCTTGGCTTCCAAGTCGGCGGGAATGGCGGGGCGTTCTTCGGCCGGCAGGGCGCGCCACTTGAAATAGTCCAGCGCCGGACCCGGGAAGAGACAGTAGGAGAGGATATCCTCCTCGTTCTGGATCAGGTTGCGCGGGGCGTTGTGGGTGGCTGTGGGCAGCATGGGCTCCAACAGGTCGGCGGGCCGGCAGGTGATGGGTTTTTCATCGCCCAGCACCTTGGCCTGGATCTTCGGATCGATGGGGGCGGGCGCGCGGCCATAGAGGCCCTTGACGTAATCTTTCACTTCCTGCGGCACGATCGAGTAGCGCTCGCCGGAGATGACATTCAGCACGGCCTGGGAGCCCAGGATCTGGCTGGTGGGTGTCACGAGGGGCGGGTAGCCCAGGTCCTTGCGCACGCGGGGGAGTTCCTCGAGCGCGGCGTCCAGCTTGTCGAGCGCGTTCTGCTGCTGGAGCTGGCCGCGCAGGTTGCTGATCATGCCGCCGGGGACGTGGTGGCTGAGGATTTCCGGATCGATGATGTTGTCCGACACATGGTGGCTGAGCTGCCGGCGGGGGGCGATTTCGGAGAAGTATTTGCAGGCCTTGCTGATGGCGGCCATATCCAGATGGGCGTGCCACGGCATGTCTTCGAAGATGGCCGCCATGGTTTCGACGGGGGGCTGGGAGGAGAAGCCGGCCATGGAGGAGACGGCGCAGTCGATCGCGCCCGCGCCGGCCCGAACCGCTTCCACGTAGGAGGCGATGGCCATGCCGCTGGTCAGGTGCGAATGGACCTGGATGGGGATCTGGACCTCTTTTGCCAGGGCGCTGACCAATTTCTCCGCCGCGATCGGGGAGAGGATGCCGGCCATGTCCTTGATGCAAAGCGAATCGATGCCCAAAGCGACCTGTTCCTGGGCGGCCTTGACGAAGGCCTGGGTCGTGTGGACGGGGCTGATCGTGTAGCAGAGCGTGCCCTGGGCGTGGCCGCCGAACTGCTTGACGTACTTGACCGCTTTTTCCAGGTTGCGCGTGTCGTTCAGCGCGTCGAAGATGCGGAAGATATCGATGCCGTTCTGGACCGCGAGGCTGATGAACCGTTCGAGAACGTCGTCCGAATAGTTCTTGTAGCCGAGGATGTTCTGTCCACGCAGGAGCATCTGGAGCGGGGTTTTCTTGGCGCGGGCCTTGATCTGGCGAAGGCGTTCCCAGGGGTTTTCGCGCAGGAACCGCAGACAGACGTCGAAGGTGGCGCCGCCCCAGACTTCCAGGCTGTAGTAGCCGGTGTTGTCGATCGTGTCGATGATGTCGAGAATGTCGCGCGTGCGCATGCGGGTGGCCCAGAGCGACTGGTGGGCGTCGCGCAGGGTGGTGTCGGTGATGCGCAGGGGGATGCGGGCGGATGTGTTCTTTTTCATTAAAACCGTCCTATGTTGGCAAGCTTTTCATAACGCCGTTCCAGGAGCTTCTTGATCCCGGTTCCTTTGAGAACGGCCAGGTGTTTAAGCAACGACTTGCGAACCGCCTTCATGGTTTCCATCATGTTGCGGTGGGCTCCGCCCGCCGGTTCCGGAATGATTTCGTCGATGATCTTGAGCTTCAGCAGGGCGGGGGCGGTGATTTTGAGGGCCTCGGCGGCTTCCGGGGCCTTGGAGCCATCGCGCCAGAGAATGGAGGCGCAGCCTTCCGGGGAGATGACCGAGTAGACGGAGTTGGAGAGCATGAGTATCCGGTCGCCGACTCCGATGCCGAGGGCTCCGCCGCTGCCGCCTTCGCCGGTGACGACCACCAGAATGGGGATGGCGAGGCGGCTCATGTCGCGCAGGTTGCGTGCGATGGCCTCAGCCTGACCGCGCTCCTCGGCGTCGAGTCCGGGGAATGCCCCGGAGGTGTCGATGAACGAGATGACGGGGAGGCTGAATTTTTCGGCCATTTTCATGAGGCGCAGGGCTTTGCGATAGCCCTCCGGGCGGGCCATGCCGAAGTTGAACTTGATGTTTTCTTCGACCGATTTGCCCTTCTGGTGGCCGATGATCAGGACGCGGTGCTTGAAGAGGGTGGCGAAGCCGCCGATGATGGCCTGATCGTCGCCAAAGGCGCGATCGCCGTGCAGTTCAACGAAGTCCTTGAACAGGTGGGCGATGTAGTCGCGCAGGGAAGGCCGTTCGGGGTGGCGCGCCACCTGGACGGTTTCCCAGGCGGACAGGCGCGAGTAGATCGCTTTGCGCTCGTCGTTAAGGCGAGCGGTCAGCTTGTCGATCTCGGCCTGGACCTGCGGCTTGGTTTCCTTGAGCGCCGTCAGTTCGCTGATGCGCGTCTCGATCTCTTCCAGCGGTTTTTCGAATTCGAAACTCATAAGGCTCAATCCACCTTGGTGTTCATGCTGTATTGAATGAGCTTGTGCAGGGTTTCCCGCAGGTCTTTGCGTGGAATCACGAGGTCGATGAACCCGTGGTCGCGGACATACTCCGCGGTTTGGAACTCGTCGGGGAGCTTCTGCTTGATGGTCTGTTCGATCACCCGGCGGCCGGCGAAGCCCACGAGGGCGCCGGGCTCGGCGATGTTGATGTCGCCCAGCATGGCGTAGCTGGCCGAGACCCCGCCGGTGGTGGGGTTGGTGAGCAGCGAGAAAAAGGGGAGTCCGGCTTCATGGAGACGGGCCAGTGCCGCGCTGGTCTTGGCCATCTGCATCAGCGAGATGATGCCCTCGTGCATGCGCGCACCGCCGGAGGCGGAGGCGATGATCAGGGGCATGCGGTTTTTGCGGGCGTATTCGGCGGCCCGAAAAATCTTTTCGCCGGTGCCGCTGCCGAGGCTGCCGCCGAGGAAGCTGAAATCCATGATGGCGAGAACGGTTCGCAGACCGTGGATTTTGGCGCGGCCGGTGAGGACGGCTTCCTTGAGGCCCGTTTTCTCGCAGGCCTGCTTGGCCTTTTCGGCGTAGGTTCCCTTGTCGTCCATGAATTTGAGCGGGTCGGAGAAAGAGACCTTGGTGTCGAATTCATGGAAGCTTTTGGGATCGACGAGAAGGTCGATGCGTTCGCGGGCGCTGAGCTTGTCATGAAACCCGCAGACCGTGCAGACCTTCCAGCTTTTCTGCCATTCTTCCTTGTAAAGCATGGCCTTGCAGGCGCCGCATTGAGTCCAGATGTCCTCCTTGGCGGGCGCGTCCTGTGTTTTTTCCTTTTTTCTCCAGCTGAACCAACCCATAATGGGGATGTCCTTTTTAGGAAGTTTTTACAATTCGGGTAATTGTGCTAAAAGCAGGGGTCGGATTTCAAGTAAAAAGCGGAAATGAATAAAATTAGTTTTTCAGTCTGACGGATTATGTTATTTTGTCAAAATGTCGGGAAGAGGGGCGTCATGCGCATTACGGGAGGTTTTTTGGGGAACCGGCAGATCGAGGTGCCGGCCCGTGGGGTGCGGCCGACGCAGGACCGCGTCCGGCAGGCTTTGTTTTCCTCTCTGGCGGAGCGGGTGGGGGAGGCTCTTTTTCTTGATTTGTGCGCTGGTTCGGGTAGCGTGGGGATTGAGGCGTGGAGTCGGGGTGCGGCGCAGGTCTGGTGGGTGGAGGGGCATGCGAGGACCTATTCCATATTAAAGAAAAATGTGGAGGCCCTGTGCGGGCCGCCCGCTTCATCGGGGGGAGTGCTGCGTCTTTTCCGGGAGGAAGGACTGCGGTTTCTGCGTCAGGAGAGCCCCGAAACGGCTTTTGACCTGATCTTTTCCGATCCGCCCTATGGGGCGGAGGAGGCGGGGCGGCCCTGGGTGGCGGCGGCTTTGGAGAGTGTGCGGATGAACCGGCGCTTGAAACCCGGGGGGTTATTTGTTATGGAACAGTCAACACGGGAATCCGTCTGGCCGGCGCCGGGCTGGCAAACGCCGGTTTCGAAGGGGTATGGAGAGACGGCCCTTGTGTACTATAGACTGGAAACGGCATTGTAAAAGGAACGGGAAGCACCATTATGAGACAGGCCGCCATCTATCCGGGCACCTTTGATCCCTTGACCCTGGGCCATTTCGACGTGATCGAGCGGGTTGCGGCCATTTTCAACCGCGTAGTGGTGGCCATCGTGGCCACCCCTGCGCGCAAGTCTCCGATGTTTGACTTGGAGGAGCGGGCGGAAATGGCGAGAGCCTCGGTGCGGCACCTGCCCCAGGTGGAGGTGGAGACGTTCGATGGGCTGCTGGTCGATTATGCCCGCCGGATGGACATCCATGTGCTGGTGCGGGGAATAAGGGCCTATTCCGATTTTGAGTACGAATTCCAAATGGCGCTGATGAACCGGAAGTTGGCGGCCGATGTGGAGACGCTCTTCCTGATGCCCAAGGAAGCTTTCAGCTACATCAGCTCCAGTGTGGTCCGGGAGATCGCTGAAAAGGGTGGGGATACCTCCGAACTGGTACCGGCCGCCGTCCAGGCCTGCATCGACCGGCGTGCGACGGAACGGGGATGGAGAAAGAAAGTATAATATGATTCTTGATTTAGCCAAGCTAAAAGACGGCGGACAGACGCTGGAGGGTGAGGAGCCTGCGACGATTTTGGATATCGAGCCCGGGGGGGAGACCCAGGTCATTTCGCCCGTGCGCTACAACCTGCACGCCGAGCTGGTGACGGGCGAGCTGGTGGTTCGGGGAAGCCTTTCCTGCCGTATTGCCGCCACCTGCAGCCGGTGTGCGATCCGGCTCGAACGGGACATCCGGGTGGCGGACTTTTTATGTGTTCGCGAATATAGCGATTTGCATGAGGCAATAGACTTGACGGAGAATGTCCGGGAAGATATTATCCTCGCTTTTCCAAATTATCCGGTCTGTTCGTCCGGGTGCCGGGGGTTATGTCCGCAGTGCGGGGCGAACTTGAATGAAAAAGCCTGTTCGTGCGGGCCGCCGGGGGAAAACAGGGCCTGGGATACGCTGGATCAATTAACGAGAAGAATGGAGTGAGTTATGGCTGTTCCGAAAAGGAGAAAGTCTAAGAGCCGGATCCGGAGCCGTAAGGCTTCCGCCGCGCACAAGCGTCCGCTGGTTGCTAGCCAGCCTTGCCCGAAGTGCGGCGGGGCGCAGCTGCCCCACCGGATCTGTCCCGCTTGCGGCTACTATAAAGGGCGCCAGGTCGTCACGACCGAGGCCCAATAGCCACCATGCGAATTGCCGTGGATGCCATGGGGGGGGACTTTGCCCCCTCGGAAATCGTGAAGGGAGCCGTTCAGGCCGCCCGGGACAACCCGGCGGTCAAACGGCTTATCCTTGTTGGCGACGAGACCGCGATCCGGAAGGAGTTGGCCCGGTATGCGTCGGTGCCGCCTTCCGTCGAAGTCTTTCATGCCTCCGAGGTGATCACGATGGAGGAGGCTCCGGCCCAGGCGGTCATGAAAAAGCGGGATTCCTCGATCAGCCGCATGATCGACCTGGTCAAGGCCAACGAGGCGGATGCCGCCGTTTCCGCGGGCAACACCGGCGCGGTAATGGGCGCGGCGCACCTGAAGCTCCGAACGCTGGAAGGCGTGCTTCGGCCGGCCATTGCCGCCATCCTGCCGACCCGGGGCCGACCCCTGATCCTGATCGACGCCGGCGCGAACACGGATACGGATCCGATTCTTCTGCGCCAGTTCGCCGTCATGGGCAGCGTTTATTCCCGGGAGATTCTGGGCCAGGCCAAGCCGGTCGTGGGACTGCTCAGCAACGGGGGCGAGGCTTCAAAAGGCAACAAGCTGGCGAAGGACACCTTCCCGCTGTTGGCCGCGTCCCAGCTCAATTTCCGCGGCAATGTTGAGGGCCACGATGTCTTCGAGGGCCAGATCGATGTGGTGGTGTGCGACGGCTTCGTGGGCAACGTGCTGCTGAAGACTGCCGAGAGCGTGGCCCATGCCATCGGCCACTGGCTCAAGCAGGAATTCACCCGCAATCCCATCCGCATCCTGGGCGCCCTGCTTCTCAAGGGGGCGCTGAAAGCCATGAAGGACCGGATGGACCCCGAAACCTACGGCGGCGCTCCGCTTCTGGGAATCAACGGCGTTTGCATCATCACGCACGGCTCCTCCCATGCCAAAGCCATTTACCAGGCGATCCACGTGGCCGGCGACTGGATCGGTCATGACCTGAACAAGGGTATCGTCGAAGAAATCAGGAAGCTTAGCAACAACGATGAATTCCCAAGCAAATAAACAGGCGCAGACCCCGCCTGAGGGCGCCTTGCGGGCCTTTATCGCGGGAACCGGTTGTTATCTGCCCGAACGGGTGATGACCAACGCGGATTTTGCCAAAATCGTGGACACCACGGACGAGTGGATTGTCAGCCGCACCGGCATCCACGAACGGCACATGGCCCGGGCCGACGAGGCCTCCTCCGATATGGGCGCCGAAGCCGCGCGGCGGGCCCTGAAAAAAGCGGGCGTTGCGCCCGAAGCCGTGGACATGATCATTCTCGCCACGCTGTCGCCCGACCACGCCTTTCCGAACACCGCCTGCCTGGTCCAGCACCGTATCGGCGCGACCAAGGCGTTCTGCTTCGATCTGGAGGCCGCCTGTTCGGGGTTCATTTTCGGCCTGGAACTGGCACGCCGCTGCATCGAGGCGGGCGGCATCCGCACCGCCCTGGTGATCGGTTCTGAAAAAATGTCGTCCCTGGTTGATTACACGGACCGGCAGACCTGCGTTCTTTTCGGCGACGGCGCCGGGGCGGCGGTCCTGCAGGGCTCGCGCGACGGACGCGGCATTTTGGGAACGGTCATGGGCAGCGACGGGTCGCTGGGCGATCTGCTGATCCAGCCCGCCGGCGGTAGCCGGCTTTCGGCCAGCGAGGAAACGGTGCGTCAGAAGTTGCATTGCATCCGCATGAGCGGGCGCGACGTTTTCAAGCACGCCGTGCTCAACATGACCCAAGCGGCCCGCAAGGTGCTGGTCGACAACGGCTGCGCGCTGGCCGACGTGGCCTGCGTGATTCCGCACCAGGCCAATCTTCGCATCATCGAGGCCATTGCCGACCGGCTGGACGTTGGCTTGGACCGGTTTTATATCAATTTGCCCCGCACGGGCAACATGTCGAGCGCCTCGATTCCCGTGGCGCTCGACGAGGCGCTCGCGTGCGGCCGGGTGAAACCGGGCGACAAGGTGCTGACCGTGGCCTTTGGCAGCGGGTTCACCTGGGGTTCCGCCCTCATTCAACTCTAATTTTTCGAGCAGGAGAGACAACCGATGACAACCGCATGGGTTTTTGCAGGACAGGGCGCCCAATCCGTGGGTATGGGGCGCGATCTGGCGGCTGCCTGGCCGGAATGCAAGGCGTTGTTCGACAAGGCCAACGAGGTGCTGGGCTATGACTTGGCCGGCCTCTGCTTCAACGGCCCCATGGCCGAGCTGACCAAGACGAACCATTGCCAGCCCGCGATTTTCCTGGTCACCGCCGCCTGCCTCGAAGCCTGGAAGAAGACGGGCCAGGCCGGAGCGCCGGTTGCCGTGGCCGGGCTCAGCCTCGGCGAATGGTCGGCGCTGTACGCCGCCGGCTGTCTCTCTTTTGAGGACACCCTCCGCATCCTGGCCGCCCGCGGCCGCCTCATGCAGGAGGCCTGCGATGCCACCAAGGGCGCCATGATCAGCGTCATCGGGATGGCCGACGAGGCCGTGATCAAGATTGCCGCGCAGGCCAAGGTGTCGGTGGCCAACCTCAACTCGCCCGGCCAGATCGTGCTGTCGGGTTCGGTGGAGGCCATCCAGGAGGCCGAGAAGCTCGCCAAGGAGGCCGGCGCCCGCAAGACCGTCCGCCTGCCCGTGGCCGGCGCCTACCACTCGCCCCTCATGCAAAGCGCGGCCGATGGCCTGCGCGAGGTGCTTCAGGCGGTCACATTCAACGCTCCGGCGTTCCCCGTGATTTCCAACGTGACCGGCAAGCCGCACGGCGGGCCCGATGAGATTCGCGAGCTCATGGTCCGCCAGGTGACCTCCTCCGTGCAGTGGATCGAAACAGTCCAAGGGCTCAAGGCCTCCGGCGTGAAAAGCTATGTCGAATTCGGACCCGGCGCCATCCTCACCGGCCTCGTCAAGCGGATGGACGACACCGCCTCCTTGGCGAACGTGAGCGATGTGTCATCGCTGGTCAAGTCTCTTTCGGCTTCGGCCAAGCCGGCCGTCCCGGCGGCGGCACCGGCCGCCGCGGCATCCCCGGCCGTCGGCCGCCTGGCCGGCAAGACCGCCCTGGTGACGGGAGCCTCCCGCGGCATCGGCAAGGCCATTGCCATGCGCCTGGCCGCAGAAGGCGCGGATGTGGCCCTGGTGGGCCGCCAGGCGGCAACCCTGGAGGAGACGGCCGCCGCCATTCGCGCCCTGGGCCGCAAGGCCGCCGTTTGCGTGAGCGACGTGAGCCGCTCCGAGGATGCCAAGAAGACCGTGGAGGCCGCCGTGGCGGCGCTGGGCCGGTTGGATATTTTGGTCAACAATGCCGGTATCACGAAGGACGGCCTGATCGCCCGGATGGCCGACGACGATTGGGATGCCGTGCTGGACACGAACTTGAAGGGGGCTTTCGCCTTCATCAAGGCCGTGGCCCGGCCCATGATGAAGCAGGAAAGCGGCGTCATTATCAATGTCTCATCGGTGATCGGCATCATGGGCAACGCCGGCCAGTGCAACTACGCGGCCGCCAAGGGCGGCTTAATTGCGCTGACGAAATCGGCCGCGCGCGAGCTGGCCCCGCGCCACATCCGCGTCAATGCCGTGGCCCCGGGTTTTGTGCAGACGAAGATGACGGAGGGTTTGACGGAGGAGTTGAAGACCAGGATGCTGGACACAATTCCCCTGAAGCGATTCGGTTCGTCGGAGGACATAGCCGGAGTGGTGGTGTTCCTGGCGGGCGAGGATGCCGCCTATATGACGGGCCAGACGCTGGCCGTCTGTGGCGGTTTGGTGATGCAGTAGGAAAAAAGACGAAAACAAGGAGTACGGACTATGGCGCTTGAAGATAAAGTCAGAGACATCATCGTTGACAAGCTGAGCGTGACCGCGGACCAGGTCAAGCCCGAAGCCTCGATCGTCGAGGATCTCAAGGCCGACTCGCTGGATCTCGTGGAACTCGTCATGGAGCTGGAAGACGCGTTCGGAGCCGAAATCACCGAGCAGGATCAGGAAAAGCTGAAGACGGTCGGCGACGTGCTGACCTTCCTCAAGTCCAAAGGTATCGAAGGTTAATTCGTCCGGTGTAACCGGACGGTTTGATGAGCCGGTGCAAGGAGTCCGACATGGAATCGAAAAGAAGAGTTGTTGTCACCGGGCTCGGCGTTGTCTCGCCGTTGGGTTGCGACGTCGCCAAGTTCTGGGAACGGATCAAGGCGGGCCAGTCCGGCATCCGCGCGATCACGCGGTTCGATACGACGGGGTTCGATACGACCATCGCCGGCGAGGTGGTGGAGTTTGACGTGGATTCCTTCATTGAAAAGAAGGAACAGCGCCGGATGGACCCCTATACGCACTATGCGATCGGGGCCTCCAAGCTGGCCTTCAAGGACAGCGGGCTGGACATGAACCACGAGGATCCAACCCGTGCCGGCGTGATCATCGGCTCGGGCGTGGGCGGTTTGCAGACGTTGCAGACGCAGCACGCGATTTTCCTGGAGAAGGGGCCGAGCCGGCTGTCGCCGTTCATGATTCCCCAGATGATCTCGAACATGGCTTCGGGTATGGCCGGGATCGCGCTGGGGTTCAAGGGGCCAAACTGGGGCGTGGTTTCGGCCTGTGCTTCGGCCGCGCACAGCCTGGGCGACGCGTTGAAGTCGATCCGCGACGGGGACGCGGACATTGTGGCTTCGGGCGGTTCCGAGGCGGCGGTATGTCAGCTCGGTGTGGCGGGGTTCTCGGTCATGAAGGCCATGAGCACCCGAAACAGCGATCCCACCAAAGCGAGCCGGCCGTTCGACTTGAATCGCGACGGGTTCGTGATGGGCGAGGGCTCGGCGATCCTGATTCTCGAGGAGCTGGAGCACGCCAAGAAGCGGGGCGCCCGCATCTATTGCGAAATCCTCAGCATCGGGGCCACGTGCGACGCGCACCACATGACGGCTCCCGCCGATGACGGCGAGGGTGCGGCCCGTGCCATGACGATCGCGTTGAAGAACGCGGGGCTGCGGCCGGAACAGGTCGATTACATCAACGCCCACGGCACCAGCACCCCGCTCAACGACCGGTGCGAGACGGCGGCCATCAAGACGGTGTTCGGGGATCATGCGCGCAAGCTCATGATCAGCTCGACCAAGTCCATGACCGGCCATCTGCTCGGAGCCGCCGGCGCCATCGAAAGCGCCGTGTGCGCGCTGGCGTTGCAGGACGGGATCGTGCCGCCGACGATCAACTACGAGACGCCCGATCCGGCTTGCGATCTGGATTACGTGCCCAACCAGGCGCGCCAGAAGCCGGTGAAGGTGGTCTTGAACAACGCCCTGGGGTTTGGCGGACACAACGCCTCGCTGGCGTTCCGCAAGTTCGAGTAATCCGTACGGGATTCCAAGCGCGCGGAGATTTCTCCGCGCGCTTTTTTTATCCCTTCCGGCCCCGGCCCACGAATGCTGTTGAAGTTGGGTCGTAAATGGCCGATAATAAAAAAATGCGGTGCGATTTTCGGAAAACGAAGATTGGCTTGATGGGCGGCACGTTCAATCCCGTTCATCTGGCTCATTTGGTGGCGGCCCGGGACGCCCTTGAGTTGTTCCGCCTGGACCAGGTCTGGTTCATTCCCTGCGCCAGCCCTCCACACAAGGGGCATGGTGCCCTGGCGCCGGCCGCGGACCGGCTGGCCATGCTCAAGCGGGCCATCCGCGAGGAGCCTTGGGCCTCGGTGTGCGACATCGAGCTGCGGCGCGGCGGCCTCTCTTACACCGTGGACACCTTGCGCGAGTTGAAGAGGCTGCATCCCGGAGCCCGGTTTCATTTCATCATGGGCACGGATTCACTCGCCGAACTGCACCAATGGCGGGAAATCGAGACGCTTTTGACGCTTTGTCCGTTCGTTTCGATCGGTCGGCCGGGCTGGAGCCCGGCCGCTCTGGAGCGGGAGGGCATTCGCCTGCCGCCGCCTTGGCCCCAACGGCTGATGGAGCGAGTTCGAACCGGTCACATGATCGGCATTTCCTCCACGGAAATCCGGAAGCGGGCTTCGTGCGGGCTCAGCCTGCGCTACCTGGTGCCGGATGCCGTGGCCTCATACATAGAAAAAAAGGCGCTTTACCGCGCCCGGGAGAAAGCATGACCTCTTTGGATACCGCCCTGGCCTGCCGCAGCGCTTTGGAAGACTCGAAGGGCCGCAACATTGTGATTCTGGATTTGCGCAATTTGTCGTCCGTGACGGACTACTTTGTGATTGTCTCGGGTTCCAGCCAGCCGCACCTTCGCGCCCTGCAGGACGGCATTCACGCCCATTTGAAGGAGCTGGGGGTGACCGCTTATCGCCGCTCGGTGGATCCCGAGGGTTCGTGGCTATGCCTGGATTACGTGGACGTGGTGGTTCACATCATGAGCGAAGAAGCTCGCGAATACTATACCCTTGAAGAGTTATGGGCGGAAGCTCCCCGGGTGTAACGTCGGGCATTTCCTCGTATTCGATCGAGTCGTCTTCCGGCACCAGCCCTTCCAAAACCAGCAGATGGCGGGCCAGCTCGCCCTGGCTCCAGTCTTTCGCGAAAACGAGGCCGTTGGTCTGCTCCGCCGATTCCCCCGTCAAGGAAACCATCCAGAATTGCCATTCATTCAGCAGGGCCAGGCGGTGATGGGGGGGCGGTTCCTCTGAATCCGTGTCGGCTAGCCAATAGCGGGTGCCGAAGAGGGCGAGAATCAGCGCGGCCGCAGCCCCCAGCAAAAACGAAACGGGGTAACGCAGGAGCGGCCGGTTCCGGCACCGTGCGCGGGTTGCCAGTCGGGTGGAATCCAGGACAGGCGCTTTTGTCTCGAGAATGCGGGGCGTCCGTTCCGAAATCCAGGCGACTTGTCGCTGGTAAAGCCGGCAGGCGGGGCAGACTGACACGTGCTCGGCAAGCGCTGTTAATTCGGTTTCGCCCAATTCCCCGCTTTGCGCCAGCAGGATTTGGCGTTCCATGGATTCGCATGTTTTCATGATATTTCCTCGTAGCCGTCGAGATCCTTGAGCGCCGTCCGAAGCTTCTCCAGCGCATACTGCATCCGGGCCAGGGCGGTGTTGATCGAAACGCCCTGCAGGCGGGCGATCTCCTTGAAGGCGAGGTCGCCTTCCGTCCGCATCAGGAACACCTCCCGCTGCTCGGACGGGAGCAGGGCCACGGCCTGCCCGATTCGGCGGCCCAGATCGCGATCGGCCGCCTCCTTACCGGGTTCCATACCCCCTGCCGGCCAGTGCTCCACCCCCGATTCGCTCTCCAGCGGCACCCATCGTTTTGCCCGCCGCGCACGGTCCACCACCAGGTTCCGGGCAATCCGGAAGAGCCAGCTCAGCGGTTTTCGGTCGTCGAACGTGGCCAGCGCCCGGATGGCCCGCACCCACGTCTCCTGGTACAAATCGTCCGCCTCCCCCCGGCCCGTCATTCGAAGGATGAACGCGTAAAGCGGCCGCTCGTATCGCACGATCAGCTTACCCAGCGCCATTTGATCGCCGGCCCGGTAAGCCGCCAGCAGGCCGGCATCGGATGGTTGACTCTCTGGCATGTGGCTTTCTAATAGGAATAACGCATAAACAGGTCATAATAGTGTGCCTTTTGGTCCGGGGGAAGTGAAAAATGCCGAATTGCGGGATTGACTTGACGGGGCGGTCCGTATATTTTAAGACGTTTCACGAATCGAAGAGAAAAGGTAGAGTTCATGCCAAATATCAAAAGTGCAGAAAAACGGATGCGCCAGGGGCGCGTGAACCGGACGCGCAATCTTTCGACCAAGAATGCGTTGCGCACGTTGCGCCGCCGGTTTGACGAAAGCATTGGGACGGCCGAGAAGGATGCGGTTGAGCTCCTTTTCCGCGGTTACTGCTCGAGTCTGGACAAGGCTGTCAAACGGGGCATTCTGAAGAAGAACACGGCAGACCGCAACAAGCAACGCGCCGCTTTGCGCATGAAGAAGCCAGCGGCCGCCTGATCACCAGAATTCAACGACGTTTTTGACGATTTGGTGGGCGAGATCTTGGGAAACGAGCGGTTGCGCCGATAGGCGGGCCTGTTGCGAATCTCCCACGGAACGGAAAGAGGTCTCTCCCACCACTTTTCTTTTTGCGATCAGCACGGTGCCCGTTTTGCGGTTGACCAGGGTGATGATTGCCGATACCGTCATGCGGTACTCGTCGGCCGTATTGGTTCGGTTCTTGGCAAAGCGCACGGCTTCAAAGGTGGCTTCGGCAAGCGTGGCTTGCAGAATCAGGTCGGCGGTGCCGGCCTCTGAAATCTCCAGCGAGCCATCGCTCTGGAATTCCCGCATGGCCGACTGGGTGGCGGCGAATTCCATATTGGGCTCGCCGGTTTTGTTCTCGAATGTTTTGACGCAGATGCTGCGGTAGTTGTTGGGCAGCGAGGTTCCGTATTGGTACCCGGCGCAACCGGACAGAAGGACGCACGCGATCAGCAGGAGGGGCGGGGGGAATCGAATCATTTCTGGGATCCTTGTTCGGCGGGCGGTGTTAGTTCGGCAATTTTAAGCTTGGCTTTTTCGGCCTCGGGGGATTTTGGAAATTCGGCAATCAGCTGCCGGTAGACGTCCGCCGCCACCTTGTTTTTGCGCGCTCGTTCGTAGACATAGGCCCGTTCCATCAGCGTTTTGGCCTGCATGGCGTCCAGCTCCGAGAGAGCTCTCTTCATTTTTTCGAAATGCGGCGAGTCGGGATGATCGCGCAGGAACAGGGCGAGGGCGGCGCGGGTTTCGGCCCGGTACTGGTTGTTGTTGGGCTGGCTCAGGGTGATATCCAGCATGCATCGCACGAGTTGGTAGGCCGCCATCTTGGCCTCGTCCGTGTTGGGATAGCGGGTCTGGACGTCGGAGTAGACGCGGATGGCTTCCGGGTACTGTTTGTTTTGTTGAAAGATGGATCCGACGTTGAAGAGCGCTTCCGGCGCGAGGCGCCAGTTGGGGGCGTTGCTGGCGACTTGGAAATAGTAGGGGATGGCGCGTTCGGGCGAGACGAAGCCGATGCCGAAGAACCACCGGCCGTAGACCTCGGTGCGGACCTGGTTGGCCAGCGCGTATTGGGACTCGATGACGGCGTCATAGGGGAATAGGCCGGAATAGGTGCTGATGAGATATTGGTACTCGTCGAACGCCGGGCTGTAGCGGCCGGTTTTCTCCAGCAGCCGGGCATAGGCGAGGAGGGCCTGGGGCGCCTCCGCGGAGGTTTGCCAGAAAAGGAACGCGGCCTTGTAGGCCTTCAGGGCGGACCGGAGGGCGCCTTTGGCCTCGAGCTCCTGGGCATAGGCGAGCTGTTCCGCCGCATTCGTGCGGGAGGGGCTGTTGAAGAGCCGGGTGAACAGGCCCACCGTACGGCGCTGAGGACCGCTCGGGCCAGCCCCCTCCGGAATGGTCTCGGGCTCGTAGCCGACCGCGAAGAGCGTGGCGGGCGCGAGCAGGCACAGGGCGAGCAGCCATGGACGGAAAAGGGATAAAGGGATATTCATAACCAATAAGGTACGGGGCCTGCGGGGGCGGGTCAAGCCGATTGTCTCCCGGGGTCGATCTCCCGGCAGTTCATGCCGGCTATCGCCTCCGCCAGCAACTCCGGGCAGTCGGCGAGAAAACGGACCAGGTAGTCCTGCCGCATGTGAAAATCCAGCGCCGCCTGATCGGCCCAGCGTTCGTAGATGACAAAACGGTCGGGCTGGTTGGTCACTTCATGAAGAAGGTAGAAAAGGTTCCCTTTCTCCCGCCGTGTCCCGGCGGCCAGCTCCGTCAGCCGGGCTTTAACCCGGTCGCGGCATTCCGGCTTCGCGTGAATCGGGACGATGAGTGTGATGGGTTGGTGCATCGGGCGGATTCTCCAGTCTTAATTATGTCCGTTGGGAGGGCGTCCGCGACCGTGGAAAAGGCCGCCCGGGGAGGTGACCTGGTTGATGGTTTTGATGTACTCTACGAATTGGTCCGCATTCCCGCCCTCGAAGCCCAGTTGCCGGGCCGTGTCGAATAACAGCATCTCCTGCTCGGCCTGAAGCAGGTCCCGCGTCTCGCGCCATTGCGAGAAGAGGCGCCTCTGGGCATCGCGATCGGAGGCGGCACCCTCGACGGTCCGGGCTGCCGCGTCGGCCATGCGGGCATAGAGATCCATGATTTTGACATGGTTCGCTTGCATGTCAGCGGGCCAGTGGGAGATGTCAACCGATTCGAGGAAAGACTGTTTGTCCTGAGTCTCGGTTTTCAGCCGTTCCTGAAAGGCGGCACGCTGCGTTTCGATTTCCTGGTAACGCTGCGGATCGGTTAGTTTGAGCTGCTCCATCGCCTCTTCGCGCCCGCGGCGTCCGCGGTTGCCGTCAGCATCCGCAAGAAGGTTCGTGGGGGAAGGCGCGCTCAGTTGGCCCCGCAGGGTTTGGATTTCGGTCTCAAAGGCCTTGCGTTCGGCTTCGATATCGGGGGGGGGCTGACGGCGTCCCGTCCGAGCCGATTTGGTGGCGGACGGACTGGCGGGCGAATGCATTCCCTTTTGGGAGGATGGCTTCTGCGCCTTGGCGACGGCGAGTGCCAATGGGCGAAGCGCCGCCAATTCGACCTCCAATTGGCCTTGGCGGCGTTGGAGCCGGCGGTTGGCGACCAGCGCGGTCGACGTGACGGCCACGAGAACGACACAGAAGATCAGCACGATCCGTTCACGGGTGAATGTAATCATGGGAAGAGAGTACTCCGAGTCGGAGAGTGAGTCAATAGGGGTTGCCCTGGTGTTTCTTGCCTTTGGAGAGCGGTATTTGCTATGATCACGTAATGGCTGATCAACCCTTCCCCGGTCTTTCCTCACTGTGCGATGTGACGATTTATGCCGATGGCGCGGCTTCCCCCAATCCCGGTCCGGGCGGTTATGGCACCGTTGTGCTTCATAAAAGCGGACGGATGGAGCTGGCGGGCGGCTTTCGCCGCACCACCAACAACCGCATGGAGATCCTGGGCGCCATCGTCGGATTGCGCGAGGTGACGAAGGCGGGCGTGGGGAGAGCGGACGTGACCCTTTATTCCGACTCCAAATATTTGGTCGATATGTTCAATGGGGGCTATGCGGCCAAATGGAGGCAGCAGGGATGGACCCGCAACAAGGGCAAGGATGCGGCCCTGAATCCGGACTTGTGGAACGAACTGCTGAACCTCTCGGCCGGCCATGACGTGAAATTCGTCTGGGTCCGGGGGCATGCGGATAATGTTGAAAACACCCGGTGCGACGAGCTTGCGGTGAAAGCCAGGCAGGGGCAAAACCTTCCGGCGGACGCCGGCTACGAGAACCCCGGGGTGCCTCATCCACCCCAACAGCCCACCCTGTTTTGAGACGGATAAGGGATAGGGATAGGGATAGCGGATAGAAGAGAGGATGGAGCGGGTGACGGGAATCGAACCCGTGTGACCAGCTTGGAAGGCTGGAGCTTTACCACTAAGCAACACCCGCATGCGTGTGAAAACGGTGTCATAGTGCCGTGTGGCGCCATAAAAGTCAAGCTTGCGGCATGCCGTCAGGGCAAACGCATGAAAAACCGAGTGCCAGCCGGGATCGCTTTTGAGGAGCGCCTGAGCCGGGGAACCGGCCGGAAGCGGAGAGCCCGCGGCAAAAAGATGCTTGACGGGGTTCCGGCGGGGCGTAGCCGCGTCGAAAACGCCCGTCTTGGCGGTACGCCGCTAAGGCGCCCCTGCCCTCGGGGCGCGAGCGGCTTTCCGGCGCGCGCCCCCGCGCGCCATCTCCCGCCGCCGGCAAAGCGTTTGGCGTCGAGCGGAAGACTGGAGAGGAAATAGCGCCGCTCAAGGGTGACGGATTTGCCCGGAATTTGCCGCCCGGATTCGACCATGCCGACGGAGGCCAGCCCGTCCCATTTGGGGCGATCGGCGAACTCGGAATGGAATGAAGTTGTGTTGGGATGGAACGCGGCACGCTTTGCCCGATTCGCCAAGGGCCGGCCGGGGCCTATTACAACCACCAGAGCTGGGAGCAGGGCCGCAACCGGGTGCGTTACGTGCCGGCCGACCCGCCCGATCAAGAACCATGCCAGTTATTGGCCGGTTGAACGGTTTTTTGATGCGTTTGCCCTGTTGTCCTTGACAGAAATTGAATACAGGAATAAAAAATTAGCCAGAAATTTGCTGAGCCGGTTTTCAAATAAGGAGGGCATGGTATGACGGCAGAATTTGTAAAAGCAATTCACCTGCTGGCTATTGGCGCAATCATCTCCGTTGGCCCCCTCACCGCACACGCGGGAAAGACGCGGTATGTCTCGCCGACGGGATCGCAACTGGTGCCTTATACCAACTGGGCCCGGGCCGCTCGCTCGATCCATGCGGCCGCGCGGATCAGCGCGCCCGGTGACAAAATCATCGTGAAAAAGGGGGTCTATGCGATTACCAAGCCGATTGTTCTTCCGGCCGGCGTGTGGCTTGTCAGCCAATCAGGGGCGGCAGGCACCGTCATCAAAGGCAATGGCGCCATCCGATGCGTCTCCATGCCTCAGCCCGGATCGGGGCTCAAAGGCTTCACGATCACCGGGGGGGCGACGTTCGGCAACGGCGCGGGCGTGTATTGCAATAACGGCGTGGTGACGGACTGCGTCATCACCAACAACAACGCCACCGGGGGCCAGGAGCCCAGTGGCGGAGGCGTGTATGCCGTTAACTATAGCCTCATTTCAAACTGTGTGGTCAGCGGGAACAGCGTCATGGGGACAGCGGATCCTGTTTTTGATCACGCTTGGGGCGGGGGCGTTTACGCGTACCAGAGCGCGGTCATTCGCTGTGTTATCCAGGACAACCGCGTCACAGCCGGGAACAGCGCCCGCGGAGCCGGGATCTTCTGCAACAGCCGTATGGAGAATTGTCTCGTCGGCGGCAATACGGCTTACGGGGCCGCATTTGCCATGGGTGGCGGCGTGTACTCGGATGTCGGGGGGCGGCTATCACTGCGGCGTCGATGATGGAATTATCAACTCCATCATCTGGGGGAATACCGCCACGGCCCGGGTTCAGGCGGAGGCCCCCGACTTCGCGCCTAATCCGGATGCGCCGCCGACTGTAAACCACAGTTGCATCGGGGAAGACCCCGGGTTTGAAGCGGACGGTTATCGCCTGTCCGCGGACCTGGATTCTCCCTGTATCGATGGAGGCGTCAATGCGCCGTGGATGAAGTCGGCGACGGACCTGGCGGGCAACAGCCGAATCAACAACGGCAAGGTCGACATCGGGGCCTACGAGTTTAGGGTCAAAAGGATCATTGGGTTGAGCGGAGGCTTGGCGTTCGGGAACGTCCTGACGGGTCAAACGGCGACGGCAACCCTGACGATCACCAATCGAGGAAACAGGGCGCTTACGGTCAGCGGCATTGCCTATCCGCCCGGGTTCAGCGGAGCGTGGAGCGGACTCATCCCGGCGCAGGGCGCTCATGAGGTGACGGTGCGGTTCCGGCCGCGGGCGGCCATGACTTATGGCGGCCTGGCAACGGTGCATTCAGACAGCACCAGCGGGAAAGGCACGATCAACGTCACAGGAACAGGCGTGCGGCCCTGCCAGTTTTGCTTCAGCGCAAGCGCCTATTCGGCCCACGAAGGCGTTCCGCGAAAGATCGCGGTAAAACGGATTAACGGGACGGCCGGCGAATCGTCGGTGGACTATGTCATGAAACCGATAACGGCCCAGGCCTGGCAGGATTTTACGCCCGCCAGCGGGACTCTCACATGGACAAACGGGGAAACCGCCTCAAAGACGATCCTGATCGACGTGCCGGCGGATAGTGATTCGGAAGCCGCTGAGACGTTCCAAGTGACCCTCAAAACTCCCGTTGGCGCCTCCTTGGCAGCGCCCTCGAAGACGGTTGTGACGATTTTGGATTAGCTTTTCGATTAGGCCAGCGTGCGAACGAACTTTTCCCGGTCCCATTGCCGTGTCTTTGCCGCAGCAATAAAGGCGTCCCTATCGCGGGTATTCACGACGCCGCCGTCCTTGCCGACATTCGCCGCTTTCAGGAGCGATTGCCCGCCGCTGTCGGCGGCGATGGCCTTGAGATGCCCGAAAGCATCGCGGACGAAATCGATGGCGGCGCTTTCCGCCGACAGGATCTTTGCGCCTTCGGCCGAGAGGATGACCGCGACGGCGTCGAACATCACAGAAGGCGTGCCCGCCAGTTGGCCGTCAGCCGCCAGCATCGAGCCGTCGGCAAGCTGCGCGCCGCCCACTTTGGGCGCGACGATTTTCACGGTGGCGCCCGCATCGGTGACGGCCTTCTTAATCTGCTTGATGACGGCGCCGTCTGAGCCATCCGCGATCAGGATACCAATCGCGCGTCCCATGAGCGTGTCTTTCATCTTCCCGATGATTTGCAAGGCGGGCGAAAGTTCCATTTCCTGCACGGGCACGGCGGCGGCCGGCGCATCGGGCATCGTGTCGAACGCAAGACCCGCGGCGACCCGTTTGGCGAGGCCTTCATCGATATGCCGCAGATGCCCGACCATCGCTTCACGCACGTGCACATGCTCGACCTTGGATAGCTCAAACACCAACGCCGAGGCGATATGCGCCTGCTCAGGGGCGGTTTGGCTGAGAAAAAACTGCCGCGCCTGGCTGTAGTGGTCGGCGAAGCTCTCCGCGCGGATGCGGCCCTTCTCGCCCGTCTCCGTTACCGCCGCGCTATGAAAGCCGCGTTCGGGCGTCTCGCGGGGCGAGTCCTTGGACAAGGAGTTGGGCTCATAGGCAACACGGCCCGCCGGTTGCGCCATCTGCATGTGCCCATCGCGTTGCTGGTTGCCGAAGGGGCACTTGGGCGCATTGATCGGAATCTGGTGGAAATTGGGCGAGCCCAGGCGCGAAAGCTGCGTGTCGTGATAAGAATGCAGACGGCCCTGCAACAGCGGATCGTTCGAGAAATCGATGCCGGGCACGACATGCGAAGGACAATAGGCAACCTGTTCGGTCTCGGCGAAAAAGTTCGCCGGCCAGCGATCCAGCACCATGCGGCCGATTACTTTCAAAGGAACCATTTCTTCGGGAATCAACTTGGTGGCGTCCAGATGATCGAACGGGAATCGGTCCGCTTCCTCCCGCGTGAAGAGCTGGACCGAAAGTTCCCATTCGGGGAAATTACCCGCCTCGATGGCTTCGAACATATCGCGGCGGTGGAAGTCCGGATCCGCGCCCGCAATTTTGACGGCCTCATCCCAAATGGTGGATTGCAGGCCGAGCTTGGGACGCCAGTGGAATTTGACGAAAGTTGCTTTGCCATCCTTGTTGATCAGGCGGAAGCTGTGCACGCCAAAGCCCTCGATCATCCGCAGCGAACGCGGCAGGGTGCGATCAGACATGATCCACATCACCATATGCATGGATTCGGGCGTGAGCGAGATAAAGTCCCAGAAGGTGTCGTGCGCGGAGGCCGATTGCGGAAAGCCGCGGTCGGGTTCCATTTTGACGGCATGGACAAGGTCGGGAAACTTGATTGCATCCTGGATGAAGAACACCGGAACATTGTTGCCGACAAGGTCCCAGTTGCCTTCCTTCGTATAAAATTTGACGGCAAAACCGCGCACATCACGCGGGGTATCGACCGAACCCGCACCGCCCGCGACGGTCGAGATGCGGGTAAACACCGGGGTCTTCTCGCCGACCTCGGTGAGAATCCTGGCGGTGGTGTAGGGCTGCAACGAGGCGGTCAGCTCGAAGAAGCCGTGCGCGCCCGTTCCTCGCGCGTGAACGATCCGCTCGGGAATGCGCTCGTGATCGAAATGCGTGATTTTCTCGCGAAGGATGAAGTCCTCCATCAGCGTGGGGCCGCGCGGATTGGCCCTGAGCGAGTTCTGGTTATCGGAAAGCGCAACGCCCTGGTTCGTGGTGAGCGCAGGGTGCTCTCCTTCGGCGATTTGGTGCAGTTCGCCGCCGGCCCCCCGTTGTGTGTTCCCGTTAGGAAATGAGCCCTTGTCGGTTTTGGTTTTACCAGAACCGCGTTTGGTCGATTTCTTGCTCATGACCGTTCTCCTATTCCGGCTTTTGCCGTCAAAGTGTTCGCTGCATTTCAATAATTATGAGCATTTTGAGGGATCGGATTGGCCATAAGCTACGGGGTGTAACCCTACTGTGGGGCTCGGGATGACGGACATTTGGCAAGCAGCGAATAGGGACAAACTGCGTCAAACGCGGAGGGCGGAGTTCCCACGACGCCGCAATAGCAAACCTCTGGCGGCTTCGCGCCAACGTCCAACAGGCTGCTAGAGTGAGTTCTCGCCGTGGATGCCGATTAGGGTGCAGTTGATGCCGCCGAGGAAAAGCTCGTAGCGGCCCGCGATTGGGATCATATACCACGCCTGCCCCTCGGTCGCCAGGGCGGCCAGAAAGGGGTCGCCCCCCACGGTGGCCACTTCCCGGAAGGGGAGGCAGCTCACGCTGAACCCCGTGTTGGCGCCACGATCCTGGCCCGCGCCCAGGATGTCGCCGCGCAGAACCGTGACCTCGCGATCAAGAAGGGGGGCCCGCAGGCTGGCCTTGCTCGTGTGCAGGCCGAACGTCTTCACCTGGCCGTTCACCGTGAAGTTCAATTCGGTCACCGGCGGGTTCGTCGAGTCCCCCGCCAGGTACGCCTGGTGAAGATTCCGCAGCACTTTGCCGATTTCAAAACTCTGCCGGGTTACCGTCTCCAGGTTGGGCAGGTTCGTCACCACCTCGCCGGACTCCAGGTCGCGCCTCATATAGCGGACGCGGTCCGGGGCAAAATCATAGGATTCGACATACATCAGGCGCCGGTTCCTTCCAAACATGGGCTTGATCAACTCGTCATTAAGCTTCACGTAGCGCAGCATATTCAACTCCGGCAGGCCCAGCACGCACAGGGTCCGTTTGTTGAGCGCCACCGGCCCGTCGGCCGACTTTTTCTCCTTCGGATTGAACAACAGGAACTCAATCTTGCAGGCGGGAACCGGTGCGGCGGTATCGCTCGCTTTCCATGTTCCCTCGGTCGCGGCAATCCGTAGCGCGGCCATCCCTTTGAATTCCAGGCAAAGGAACGAGTATGTCCCCTCGTAATTCAACACCAGGGTGGATTTCGTGGCCTGGAAACGCCGGCCGAGATCGTCAAGGGCTTCGGAAAACGCATTGGTTTCCGCGCAAAGCGACTCCTGTGCGAGGCCCGCACCCGCGCTTAACAAACCCGCCAGAAGGGCAAGTCCAGCCAATCGACCTGATCTCATAAGGCGCATTCTTTCGATCACACGGTTTTCCGGAAAAAGATTTTAGGAACAAGCCTGCCGGGAAGACGTATTCCATTGGGGCGAAACAATAGCGGATTGGGCGGCTAAATTCAAGTCCTCTTGGGCCGCACCCCAGGGCAAACGCATCAAGACGATAGGGGTCAAGTCCCGACAAACGACAAAATGATTGACTTTTTGGTGCGATTTTAAGATGTTGGGGAATGGCAAGACCGCTGAGAATTCAGCTTAAAGGCGGCTGGTACCCTGTTACGGCGCGACGCTGGAAGGGCGAGCGGTTGTATTGTGACAAGGCTGACCGGCTTCATTTTTGTCACCGGGCACTTCAAAATCCTTAGTTGATTGGTATCATTTCAGGGCAAACGCATGAAAAACCGAGTGCCAGCCGGGATCGCTTTTGAGGAGCGCCTGAGCCGGGGAACCGGCCGGAAGCGGAGAGCCCGCGGCAAAAAGATGCTTGACGGGGTTCCGGCGGGGCGTAGCCGCGTCGAAAACGCCCGTCTTGGCGGTACGCCGCTAATGCGACCCTGCCCTCGGGACGCGAGCGGCTTTCCGGCGCGCGCCCCCGCGCGCCATCTCCCGCCGCCGGCAAAGCGTTTGGCGTCGAGCGGAAGACTGGAGAGGAAATAGCGCCGCTCAAGGGTGACGGACTTACCCGGAATTTGCCGCCCGGATTCGACCATGCCGACGGAGGCCAGTCCCGTCCCATTTGGGGCGATCGGCGAACTCGGAATGGAATGAAGTTGTGTTGGGATGGAACGCGGCACGCTTTGCCCGATTCGCCAAGGGCCGGCCGGGGTCTATTACAACCACCAGAGCTGGGAGCAGGGCCGCAACCGGGTGCGTTACGTGCCGGCCGACCCGCCCGATCAAGAACCATGCCAGTTATTGGCCGGTTGAACGGTTTTTTGATGCGTTTGCCCTGGAAAACGCCGTGTTCAAGCTCGACAGCGCACGGAAGAACACGGTACTCTCAAGCCCTTCAACAGGCTCTTTCGTGGATAATCCGGGTAAGTGGCCTACCCCCCTGCCTGATTCGGGGGCGATGGCTTTTTCTTGGCTTTTCTTCCATACTCTCTTACACTAATCGAAATGACGGTTGCAGGTTTCACAACGCGGGAGGCGGCATGGTTTCCA
>JAWOJA010000081.1:0-11841 GCA_046484345.1 Kiritimatiellia bacterium
CCTCAGCAGTCTGGCGTTGATGGCCACAATCACCGTGCTTGCGGACATCAGCACGGCACCCAGGGCAGGGCTGAGCAGCACGCCCCACGCGTAAAGCGCGCCGGCCGCCAGCGGGATGGCGAAGGCATTGTAGCCTGTGGCCCAGAAAAGGTTCTGGATCATCTTCCGATACGTGGCGCGCGAAAGCTGCACAATGGCCACAACATCCAGCGGATTGCTCCGCACCAGAATAATGTCGGCGGTTTCCACCGCCACATCGGAACCGGCTCCAATGGCAATTCCCACATCCGCCTGCGCCAGAGCCGGTGCATCGTTCACGCCGTCGCCGGTCATGGCCACCAACACACCCCGGGATTGGACCTCTTTCACTTTGGCGGCTTTGTCCTGGGGCAGGACTTCGGCGAAGTATTCATCCAGTCCGACCTGGTCCGAAACCCATTTGGCCGTCGCTTTGTTATCGCCGGTGAGCATCAGGCACTGGATGTTCAGCGCCTTAAGGGCCGCGATGGCTTGCTTCGCCTCGGGTCGGACGATGTCGGCCAAGGCAATCGCTCCTTTCAGCTTCCCGTCCACGAGGACAAACACAACCGTCTTGCCCTGGGCTTGCAGTGGCTCGACGCGCGGGTCGGTGAGATCGATGTTCTGTTCGAGCAGGTAGCCGGGACTAATCACCTTGATGTCTTTGCCCTCGACCCGGCCTTCCGCACCCTTGCCAGTGATGCTTTTAAAGTTTTCGACGGGAAGCTTCTCTTCCGATGACGCGGCGATGGCCTTGGCGATGGGATGTTCGGATTTCGCATCCACGGAGGCCGCGTAGCTGCGCACCGTTTCTTCGTTGATGTCATCGCCCATCACCAATGTTTCCGTGACGCCAAATCTGCCCTCGGTCAGCGTACCGGTCTTGTCAAAAATGATGGCTTGGAGTTTTCGTGCGCCCTCGAAAGCAACGCGATTACGAATAAGCAAGCCATTTTTCGCGGCCAGGGCCGTAGTGACAGCTACTACCAGCGGCACGGCTAAACCCAGGGCATGCGGGCAGGCGATGACCATGACGGTAACGGCGCGTTCGATGCCGAATGCGAAATCCTTGTTCATGATAGCCAGCCAAACAACGAGGGTGATCACGCCGCCGCCCAGCGCCACAATAGTGAGCCAGAGCGCCGCGGTGTTGGCGAGGTCCTGGGTTTTGGATTTGCTTTCCTGGGCCTGCTTGACGAGATCAATGACCTGCGACAGAAACGAATCCTTGCCGGTGCCCTTGACCTCGATGGTCAACGAACCTTCCCCGTTGATGGCCCCGCCGATGACTTTTTCGCCCGTCTTTTTGGAAGCGGGACTTGATTCCCCGGTGAGCATCGCTTCATTGACCGAACTCTCGCCGGCCACAATGACGCCGTCGGCGGGAATCTTCTCGCCGGGCTTGATCAGGACTTTGTCATTCATTGCGAGTTCACCGAGAGGCACGTCCTTCACGCTGCCGTCGGGCATGAGCTTATGCGCGTCGGAAGGCATAAGTTTCGCCAGCTCCTCCAAGGCCCGCGATGCGCCCATCACGGACTTCATTTCAATCCAATGCCCGAGCAACATGATGTCAACCAGGGTGGCCAGCTCCCAGAAAAACATCTTGCCCGTCAGGCCGAAGACGACGGCGCCGCTGTAAAGATACGCCGTCGCGATGGCGACGGAGATGAGCGTCATCATCCCAGGCCGACGGGATTTTGTTTCGCCGTGAAATCCTTTGAGAAACGGCCATCCGCCATACCAGAAGACCGCCGAGGAAAAGCCGAACAAGACATAGATATCGCCGGGAAAACGAATAGCGTCCCGCAGTCCCACCAGCTTTTGGAGCATCGGCGAGAGGACGAGAATCGGCAGGGTCAGGACCAGCGAGATCCAGAACCGTTTCCGGAAATCAGCCGCCATGTGCGCATGATGGTTGTGGTGATCGTGTTTATCCGGATGGTCAGAGCCGGCGTGAGGCGTTTTGCCTTCGGCCTCTGCCCAATTCTGCTCGGCGTGTCCTTGCGGACGGCCTTCATTCGCATAGATGGCGTATGCCTTCTTGGCCACTTGGTCATGCGCTGGCTTGGTTTCGGGCTTATCTTTGGGTGCGTGTTCGTGGTCCTTCATAGGTGCCCTCCTTGTCATTTATTCCGTGTCTTCAGCTTGATCTCCTCGACCCAGCAGTACAGTACCGGCACGACAAACATTGTGATCAGGGCGACGCTCATCCCTCCGAACGAGGGAATGGCCATGGGCACCATCACGTCGCTGCCGCGCCCGACGGAGGTCAGGACAGGGATGAGTGCCAAGATGGTTGTTGCCGTCGTCATGAGGCAGGGGCGCACGCGTCGTTGCCCCGCCTCGAGGATCGCAGACCGTACCGCGTCCTTTGTTGTCGGCTTCGTATCGCGCAGCACCTGAGAGATGTAGGTGGACATAATTACGCCGTCGTCCGTGGCAATGCCAAAGAGCGCCAGGAACCCGACCCAAACGGCGACGCTCATGTTGATGGTGTGAATCTGAAACAGGTCCCGCATGGACACGTCGAACACGCTGAAGTTCAGGAACCACGGTTGACCGTAGAGCCAGAACAAGAGGAATCCGCCGGACCAGGCCACGAAGATGCCCGAGAAGACGATCATCGTCGTAGAAACTGACTTGAACTGGAAATAGATGAGCATGAAGATGACGAACAGCGCCACCGGCAGGACGAGGGCAAGCGTCTTCGTTGCCCTGAGCTGGTTCTCGTAATTGCCGGCGAATTTGTAGCTCACACCGCGCGGCAGAGAGAGCTCTCCGCTTTTGATCTTGGCTTTCAGATACGCCTGACACGCTTCGACCACGTCCACCTCGGCGTGGCCTGGCTTCATGTCCAAGACAACATAGCCAACGAGGAACGTATCCTCGCTCTTGATCACCTGCGGGCCCCGGATATAGACGATTTCGGCAAGCTGAGTGATCGGGATCTGTTGCCCGCCCTTGCCCGGCACCAGGATCTTCTCCATGGCTTCGATACTGTCGCGTAACTCACGCTGGTACCGAACCCGAACGGGGTAGCGTTCGCGGCCCTCCACCGTGGTCATGATCGTCTTGCCGCCAATGGCGACCTCGACGACATCCTGAAACTGGCGAATGGGCACCCCGTAGCGTGCCAGCGCCCTGCGATTCGGATGTATTTCCAGGTAGGGTTTCCCGACGATGCGGTCGGCAATCACGGCGGTCGGTTCCACCGACGGCACTTGTTTGAGAAATCGTTCAATCTGGAGTCCGACGCCCTCGATTGTGTCCAGGTCAGGTCCTTTTATCTTCACGCCCATCGGGGCTCGCATGCCGCTCTGAAGCATGACGATCCTGGCCGCGATCGGCTGCAACTTGGGCGCGGAAGTCGTTCCGGGCAACGTCGCCGCTTTGACGATTTCGTCCCAGATATCGTCGGCTGTCTTGATGTGGTCGCGCCACTGGCGGAATGGCCGCCCATGGGGATTGGGAATTAACTCGCCATTCTCGTCATGGACGAATTCCTCAGCCTTCCCGTCGTATCGGTAGGTGATACGACGGCCCTCTTTGTCTGTCTTGTACTCCGGCTTGTAGTTGAGCACCGTCTCGATCATGGAGATCGGGGCCGGATCAAGGGGCGTTTCGGCCCGTCCGAGTTTTCCCACTGCTGACTCGACCTCCGGAATGGACTGGAACGCCAAATCCTGTTTTTGCAGGATATCCAGCGCTTGGCCGATGGAGGCATGCGTCATGGTTGTCGGCATCCACAGGTAGGACCCCTCGTCAAGGGACGGCATGAACTCCTTGCCCAGTCCCGGGAACACGCGGGTGAGGTACTGGGCAGGCGGGCTTTTTCGTATCGGATCGGGGAGCCAGCCGAACAGCTTCGGAAACCCGAGCCACCCCATTCCCCCAAGAACGATTAGGACGAGAGGAATAGACAGAAAGGCCATCTTGTGACGAAGAGCTGTGCGCAGCAATCGGGGATAGCCCCGCTGGAAGAGATGGAAGAAGCCAAGCAGGCCGCCGACGAGAACCGCAACAAAGATAAAGTTCCGCAGAAAGCCGCGTTCCGGCCCCAGGGGGTTCCAATACGTCGTCAACAGGTATCCCACGGCGACGATGACCACGACAATTGCCGCCATCGGCCCCACGCGTCGAAGTCGTTCCGGGACGTGCTCTTCAACCAGATAGTAGGCTCCGAACAAGACCAGAATCAGGCCCGCCCACCAGGCAATGTTGAAGGCAACCGCTATTCCCGCGGCGATGAGGCTGAGGTTCAACCCGATTCGCAGTTTCTTGCTGGAGATTTTCCCGCAGAAAAGTATATGCGCGACCGGAGGCAGGACGGTCAGGGCGATGACGATGGCCGCGACTAATGCAAAACTCTTCGTGTAGGCGAGCGGCTTGAACAGTTTCCCTTCCGCCCCGATCATCGTGAAGACCGGCAGGAAACTCACAACCGTGGTCGCCGCGGCGGTCAACACAGCGTTGCCGACCTCACTGGCCGCGCGATGGATGACTTCCAGTCGCGACTCGTCGGGCGATGTCTCATCCAGGTGTCGAAGGATATTCTCGCACAGCACGATGCCCATATCGACGATGGTGCCAATGGCGATAACGATTCCCGAGAGGGCCACGATGTTGGCCTGGATGCCGAAAAACTTCATCCCGACAAAGCAGAGGAGGACGGCCAGCGGAAGCATGCCGCCGATCAGCGCACTGCTGCGCAGATGCAGCATCATCACCAGCACGACAATGATGGTGATCAGGATTTCCTGCGCGATGGCGTCATTCAGGGTCCCCAGCGTTTCGTAGATGAGCCCCGTGCGGTCGTAGAACGGCACGACAGAGACCTTGCTGATCGTCGCCCACGACGGCCAGTTTGCGCGAGGCGTCGAACGCAGGTGCGACAACCATACCAAGTGGTTCAGTTCCGGGCCTTCGTAGGCTTCAAAGCCGTTTGCCTTTGCATAGGCCACACATGTTTCCCGTGACGCGGCTTTCGTGTCGATGAGCACTTTGGCCGGCAACGCCTCGCGGGTCTCCTCGATCTTGGCCTTGACATTGTTGATGACGGCCAAAGGATTGTCGCCATATCGGGCCACGACGACACCGCCCACAACGGATGCCCCCCCTTTGTCGAGAGCGCCGCGTCGAGTGGCTGGCCCGAGGGTTACCTGTGCCACGTGCTCGACAAGCACAGGGACGTTATCGCTTGCGACCTTGACGACACTGCTCTTGATGTCCTCCAGATTCTTGATGAAGCCGATGCTTCGGATGAAATACTCGGTTCGGTTGAGCTCGATGGTCTTGGCCCCTACATCGATGTTGGCGGCCATCACGGCGTGAAAGACCTGATCCAGCGATACGCCGTAGGCCCGCATGGCGTCGGGGTCTACGTCCACTTGGTACTCTTTCACATAGCCGCCAATCGACCCGACTTCGGCCACGCCATCGGCGGCAAGCAACCAATAGCGGACATACCAATCCTGGACCGTGCGTAGCTCATCCGGCCCCCATCCCCCGGTGGGATTGTCGTCGGGATCACGCCCTTCAAGCGTATACCAGTAGATCTGGCCCAATGCGGTGGCGTCAGGGCCAAGGGTTGGCTGCACCATCGCAGGCAACGTTCCGGCCGGCAGACTGTTAAGTTTCTCCAGCACACGCGTTCGTGACCAGTAGAACTCCACATCTTCCTTAAAGATGATGTAGATCGTCGAAAACCCGAACATCGAGTAGCTGCGGATTGTTTTGACCCCTGGGATGCCGAGAAGGGAAACCGTCAACGGGTAACCGATCTGGTCCTCTACGTCCTGGGGAGAGCGTCCCATCCACTGCGTGAAAACAATCTGCTGGTTCTCGCCGATGTCGGGGATGGCGTCGACGGGGACTGGATGTCGCTGGATGCCGCCGAGATCCCATTCAAACGGCGCCACCAGAATGCCCGTAACGATCACGGCAAACATGAACAGCCCGACCACGAGTTTGTTCTCGAGACTGAACAGAATCAGCTTGCCGATCACCGATCGCTGCTCAGGTGTTTGCGTGTCGGGTGTCTGCCCAGCACCGTGTCCGCCCGGGGCGGGCGCTGGTTCATGGGCCGGATCGCGAACGTCGGAAGCGCTCACTCGAACACCTCCTTGATTTCACCGCAGCGGAGCATCGTCGTTCCGAAGTACGGGTTGTTGATCTCTTCCTTGTTCTGAATCCACCAGGCCCCACGGTTGTCGAATGCCATGGGACACCACACTTTGTAGAGCTTTCCCGCGGGGACTCCGAATCGCGTTAACAGCGCGGCGATCTGTTCGGATAGCAGGGCGAACGTCGTCCGTGCCGGCTCGATTCCGTCCGCGCCCGCAAAGGCCGTCAGTAGCGGTTTCATTTCACCCGCATGCTTCATCCAGTCCGTGTGGTCTTTGCGTGTGACGAGGCCCATATCCACCTTGGCGAGCGCCTCAAGCGCCTTCGTTGCTGACTCCGCGGCAGCGGCGGCATCATCCTTCGCCAAGGCAGCCTGCACGCCCAGGTAGCGCTCGATCAGGACGCCGAGTTGCTGCGTGAACTCAGGGCTGACCACGGGGGACTCCTGCATGGCATGGCCGCCATGCATCAGCCCGAACTTCGACTGCATGGCATCGACGTGGCCGCGCGTGGTGTCGGCCAGACGAGCCGCCTCCGCCGTTGTCCGGATCGCCTCCCCCTCCTTGCCGTCGTTCCCCAGCAGCATCGAGTACTCTTTCCACTGCATCTTGGCATGGTCGGCCAACGCCTCGCGGCTCACGGCGGTCACGCGCTCTTTAAGCTTGCGGTACGCCTCGTGAATTGGATCGAGGTCTTGTCCGGACGAAGCCTTGATTGCGTCCATTCCGGCGGCCATGACATCGTGCAACTGGCTCTTCACCACGGACGGCAAGGACATGCTCGGACTGGCCGTTGCCTGTTCGCCTTTTTGCTTCGCGGGTCCGCCGTGATCCATTCCGGTCATGCCTCCGCCCCCGCCGCCTTCGGGGGTCATCATGCTTGGCTTGCCCCGAATCTGGAGTTCCGCATCCAACAGGAAGTTGCCTTTCGTGACGACACGGTCCCCTTCCTCAAGGCCTTGGTTGACGAGGTAGTAGTCGCCGGCTCGCGGCCCGAGCACGATCTCGCGGCCCGCAAACGTCGGTCTGTCTTTGCCGGGAACTTCCACGTAGACGATGGCACGTTTGCCGGTCCGCAACGGGGCCGTGGCCGGTATCACCAGCGGTTTGTCTTTGGCGGTCGATTCCGGCCCTACGTACCCCAGGCTCTCGGCCCGAACCAGCGGCATACCGCAGACATCGCACACTCCCGGTGCGTCCTTGAGGATTTCCGGATGCATCGGGCCGATCCATTTACCCGCCAGGGAGGCGTCCATGACGCGGCCACCCGTCGCGACCTTGGTCTCCGCGACCGCGCGCACGAACATGCCTGGCTTGAGACGCCCGTCTACGTTCGGGACATTCACTCGGACCTTAACCGTGCGGGTCGCTTCATCGAGTACCGGATGGATGAAGGAGATTGTGCCGGTGAACACTTCTCCGGGGTAGGACTCCGTCGTGAACTCCACGTGCTGGCCGTAACGCAACCATGCCAGGTCGGATTCATAGGCATCCAGGTTGACCCACATCCGCGACAAATCGGCCATTGTGTAAATGCGCGTACCCGTGTTGACATACATCCCTTCCTGCGCGTTCTTCTGAATAACGATGCCGCCGGCGGGGGCGTAGATTGTCACGTGATCGTCGGGCTTGCCGCGCCGCTCGATCTCCGTGATCTGCTCTGGTGTCAAGCCCCACAAACGCAGCTTTCCGCGCGACGCCACCACCGTGGCTTCCGTCGTGTCACGGACAATCGATACGTCGCTCCGCTCAAGTTCCTTTGCCGCGGTGATCGCCTGTAGCAGTTCCTCCTGAGCGCTGATGAGCTCGGGGCTGTAGATAGAGACCATGTGATCCCCCTTTTTGACCGGGACGCCCGTGTAGTCGACAAAGAGGCGATCCAGCCGTCCCGGCACCCAGGCGGTGATGTGGGTGACTCGCGTCTCGTCGTAGTCGATCTTCCCTGCCATGCGCACGTTTGCCGTCACAAATCGACGCTCAACCGGAGCCGTTTCGATTTCCATGAGTTTCGCGGAGTCCTCGCTCATCGACAGCTCTCTAAGACCGCCTTCGTCGTCACTGCCCGACTCCAAAGGAATCAGGTTCATTCCGCAAATCGGGCACTGCCCGGGCTTCGGTAGATGGATCTGAGGATGCATCGAGCAGGTCCATATTGTGATTACGGATTGCGGATTGACGGTTGCCGATTTTGACGCAGTGTCCGGAGCCGCGTCGCTCTTGCTGCCGCGCAACGCAAATCCGGCGACAAATGCGATAAGGAGCAGCGCGATGCCAATGGCGATTCTTGCTAATGTTGGCCTCTGTATTGTCTTCATGTCAGTCTCCCGCGTTTCTCACCAAGCGCCCATTTCCCTGCCCGCCAGCATCTCGATCTCCGCCAGTCTTTGTCCCCTGTCCGCCTGCGCACGCTGGCGGGCAAGTTGGAACTCCAGAAGCAGCCTTTGTGCGTCGATCAGGGCAATGAAGGGTGTCCCGCCGGCCTCAAACCCCTGCTGAACGACCTTCAGGGATTGCTCCGCTTTCGGAACCAATGTGTCACCGTAGAAGTTGATCTTCCTTTCGGCATCCCTGAAGTGATACAGAGCGAGTTCCAAATCCGCGGCAAGACGTTCTCCGGTATCCTCGCGGTCCTCTTCGACCGCCGCCTTTCTGAGCCGTGCTTCGCGTTCCGCCGCGCGGTACTTGCCGTGCCAGATCGGCAGGTCGACCGAAATCATCGCCATCACCGGATCTTTGCCGCTGTCCGGCGTCCCAGGCATCAGCGCCTCATCCGTTTGCACGTAATCCAGCCCGAGCGTGAAGTCGGGGTAGTAGTTCTTCTTCGCCAGCCTGATATCTGCTTCTTCTCTCGCTACGAGATGATCGAGCCGTCGGAGGTCTGGATTGCTTTCCATTAACCATCCTTCCGCCTCCTCGTCGGTGAACGAAGCGGCCGACTCGGGAAGTGAGCGTGGCCATGGCAACGGAAGATGCGTGGGCCGGTTCAGCGCCGCATTCAGCTTGGCGACGATCGGCTTCCGCAGCGACTCCAAGGTCCTCAGCTTGTCATCCAACTTGCCGAGTTCGACCTGGGCCTGAATCACGGTGCTATTCGGCGCCACACCCGCTTTGTACCGTGTGCGTGCCACACCCTCAAGATTCGCCACCAATTTGAGGTGTTGCTCCGTCACCGCAATGGCCTGCGCCAAGTACCAGTACTCGTGATAAGCCGCCTTCACGCGGTGGAAAAGGGCCAGTTTGGCTTTGTCGTATTCCTGCTGGGCTGCAGCCGCGGTCTCGGCGGCGACATTGCCCTGCAGGCGAAGCTTTCCAAACCAGGGAAACATCTGCGCGACGCCGAACTTCTGTCGCTGAGGCCCGACGCGCGTCTCGACTTCCTCCACGTAGTACGTGTAGTTGAACCGGGGGTCTGGAAGCGATTGTGCCTGCGGGATGCGCTCAAGCGCCGCTTTCCAACGCTTGAACGCCGCTTCAAGGCCCGCATTGTTCAGCGCCGCATAACGCAAGTAGTCCGCTTGTGTGGATGTTTCGCCCAACACCGGCAACACCGGCGACTCGTCGGCCCGGGCCTGATTAACTTGTCCCACCCCACAGACGAGAACTGCACAGGCAAGCAGCCGGACGGCGCGTCTGAGCCGCGAACCCGACGCCGTCTCTGAAACATGCGCAAGCGTTTCTGTCGCACGCTCTAGCTCGATTTCCGCAACATTCATGTTTATCAGTTCCTTTCGTGACATAAGATGAAATGCAACATTACGCCACCCGGGACAATAAGGTGTAACCCGACCGTCGCTGAATATCGTCGCGTTTTCCGTCCTCACCCGCGAGGTCAGCCAGCGTTTTTTTGAGCGCCATCGCCGAAGCGGTAAGATCGCGCTGTTCTTCGTCCGTCAACTTGCCGAGAATGATCCTTCTTATTCCACTCCTGAAACCAATCGCCGCATTTCAGACGCGCTGGGCAGTAGTCGTCCAAACCTACCGCGGTGAAGAGGCTCGTTTTTTGGCCAGAGTCCGTTTAAGAGGCATTGAGCGCGAAATGAATTGCCACACCGTGCACGCAATCATCTGCTCCTCATCCGTGCGAATGACACGGACCGTCACCCTGCCGGCTGTCGTGGAAATAACACCCTCATTCGCCGCGTTGAGTTGGTCTTCGAGTTGGACTCCAAGGAATCCCAATCCCTCGCAAATCCGCGCGCGGACCGGCGGAGCGTTCTCTCCGATACCCCCGGAGAACACCAGCGTATCCAGTCCGCCCAGCGCCGCCGCGAAGGCTCCGATACATTTCTTGACCTGGTAGCAAAACAGCGCGACGGCCTCCGCCGCCCGCACGTCCTGCGTTTCGCGTTCAAGCAGGTCACGCATGTCGGAACTAGTTTCCGACACGCCGAGCAGCCCGGACTGGAAATTGACCATCTTGTTAAATTGCTTTGCGCTCATCTTCTCTGTGCGCGTCAGATACCACATCAGTCCGGGATCGAGATCGCCTGAACGGGTACTCATCGGCACGCCGGCGGTCGGGGTGAAGCTCATGCTCGTGTCAACGGGTTTGCCGTGATGCACCGCCGCCAGGCTCGCGCCATTGCCGAGATGGGCGAGGATGACCCGACCTTGTGCCGCTTCCGCTCCGGCCAGGCGGACCAGTTCTCCCATCAGAAACGCATAGGACAACCCGTGAAAGCCGTATCGCCTCACGCCCTGCGCCTCGTATCGGCGAGGGATCGGCAACAGTTGCGCCACGCGCGGCAGGTCATGGTGAAAGGCCGTGTCGAAACACGCCACCTGGGGCAGGTCGGGAAAGCGGCGATGGAACGCCTCGGTCAACAGGATCTCCTCCGGCAGATGCTCAGGATCGAATGGACTCAGCCGGTGCAGTTCTTCAACCATCTCCGCCGTGATTCTCTGCGGTTCGCTATACTTAGGCCCGCCATGCACCACGCGATGCCCTACCGCAATCAAGGGATTACGCCCGCTGCGTTCCTCGATCCAATCCATCAGGATGTCCACCGCCACCGCGTGATCCGGCGCTGTCACTGACCGTGAAAAGGTGTCCGCTTGGTTCTCGCCTTTCACCCGCAAAATAGCCTCCGGCAGTCCAATCCTCTCAATCGCGCCCTCCAGAATCCGTCGGAGCGCGTCACCGGCCTCGAACAGCGCGAACTTGATGCTCGATGAGCCGCCATTGATCGTCAGGATGCGTGGGTTGGTTGTATTCACTGTCTTGTCGTCAGATCCGTTTGCGTATGGAGTTCAATTCCCGCCGCCGTTTCGCGGTAGTCGCGGGATAGGCCATCTTGAGTTCGTGGAACACATCCAGGACAACCTGGGAAACAATCAACCGAGCGTTCTTCTTGTCATCGGCGGGTACGACATACCAGGGGGCGTCTGCGCTGTTCGTGGCACTCAGGCACTCTTCATAGGCCTGCATGTAGAGCGACCAGTAGTTTCTCTCGTTCAAATCGGCGAGGCTGAATTTCCAGTTCTTGTCCGGTTCATCGATGCGATCGAGGAAGCGTCTGCGCTGTTCGGCCTTCGAGAGATGGAGGAAGAATTTGACGATCCGGGTGCCGTTACGGTGGAGATGCTCCTCCAAATCCACGATGGACCTATACCGGTCTTTCCAGATGTTCTTTGCGATTGGCAACTGATCCGGCAGCCTTTGGCGGTTCAAGAGCTCCGGGTGCACGCGCACGATGAG
>JAWOJA010000084.1:0-6925 GCA_046484345.1 Kiritimatiellia bacterium
TGCGTTTGCAATCGCCTGCCACAGGGGATGTCGTGGGGCACTGCCTCTCACCCGCGGATCTCGCCGTCAGCAAACTCGCGGCCGGTCGCGACAAAGATATCGCTTTTGTCTCGATTCTGATCGCCCGTCGCTTTGTCCCTGTTCCCGCAATAGAAAATTTGGCGGCCACCCTCCCCCCCGCCGCGCGGGAAACCGTGCGCCAAAGCCTGAAGCTCGCGATGGCGCGCCGGAGCTGAAATTCGGAGCAGCCTACAGCGAGGGCCCTGCCCCCGGCCCTCCGCCCAGTCAGGAAAATCGACCCCCGGAATCAAGGCCATTGGGATAGAACCTCCCGCCTCCCGGGGTTATTATGCTTTCGCACAACGGCCCCGACAGCCAAAAGGAGGGTCATGAACAACGAAACCCCAAACCGGGACGAAGCGAGCGCCATTCACGCGCTTATCATCCGGGAGAACGGACCGTTCCCAAACAACCCGCACTGGCCGCTGCTGGTCTACCGGCAGGCGCTGGACGTCTCCGGGGCGCACCCGGCGGCGGACACCGAGGAGCTGTTCGCGCGCAACGGTTGGACCGGCGCCTGGCGCGACGGGATCTACACCTTCCATCACTACCACAGCAACACCCACGAAGTGCTCGGCTGTTACCGCGGCTCGGGCGAGATCCTGTTCGGCGGCCCACAGGGCTACAAGCTGACCATCGAGGCCGGCGATGCCGTGGTCATTCCAGCGGGCACGGCGCACAAGCGCATCCGGGCCAGCACCGACTTCTCTCTCGTCGGGGCCTACCCCAAGGGCGCGGAATACGACATGTGCTACGGTAAGCCCGAAGAGCGGCCGGCCGCCGACACAGCCATCGCCGCCACAGCCGCTCCGGAAACCGATCCGGTTTTCGGCCGACACGGCGGCCTGACAACCCATTGGAAAACGCCCGCCATGGCGCAGGGACGGGCCTGACCCGCCCCCGAAACTCACAAAAAAGGAGAATCCATGCATGCCCTCACGGATCCGGATTCGGACTATTCCAGACGCGCGCGCGAATTCGTCCGCCAGGACTTCGCGCCCCATTTCCAGAAAACACAACCCGTCTCCCGCGCCGGCTCCCTCTGGGAACGGCTCAATGCCCTGCGCACCGAACTGTGGCTCGACTCGGGCGATATCAGCCTCATCGAACCGTTGTGGAGCCGGGAATTCTCCGCGCTGACCACCAACAACACGCTGCTCAACCAGGAAGTGCGCAAAGGGACCTACGACCCATTCGTCCGCGAGGCCGCCGCTTTCCTGGACCCGTTCCCCGACCTCAACCGCCAAGACCGGAAGCTCGAACTCGCCTTCCTGCTCAACGCGCGCCACGGCCTGAAGCTGGTTGAAACCTTCGACGCCCATGTGTCCGTCGAACTCCACACCGACCTGGCCGGCGATCTCGACGGCACGCTGCGGTACGCCCGCCGCCTCCACGCCGTCTGCCCCGAGCGGTTTTATGTCAAAATCCCCTTCACGGCCGCCGGCCTGCTGGCCGCGCGCCGCCTGGCCCGCGAAAACATCCCCATCAACCAGACGCTGGCCTTCTCGGCCCGCCAGAATTATGCCATC
Organism: Kiritimatiellia bacterium; assembly: GCA_046484345.1. Taxonomy (GTDB): domain Bacteria; phylum Verrucomicrobiota; class Kiritimatiellia; order CAIKKV01; family CAIKKV01; genus CAIKKV01. The sequence goes on from JAWOJA010000084.1 coordinate 1,590, forward strand.
GGCTGGCTGGCCCGTCCCAAATTCAGTAACGTATTTCTCGGGCGCGTGGGCGCCTTCGTGGCGGAGAACGGTTTGGGGAGCGGCGCCTTCGCCGGCGAGCGGGCCACCCTGGCCGCCCAGGCGGCAATCCACAAGCTGCGCGAACAGGCCGGCATTCCCACGCGGCTCATCGCGGCCAGCTTCCGCGCGGGTGCGCAGGTGCGCGACCTGGCGGGGGTCGACGTGATGACCCTGCCGCCGAAAGTGGCGGAGGAGTTCCTGGGCCTCGGCCTTCGGGAGGATGACCTTTCGGACCGCTCGCGCGAGCTCTACGATCCGGTCCTGAACGTCAACCCCGGCCCCTTCGGATTAAACGGACTTTGGGAAAGGGACGAATCGCTGGAAACCGCGTTTCTGCAATTGGAACAGGAAAAGCTGGACGCTTTTTCACCCCAGGACCTCGCCGGGTTCCTGGCCCAAAACGGCTGCGCGGACCTGCTCGTCAACTGGTCGGAGGCCGAAGTCGCGCTCAGCCGGAAGGAAGGCAAAATCCCACGGCTCGCAAATTGGCGCGACCCGCTGGAAGAGCGGCAGCCCGCCGTGGACAGCCTCCTCAACCTGGCCGGCCTCAACAGCTTCCGCGTCGACCAGGATGAGATGGACCGCCATGCCGCCGAGCTTCTTTCAACGGCCGGCGTGCGCTAGCGCCGGGGGATCTCGAAACCTGATTTTTTATGCTGAAATCTGATGCAACTGGACAGGATGGCGGCATGACCGTATGATTTCTGCTTACCCATAAGGAGCAGATCATGGCGGCAAAAGAAAAAACGGTCGGAGTGGCGGTCATCGGAGCGGGCGGCAGAGGCCATGGTTGCACGCTTCGGCTTCTGACGGATTCAAAAAGGCGGACGAAAGTCCTGTCGGTTTACGACCCGGACCGCGCCATCGCCCAGCGCGCCGTCGCCAGCTGGGAGGAACCGGCCGCCAAAATCTGCGATACCTACCAGGAAGCAATCAAAACACCGGGCGTGGACTGGGTGCTGGTTTTTTCGCCCAACGCCTTCCATAAGGACCACATTCTCGCGGGCTTCAAGGCCGGCAAGCATGTCTTCTCGGAAAAACCGCTGGCCACCTCGATCGCCGATTGCCAGGCCATCTTCAAGGCCCACCAGAAATCCGGCCTCCTGTTCGCGACCGGCTTCGTCCTGCGCTTTGCCCCCCTCTACCGCAAGGCCAAGGAAATCCTGGCCTCGGGCAAGCTGGGCAAGATCATGAGCATCGACGCCAACGAGAACATCACGCCCGGCCACGGCGGCTACATCATGACCAACTGGCGGCGGCTCACCAAATTGGCCGGCCCGCACATCCTGGAAAAATGCTGCCACGACCTCGACCTGATCAACTGGTTCGCGGAATCCGTGCCCTCCCGCATCGCGGGCTTCGGCGGGCTCGATTTCTTCGTTCCCAAAAATAAGCGCTATGAAAAACAGTACGGCGAAAAGATGTTCGCCGCCTGGCCGGATCCGCACAAGGTAGCCTCCCCGTTCACGTCCGACAAGGACCTGATGGACAACTCGGTCGCGATCCTGGAGTACCGCAACAACATCCGGGTCATGTTCCAGGCCACCATGTCCAACGTCATCCCGGAACGGCGCATGTATTTCTCCTGCACCGAAGGCAACCTGGTCCTGGAGCTCTATTCCAGCATGCTGAAATACCGCCGCTTCGGCGACAAGGAGGCGACCGTGGTTCCCTTCGGGGCCGACGGCCATGGCGGCGGCGATGCGGTTCTCTGGAAGGAACTCTTCGCCTGCATGGTCAAGCAATCCAAACCGAAATGCGGCGGCGACGAGGGGCTGGAAAGCGCCGTGGTCGCGCTGGCCATCGACCAGGCTATCCGGGAGAAAAAGGTGATCGACCTCGAACCCGTCTGGAAACGGCTAAACCGCTAGATCCCTTTTACGGAAGCCTTCGCAACCGGCGCCGGAGCGATTTGACATCGGCCAGCGGTTCGGGGAATTTCAGCTTCATGTCCCGCATGGTCTGAAGCAGGATACTCGCCACGGCCCAGTTCCGATACCACTTGCGATCGGATGGGATGATGTGCCAGGGCGCCTCCGGCGTGCTGCACCGGCCGATCGCCTCCTCGTACGCTTCCTGGTAGTCGTCCCAATATTTCCGCTCGTTCAAATCGCCTTCGCTGAACTTCCAGTTCCGCTCGGGATTGTCCAGCCGCGCCAGCAGCCGTTCTTTCTGCTCCTGCGGGCTAATGTGCAGGAAAAACTTCAACACGGTCACACCGTTTTCACCCAGCAGCTTCTCAAACACCCGGATCTGCTCGTAGCGCGCCTTCCAAACGGCCTTTTCCACCAGCCCGTGCACCCGCACGATCAGCACGTCCTCATAATGCGAGCGGTTGAAAACGCCGATCTCGCCCCGGGGCGGAACCTGCTTGTGGATGCGCCACAGGAAGTCGTGCTCCTGCTCATCCGCCGACGGCGCCTTGAACGGCGTCACGCGGCAACCCTGCGGATTCAACCCTGAAAAAACGTGCCGCACCAGGCCGTCCTTCCCCGCCGCATCCATCGCCTGCAGCACCACCAGAACGGCCCGGCGGTTCTCGGCAAAGAGCCGGTATTGCAGCTTGCGAAGCTCCTCCAGCAGGGCCGGCAGGGCCTCCTCCGCCGCCTCGCGGGACGAACAGCCCGGCGTGTCCCCCGTGGGGGTCGATTTCAAATTCACCTTCCGGCCGGGCCGGGCCCGCAACTTTTTCATAATGGTCATGATACGCTCCTCGGCGGCCGGCTCCGGCGACTGGCCGGACGTTGCGGCTCGAACAAAGACTCCTCGACGCGGGCCGCCGCCTGAAAGGCCGCCGCCCGTGTGGCTTCATACCACGCCTCCTGGGCTCGGACCCCCTTTCCGCGCAACGGCGCCCTCTCCCAGGAGCCGTCCGCCCCCAGCCGGTACGCCTTGCGGGTGTCCCTAAAAAACGTCTCCAGATAGTCCAGCAACCGGGCCTTGCACGCCGGGTCCTCCACCGGCACGAGCAGCTCGATCCGCTTGTCCATGTTGCGGGTCATCCAGTCCGCGCTCGAAATGAACACCAGGCGCCTGCCGCCCTGGTGAAAACAGAGGATCCGCGCGTGCTCCAGGTACCGGTCCACCACGCTCACCACCTCGATGCCCGCCACCGGCCGCAGGCAGCAGACTCCCCGCACGTTCAGCCGCACCCGCACGCCCGCTTTCGCGGCCTTGACAAGCGCCCCGATCATGGCCGGGTCGGACAGGGAGTTGATCTTGACCGCGATCGACGCCGGCTCCCCGCGGGCCGCGGCTGCCGCCTCCGACTCGATCAGACCCACCAACCGGTCGCGCAGCCCCAGGGGGGCCGCCGCCAGCCGCTCGTAGGACACGGCCCGCGAATACCCGGTGATGGCGTTGAAAAACCGGGAGGCGTCGCGCCCATAGGCCTCGTGGCAGGTCATATAGCTCACGTCGCAGTAGAGCCGCGCCGTGATCTCGTTGTAGTTGCCGGTCCCGAAATGCAGATAACGCCGCACGCCCGCGGCCTCGCGCCGCACGACAATGCAGATCTTGGCGTGGGTCTTCAGGTTCTTCACGCCGTAAACCACCCGCACCCCCGCCAGCTCCAGCGCCTGCGCCCAGCCGATGTTGCGCGCCTCGTCGAACCGCGCCTTCAACTCCACCAGCGCCGTCACGTGCTTGCCCTTGGCCGCCGCCCGCGTCAGCGCCGCCACCACCGGGCTCTCCCGGCTCGTGCGGTACAGGATCTGCTTGATCGCCAGCACGTCGGGATCGTCCGCCGCCTCCTCGATGAACCGGACAACCGGGCCGAACGACTCGTAGGGATGCACGAGCAGCACGTCCTGCCGCGCCAGCGTTTCGAACACCGACTCCCCGCCGCGAAAGGCGGGCGGCGCGACCGGTTTCCACGCCGGCTCGCGCAGCGCGTCGTACCCCGGCATGGCCGCCAGGGTGGCGAACGGGGAAAAATCCAGCGGCGCCGGCATGCGGTACAACTCGCGCGCCTCCACGCCCAGCGCCTTGCGCAAAAGCCGCACCATCAGGGGGGAGGCCGCCGTCTCCACCTGCAGCCGCACGCAGGCCCCCTGCTTGCGCTCGGTCAGCACCTCGCGCATCTGCGCCAGAAGGTCGCCCGCCTGGTCCTCCCGCACGCTCATATCCGCGTCGCGGGTGATCCGGAACACCGCCTGCTCGCCCACCGGCTCCCCCGGAAACAGCCGGTCCAGGTGCGCCGTCACCAGGTCCTCCAGCAGCACAATCGAATACCCCCGATCCTCCGGCACGACCACCAGCCGCGAGAGGTTGCGCGGGATCGCCAGCACCGCAAAACGGTCGCGCCGCGCCGGCCGGGCCGGGTCGCCCAGCCGAACCGCCACCGCCGTCGTCAGCCCGGGAAACAGCGGAAATTCGCCGAACCGCCGCACGGCCACCGGGGAAATGACGGGGAACACTTCGCGTTCGAACACGCGCGCGAGGTGCGCGCGCTGTTTGTCGTTCAGCTCCCCCACGGCCAGCCGGCGCAACCCCTCCTTCCGCAACCGGGCCTCCAGCTCCGCCTGGGTCCGCGCCATCTCCTTCGCCATCCGCCGCACTTCGCGGGCAATCACGGCCAGCTGCCCGCCAGGGGAAAAACCCGCCGGATCCGCCCCCTTCCGCCCCGTCGCCAGCAGATGCAGCAGCCCCCCCACGCGGACCATGAAAAACTCGTCCAAGTTCGACCCCGCGATCGCCAGGAATTTGAGCCGTTCCAGCGCCGGGACACGGGAATCACGGGCCTCTTCGAGCACGCGCCGGTTGAAGGCCAGCCAGCTCAGCTCGCGGTTGAGAAAATGGGAACGGGCCATCGCTTCGCCTCCCCTACCGGACGCCCGGCATGACCGTGGGCCGCAGCACGGGCCGCATGCCGAACACGCTCTCGAACATGACCCCCTTCGACTCCAGCGCCAGCCGCTCGAGCGACAGGTCCCCCACGTCCTCCACGCCGATCGACAGCTCGTCGCCGTTGCGCGCCACGCCGGCCATCCGGATCCGTTGCGAATGGCTCCGGTCCAGCGCGTCCGCCACCCGCAGGATCGCCGCCAGCTGCAGCAGCAGCGCCCGGTCCGTCCGGTCCAGCTTCGCGAATTCCGGATGGGCCGGGCTCGGCTCCGCCCGCCGGTGGTACCGCGCGATCAACGCGATCAGGGCCGTGTCCCGCGTGGTCAGCCCGAAGAGTTCGCTGGCCATGATCAGGTACTGGGAATGCTTGTGGTGGCTGCGCGTGCTGACGAAGGTGCCGATGTCGTGCAGGATGCCGGAGGCGCGCAGCA
>JAWOJA010000045.1:0-60911 GCA_046484345.1 Kiritimatiellia bacterium
CCGGCGTCAAACAGGTCTGACGTTGCCCGAGATCGCAAAGGCGGCGGGCGTGGCGGATCACCGGGCGGCGGGCAAAGCAGTTGAGCGGATGGAAAAACGCATGAGGGAAGAGCGAGAACTCAAGCAGATTGCCGCTCAAGTGAAAAAAGTTTTATCGGAAGTCGGGACTTGACCCCTATGACAATGACCCCTATGACAATGACACCAGCGGATAGAGGAAATACCCATCTATGACAATCGACACCATTAAAGTTGCCGGGCTGGCCGCGTTGCAGGGCATTACCGAAATTCTCCCGGTTAGCAGTTCGGGGCATCTGGTTCTGGGCAAGCATCTGCTTGGCCTGAATTCGCCCGGCACAGTTCTGGAAGCGGTGCTGCATGGCGGCACGCTGCTGGCCATCGTGCTCTATTATCGGAACAAACTGGTGGAGCTGATCGTTGATTTCTTCTCGGGCTCCGCCGCCGCCCGCCGCGATGTGGCGGCATTGGTGATCGGCTGCGTTCCGGCGGCGATTGCCGGGGTATTGTTCGAGGATCGAATCGATGCGGCATTCGGCTCCGCCCGCCTTGTCGGCTATTGTCTGATGGTTACGGGCTTGTTGCTCCTGTTGCCCAAACTGATCCCGCGAGCCGTCAAGCCGGGAAGCCTGTCGATCGGGCAGGCGATCATCGTGGGCCTCGCCCAAATGGCGGCCCTGCTGCCTGGTGTGTCCCGATCAGGTACAACGATCACCGCCGCGCGGATGACCGGAGCCGGGGGCAGGGAGGCGGCCCAGTTTTCGTTCCTGATGGCTATTCCGTTGCTGGCCGGCGCTTTGGGGCTGACGCTGTTGAAGCTGTTCAAGTCGGGCGACTCGACGGCGGTGGCCGGGAGCGACCTGGCGGTTGGCTTCGTGCTGGCGGCCGTTGTCGGTTACCTGGCCATGATGGCGCTTAACCGCCTGCTGGCTTCGCAGAAGCTCTGGTGGTTCGGCCCCTACTGCCTGTTGGCGGGACTGGCGGCCGTTCTATGGATCCGGGATCCGCCGCCGCCGTCGCCATCGCCGGCGAACCCGGGTCAAGCTCGGCCAGCAGCGATTCGATAAAGCCCCAGCCCCCGTCCCTGATGTTGATTTCATTGATCGTCAGGACAACCATTTGCCGGTCCTTTAGAAATGCCTCCCACGGGACCCGGGTTGCATCAAAAGGCCCCAGATCCTTGCCCGCTTCAACAATGAGTTTTTCGCCGGCGGGCATAAAGGCGGGCGAAGGGAATGAAAACCGGCGTTTGAAATAATAGAGCAGATCGATCTTCCGAAAGGTTCCAGAGCGGGCCATGGCGTCGATGAGCGTGAGCGCGAAACTGTCGCCCACGACCAGCGCGCCAAAACGCTTTTGAAGGCCGGGCGGCGGCGCCGAAACCAGCGGATAGGGGAGCGGGGCGGGGCCGCCGGGTTCGAAATGCCAGAGGTTCAGGAGCAGCCGCAGGTCGGCGTCCGACCCGAGCGGCGCATGCCACACGAGCCGTTCCACGCTTTGGAGCGGCAGATCGGCGCAGGCGGGTTGCAGGCGTAAAACGCCGACCAGTTTTTGCCAGGCCAGCCAGGCCGAGTAGTAGCTCCAGTGGATGCCGCCCTGCGGGAACAGGGCGATTTCTTTTTCCTTGATCGACCGGAAGTACTCGCGTCCATCGAGCATCGGCACGCCATGCTTTTGAAATTCCGCAGTCAGCCGGTCGTAGGGCGTCTTCGGGTTGCGATTGGAAGCCGGAACTCCGGCCGGGAGATATTCGGGGAAAATTTCCGCCTTGCTCGGAGCGATGACGATGGCGAAGGCAATTCCTTTTCTGGCCAGGGCTTGCCGGAGGCGCGCCGCCCGATTGGCAATGAGGATGGCTTTTTTGCGGGAAAATTCGCGTTGTCGGGCATCTTTTGTGAGGTAGGCCTGCTCGAAGAGCCAATGGTCGCGGCCTTCGACGATTTTGGTGTTGCCGTTGATGCCGAGGCGGCCGAAGAGCGTGTAGTTGGCCTGTGAGGACATGTGGACGAGGTAGCCGCGCAGGCCCACGTCGCCGACCATCCAGGCGTCCACCGAGGAGGCGAAGTCGCCATCGAACCAGGAATTCCAGCCGAAAACAGGCTCTTTCGTCGTCACCTCGGCGCCGGTCAGGCGGATATCGCGGGGATGTCCGGAAACCGTGTGGAGCAACGGCAGGGCGAGAAGAAGGCAAAAGAGCGTGACGAGCACCCGTTCCAGCACGCGGCGGGCGCGCGACGCGGGGGGTGGAGTTGGATGGGTAATGGGCATGGTTAAAAGCGGAAATAGATGAAGGGGTTGAAGCCGCCCATGGCGAGGATCATGGCGCAGGCCGTAAGCAGGAAAGCGGAACAGGCGAAACGGCCCGCGAGGGACGGCGCGCCGGGTTGCGGTTCCGCGCAACCCCAGTCGGTCGGAACCAGGCGGGCCAGGCCCAGAGCGGGCGCAAAAGCGCCCAGGAGGGCCGCGGCCAGGGCGGCGATGAAACGCGGATCGGTGAAGGGGCCGCTCATTTTGCCAAGACCGCTCGCCGCCGCCGTGGTGTTGAGCAACGCTTGGAAGTAGTCAAACGCCCGGCCGGCCGTATCGGCGCGGAACAGGACCCAGCCGAAGCAGACGAGCAGAAAGGTCAGCGGCAGGGCGGCCCATTTGGGAAGCGGGCGGAAGCCGCGGTCCAGCAGGAAGCGGTCGACTGAGAGGCAGAGGCCGTGGAAGGCGCCCCAGAGCACAAAGCTCCAGGCCGCGCCGTGCCAGAAGCCCGAGGCCAGGAAGACGATCCAGAGGTTGAAATAGGTCCGCCCGGCCGAAAGGCGATTGCCGCCCAGTGGAATATACAGATATTCGCGCATGAAGTTGCCGAGCGAGATGTGCCAGCGTCGCCAGAATTCGGTGATGTTGCGGGAGATGTATGGAAAGTTGAAGTTTTCGAGGAACTGGAAGCCCATCATCCGGCCCAGGCCGATGGCCATGTCCGAGTAGCCGGCGAAGTCGTAGTAGATCTGCATGGCATAAGCCAAAAGCCCCAGCCAGGCGGCGCCGCAGGGCAGCTGGTCGTGGCCGGCGGCGAAAGCGGCATCGGCGGCATAGCCGAGCGTGTTCGCGAGGAGGACCTTTTTGCCCAGGCCGACGGTGAAACGGAAGGCACCGTCCAAGAAGAGTCCGCATGAATGGTTTCGGGCGCCCAGTTGCAAGTCGACATCGTGATACCGGACGATGGGGCCGGCGATCAGTTGGGGGAAGAGGGCCACATAGAGGAGATAGCGGCCATACGAGGCGGCCGGGTGGGCGGAGCCGCGATAGACATCCACCAGGTAGCTGATTTTCTGGAAGGTGAAGAACGAGATGCCGATGGGCAGGACGACGCGCGTCCAGGGCGCAGGTTCAAATCCCCCGGCGGACAGCAAAGCGTTCATCTGTTCCACGAAGAAGTTGGCGTATTTGAAGTAGAGCAGCAGCGCGAGGTTCACCGTGACGGCGAGGGCGAGCAGCCATTTTCGGCGGCGCTCGGGCGTGGCGCCGGGGGGCAGGCGGCCGCCGATGCCGTAATCGACGCAGCTGGTTGCCATCAGGACAAAAACGAACCGAGGGGCGCCCCAGGCGAAAAACAGCAGACTGGCCGCGAGCGCCGGCCAATTGCGATAGCGGGCGGGTGTCAGGTAGTAAAACGCGAGACTGAAAGGCAGGAACAGGAAGAGAAACAGGAGTGAGCTGAAAACCATGGTGGTTACATGATCTTAAGTCGGGGCAGGTCTTGGACGTCGATGGCCCCGACGAGTTTGCCGTTTTGCGTTTCGACCACGAGGATGTCGTCGATTTTATGGGTCTCGAACAACTTGAGCACATCCACGGCCAGCGCGTCGGGGTGAATGCAGATAGGGTTGCGGATCATGACATCGTCGATGTGGCATTCCATGATGCCGGGGCGGGTGGCGAGTTGGCGGCGCAGATCGCCGTCGGTGAACACGCCGATGAGCCGCCCCTGGCCGTCCACGATGCCGGCGGAGCCGGACCGGGCCTGGGTCATGGCCATGAGGACCTCCCGGACGGCCGTCCCGAGGGGCACGGAGGCCAACCGGTTGCCGGTGCGCATAATGTCGCCGACCCTGAGGAGGAGTGTGCGCCCGATGGCGCCGCTGGGGTGGAGTTTGGCATAGTCCTCGCGGTTGAAGCCGCGTGTTTCCAGGAGCACGAGGGCTAGGGCGTCGCCCACGGCCAGCGTGACGGTGGTGGTGGCGGTGGGGGCCATGTTGAAAGGGCAGGCTTCCCGATCCACAGTGATTGGAATCACCACATCGCTATGCTTGCCGAGGGCGCTACCGGGATCGCCGGTAAGGGCGATGATGCGGAGCCCGTTGCGCCGGATCAGCGGGATGAGGTTGATGATCTCCTCGGACTCCCCGCTGTAGCTGAGGGCGAGCAGTGTGTCGTCGGGTTTGAGGATGCCGAGATCGCCGTGCATGGCCTGAACGGGGTTGAGCGCCACGCTGGTGGAACCGGTGCTGGCGAGAGTGGCGGAGATCTTTTCGGCAATGGGCAGGTTCTTGCCGATGCCGGTGACCACGATTTTGCCGCCCTTGCCGAGGCATTCAAGAAGCAGTTTGACGGCCTGTTCGAATCCCTCGCCAAGCCGATCGCTTACCTTCTGGAGGCCGTCGATCTCGATTTGCATGATTTCCCGGGCGCGGGCAAGATAATCCATGGCGTTCTCCCAAATCGAAAAGCCTACCATAAACGTGGAGAAATCCAATCAAAATGGAGATGCGCCCTCAGCCGGCGGGGGTTGCCAGCACATCCAGCACGCTGGCGGCGGCCCGCTCCTCGGCACCCGGTTCGCCCAGGCGGCGGATGACGTCATCCAGTCCTTCCAGCATGAGCGCGCGCTGTGGGGTGGGTTGCAGGAGCGGACGGAGCGCGGCGCCCAGGGATTCGGGCGTCAGGTCGTTCTGGACCAGTTCGGGGCAGACGGTCCGGCCTGCCACGAGATTGACCATTCCGATGAACGGCACCTTCACCAGCAGCCGGGCGAGCAGGTAGGTTAGAAAGGCGGTCCGGTAGACGACGACCATGGGGCAGCGCATCAGGGCGGTCTCAACGGTGGCGGTTCCCGAGGCCACGGCGGCGGCGTCGGCCTGTTTGAGCAGTTCCCGGGTTTGTCCGCCGACCACCTCCAGCCGTGACGGGCGCGGTCCGCTCCAGGAGGCGAGGCGTTTGCGCATCTCCCCGGCGGCGGTTTCCGAGGGGGTCGCGATCAGACAGGAGAGGCCGGGCTGTTCCTTTTCCAGCAGAGCGGCCGACCGCAGCATCACGGGGAGGAGCCGGTCGATTTCATGCCGCCGGCTGCCCGGCAGGAGCGCCAGGCACGGCGTGCCGGACCAGGGCAAGGGCAGGGGCGGGGCCTGGCGTTGGGCCAATGCGGCCGAGGCCAGGGGATGGCCCACGAAATCGACCGCCATACCGGATCCGGAAAGCATTTCCTTTTCGAAGGGAAAGATTGTCAGGAGGCGGTTGACCGTGCGGGCCATTTTGGGAACGCGCCGGCGGTTCCAGGCCCAGACCTGCGGGCACACATAGTAGATTACGGGAAGGCCCAGCGCGTGAGCCCGGCCCGCGAAGCGGAGGTTAAACCCGGGATAGTCCACCAGGATGACGGCGGCCGGTTTGCGGCTGGCCGCCAGTTCGGTCATGCGCTCGAACACCCGCTGGAAAAAGTCAATCCGGACGATCACTTCAGTGAACCCCATGACGGCCATGGCGGCGTTATCCTGCACGACCTCCACGCCTTCGGCCCGGAGGGCGTCGCCCCCGATTCCGAAAAACCGCAGATCGGGATCCCGCTTTTTGAGGGCGCGCACCAGTCCGGCGGCGAGCATATCGCCCGACACTTCCCCGGCGATGATCATCAGGGTGCGACCGGCCATCAGGAGCCTCCCGCCTGGATATGCCGGCAGATGTCCATCGCCAGCTTGAGAGCATCGGAGGCGTGGCGGCCGCCCACGACGGGCTCATGGCGTTCGCGCACGCAGGTGATGAAAGAGGTGAGCTCGCGTTCCAGGGCGTCGCTTTTCTCGATCGGCACTTCCGCGGGAATGATGGCTCCGTTTTCGCGGCGCACGAGCCGGCCGGTCTGGTTCTGGTAATCGAGCGAGACGTAGGTGTCCTGTTGAAACACCCGGATTTTTCGGACCCTGTCCTGGCTCACGCGGCTGGCGGTGATGTTGGCCACGCAACCGTTTTCGAAGAGGAGCCGGACGTTGGCGATATCCTCGCTCTGGCTGAGCACGGGCACGCCGCAGGCATGGAGTTCGCGAAGCGGGGAGCGGACCAGGTGCAGGATCACTTCCAGGTCGTGGATCATGAGATCGAGCACCACGCTGACCTCCGTGCCGCGCGGGGTGAGGCCGGGGCGGGGCGGGGGGAAGGGGGCCAGGCGGGCGGCTTCGACGAACCGGGGCTGGACGAGCACCTCTTCGAGGAAGGACATGACGGGGTTGAAGCGCTCCACGTGGCCGACCTGCAAAATGGTCTGGTGGCGGGCCGCGGCGTGGATCATGGCTTCGGACTCTTCGAGCGTGGCGGCGATGGGCTTTTCCACGAGCAGGTGGATGCCGCGCTCGATGAGGGGAATGGCCGTTTCGGCGTGCTGGTCCGTGGGTACGACGATGCTGGCGGCCTGCACATGATCGGCCAGGGCGGCCGGGGAATCGAAGACGGGCGCGTGGTAGCGCGCGCCGATTTCACGGGCGCGGTCGGGGTCGGCATCGCAGACCCCCGCCAGGACGGCGCCCGGACAGGCGGTGGCGTAGACCTTCGCGTGCCATTGTCCGAGGCTTCCGACGCCGATGACCCCGACTTTAACCGAATTGCTCATCGCCCGCATCCACCGCTTCGAGGCTGATCGACCAGTCGTCTGCCGCGCGGATCAGCTTCTCGCGTTCCAGCAGAAGGGTGCGTCCGGCCTCCACGGCCAGAACAGAGGCCTTGATCTTGCGCAGGCCCTCGAGGGTGCGCAGGCCGATCACCGGGATGTCGAAACGGGTGTCATGGCCCCGCTTGGCGACCTTGGCCACGACCAGGCCGGGGCCGCCCAGTTCGCCGCCGCGGCGGATGGCGGCGTCGGTGCCCTCGAACGCCTCGACGGAAAGAATCACCCCGTCCTTGACCGTTACGGTCTGGCCGATATCCAACCCGCTGGTGGTCTTGGCCACGCGGAAGCCCAGGGCGATGTCCCTTTTTTCGGCCTCCGTCGGGATGCGGGCGGTGAGGACCCCGGGAGCCGGCATGGCGGACTGCATGAACATCCAGGCGGGCAGCAGGGCGATGCCGAGAGAAGCCAGCTCCCCGCCGATGGCCCCGAAGATGGTCTCGGCATTCTTGACGGGCAGTTTGCGCAGCAGGGCCAGCGTGCGCGAATCGAAGCGGACGGAGAAGAGGGAAGTTGGGGTGATTTGGCCGGCCATGACCGCATGGCGGATGCCGGTGGCGGCCAGGGCGGCGAGGAGATCGTCGAGCCGGCCGAGGCGCAACCATGCGATCTCGTCGGCCAGCGCGGCGAGACGGCGTTCGGTTTCTCCCTTGAAGGCGGCGACGAACAGGCGCTTAACGCCTTGACGCCGGGCTGATTCGGCGAGTTCGAGGGGATAGGCGCCTTTGCCGGCGATCAGGATGACGGCTTCTGGTGCGGGCGAAAATGACAGTTTTTCGGTTGTCATGGTCAGGGAGTATAGAAGGATGGCCCGGCTGAGGCGATATAAAACATTGGGCGCGCCGGGCCGGGCGCATTGCAGAACTGTAGGTGATTTTAAACGATAGCCCATCCTTACCGGGGCCTCGGGCGAACGCTGCGTTTCTTTGTCCGGCCGCCGGTTGGATTTTCGGGCGTGGAATCAAAAAAAGCTGCCGCCCTCTTTGAATCGATAATTTCACCCCTTGATCGGTCAACCGTCGGAAGCGCTTGTACGCGGAGAGTTGTTTAGAAAGCTCTTCGACACACGCCGCACGAACGAACCGACAGACGGGTTTGCCCCTGTAAACGGAAGAGAGCTTGCCGTAAGGGCCATGTCGAACGGGATGGTCGGGATCGGCGCATCGGCACCCCGGGCAGGGCAAACGCATGAAAAACCGAGTGCCAGCCGGGATCGCTTTTGAGGAGCGCCTGAGCCGGGGAACCGGCTAGGGACACGGAAAGCCCCGGCAGGCGCAACAGATAGGCAGGATCCCAGCCACGCCGTGCCACTGCGTTTGCGGGAAGCCAAGCGCCAGCGGACGATTGCGGCCAAACGTCTGACGCAAGGTCTGCGCCCTGCCGTTGCGAAGCCCGCCTTAGCCTGGATCACCAAGATTCCGCGCACCACCAGCTTCGACAGATGTCCGGTGCCCTTGGATATCGTACTTTGCACGACAGACAAGAACCCCCATGCCGACGATGCCTGGGCCATCATGACTACGGCTGAAGACCCGGAGGCAACGCGCGTGCTTGAGCGATATGCCCTCCCTACGACCATTGAAGAACGGCATCGCCACATCAAAGCTTTCTGGGACATCACCGGCTTCACCTCCTGTAGTCTGGAGTTGGTCGTCAACCAGGTCGTTTTCACCCTCCTGACCTACTCGCTTCTCCAGATGCAGTTGTTCCGGCGCGGCCAGAAAGCGCTGAATAAGGCAACCAAACAGCGGCTGCTTGAAAAACTGCAGCCTGTCGCGGAGGATATTACCGTATTCACCGACGGGTACTACGCCAGATTCACAACCTACGATTACACCGTCTTGGCCATGTCCGTACCCGAAAAAGCCAAACTCTGCCTTCTCGAGAAGCTTAATCAACGCCAGTGCGAAAGACTTTCCGGACTGGCACACGCTCCACCCTGAGCGTCGGCTCCCCAAGGACTGGCCAACTCTAAGACCCTGAGTCACCCGGCAGGGCGTTCACCCTTGTTGAACGAACACCTCTTTTGGCCTTCCAAAACTAATGGCTACTGGTCCGACTCCATTTCCATGACTCGCCCAACCCCAATCAGCCTGAAGCGCTCCCGAAACCAACAGCGCGGTCAACGCCCGCTCCCCCAGTGTCTGAATCGCAGAGGCCCGTCACGTGTTCTTGACATTGAATCTATTTCTGGTAACTTTATTGACCGCATTTTGAACACGAGAAACTGAGGATACCATGGCGTACAATGCAGCGGATTTGCGTAAGGGCTTGAAGGTCGAGGTTGACGGCCAACCCTATATCATCACGGAATTCAGCTTTTACAAACCCGGCAAGGGCGCCGCGATTTACAACTGCCGCATCAAGCACATGGTGTCCGGCGACACGCAGCTCAAGGCCTATCGCTCCAACGACGTCATCGACAAGCCCGAGCTGGATGAGAAAAATGTCACCTACTCGTATTCCATGGATGACAACTACATCTTCACGGACGAGAATTTCGAGGAAGTGAATGTTCCCGCCGCGATTCTGGGCAACCGGAAGTTCTTTCTGGAGGACAACATCGAATGCCAGATCCTGCTTCATCGCGGCAGGCCCATCGATGTGACGTTGCCCAATTTCGTGATCAAGAAGGTTGTTGAAACCGAGCCCGGCGCCCGCGGCAACACGGCCACCAACGTCATGAAGCCGGCCAAGATCGAAGGGGGCTTCGAAATTCCCGTTCCGCTGTTCGTCGTGCAGGACGAGAAGATCAAGATCGACACCCGCACCGGAACGTTTGTGGAGCGCGTGCTCAAATAATGGATCCGGTCCCCGAGGCGGGCGAAAGGGGCAGGCTGGCCGCCAAGCGGTCCGGCCTGGAATGCCGCGCGCGCCTGCTGACCGCCATCCGTTCCTTTTTTATCACCCGCGATTTCCTTGAAGTCGAAACGCCCGTCCGGGTTTCAACCCCCGCCCTCGAGCTCCACATCGACGCCGAGTCTTCCGGCGCCGCCTGGCTGCGCACCTCGCCGGAGCTTCACATGAAGCGCCTCCTGGCCGCCGGCTATCCCCGCCTTTTCCAGATCGGCCCCTGTTTCCGCGCGGGGGAGCGCGGCCGGTTTCATCATCCCGAATACACCATGCTGGAGTGGTACCGCGCCGGGGCCGACAACACCGCCATTCTGGCGGACATGCGGGACCTGCTTCGCCAGGCGGCCCGGGAGGTTCTGGGCGGTTCGCGGCTTCCCGCTGTTTCGGGTCCCGTGGACGTGGGCGCCGCGTGGGCGGTGCTGACCGTTTCGGAGGCCTTTCGGACCTTTGCCGGCTGGGATCCCGCGGAGGCGTACGACGCGGATCGGTTCGACCTGGACCTGATGCAAAAGGTGGAGCCGGCCCTGCCGCGCGACCGGCCCTGCGTGCTGACGGAGTATCCCGCGGCGGCGGCGGCCCTGGCGCGGTTGAAGCCGGGGGACGCCCGGGTGGCCGAGCGCTGGGAGCTTTATGCCGGGGGCGTTGAACTGGCCAACGCCTACACGGAACTGACCGATCCGGACGAACAGGAAAGCCGCTTTCACGAATGCGCCGAGGCGCGCCGACGGCTGGGCAAGACCCTTTATCCCCTGGATCGGGCGTTTTTGGGGGCGCTGCGAAGCGGTATGCCGCCCTGTGCGGGCGTGGCGCTCGGCGTTGACCGCCTGGCCATGCTGTTCGCGGGCGCGGAGTCTCTCGACGGGGTTATGGCGTTCAGGGAGCCGTCGGAGCCTGCGGATTGAAAGGCACCTTGGGCCGCCTCTTTTCAACCTCGTCGCGCAGGATCGCCAGGAACTCGGGAATGCCTTCCTTGGTCGCGGCGGACAACGGGATGGGCTTGGTGCGGGTCTTGCGCTTGAAAACCTTGAGCCAGTCCGCCGCTTCGGGAAGATCCATCTTGTTGGCCACAATCAGAAAGGGCCGTTCGGCCAGTTCGGGCTTGTAGAGCTTGATCTCCTTGCGGATTTTCCGGAAGTCGTCGACGGGATCGCGCCCTTCCGTGGCGGCCATGTCCACGACATGGACGAGGACCCCGGCGCGCTCGACGTGGCGCAGGAACTCTATGCCCAGTCCCACGCCCTGGTGCGCGTTTTCTACGATTCCGGGCACGTCCGTGACCTTGATCTTCACGTAGTCGTCAAAGATGATCGTGCCCATGATCGGGTTGAGCGTGGTGAAGGGGTAGGGGGCGATGCGGGGGTGGGCATGGCTGATGGCCGCGAGCAGGGAGGAT
Source organism: Kiritimatiellia bacterium (assembly GCA_046484345.1). Lineage (GTDB taxonomy): Bacteria > Verrucomicrobiota > Kiritimatiellia > CAIKKV01 > CAIKKV01 > CAIKKV01. Next base: position 11,184 of record JAWOJA010000045.1, read on the forward strand.
TTCCCGGCGTTGGGATAGCCCACGAGCCCGGCGTCGGCCGCCAGCTTCAGCTCCAGGCGGAACGTGCGCTCCTCCCCCGGCGTGCCGTCGGAGTGCTCCTTCGGCGCGCGGTTGGTGCTGGTCGACCAGTGGACGTTGCCCAGGCCGCCGTTGCCGCCCTTGGCGGCCAGGTAGGTGTCGCCCGGTTTCACCAGGTCCGCCACCAGGGTTCCGGTCTCGAAATCCCAGACCTCCGTGCCGCAGGGGACGGGGATGACACAGTCGGCCCCGTTGTGGCCGTACATCTTTTGCCCCTTGCCGGGAATGCCGGGTCCGGCTTTCTGGTGGGGCTGGAAATAGAGCTTGAGCAGCGAGTCGCTGTCGGGATCGGCCCGGAGGATCACGCTGCCGCCCTTGCCGCCGTCGCCGCCGTCGGGGCCGCCCAGGGGCACGAATTTTTCGCGGCGAAAACTGGTGCAACCATTGCCGCCGTCACCGGCGCGGACAAAGATTTTCACGCGATCCACGAATTTATGCAGTTTCATGATGCCGGTCCTCCCGAACCCTTGAAAACAAAAAGGCGGCGACACAATTCCCTCGCGGGATCATGGCGCCGCCCCCGTCGATCCCAGAGTTAAGCCTGGGTCGCAATCACGCTCACGCGCTTGCCGCCGGTTTTCTCGAACTTGATCTTGCCGTCCATGATGGCAAAGAGCGTGTCGTCCTTGCCGCGCTTGACGTTGACGCCGGGGTGAATCTTGGTGCCGCGCTGTCGCACGATGATGCCGCCCGCCCGGATGGATTCGCCGTCAAAGCACTTGACGCCCAACCGCTTGGAATGACTGTCGCGCCCGTTTCTTCCGCTTCCGCTTGCCGTAGCCATGGGTCAATCTCCCTGTTCCCTTGAATGTTTACGCCAGTTCGGCGATCTTGATCACGGTGAATTCCTGCCGGTGGCCGACCTTGCGGGAATAGCCTTTGCGGCGTTTCTTCTTGAAAGACACGACCTTCGGGGCCAGCTTCTGGTCCATGATCTCGGCCTTGACCGCCGCTCCGGCCAGTTCGGGGGCGCCGACCTTCAGGGTCGTGCCGTCATGCAGGGCGAGAACGTTCTTGATTTCAACGCTCGCTCCCTTTTCCCCTTCAAGCTTTTCGATCTCGAGGACTTCGCCCTTTTTGACCATATACTGCTTGCCGCCGGTCTGAATTACCGCATACGCTTCCATGGGTCCACCTGTCGACTGGGTTGATTTTCAAATAGGACTAAAAACGATACCGTTTAGGGGGTCATCTGTCAACAGCATTTTAGCCCGTTGCCTTATTGACTTTTACCGGGATTCCGCGCATCTTGAAACGGAATTATTTGGAGGAAGAAGAGGATATGCTCACACAACTCAAGCTGGGGGTCAACATCGATCATGTGGCGACCCTGCGCCAGGCCCGGGGCACCACCTATCCCGACGTGCTGGAGGCGGCCCGCGAGTGCGAGGCGGCCGGCTGCCACGGGATCACCGTTCATTTGCGCGAGGACCGCCGCCACATCCAGGAGGCCGATGTGCGCGGCCTGCGGAGCCTGCTGTCGGTTCCCTTGAATCTGGAAATGGCGAATGCGGAGCCGATCGTGCGGATCGCCCTGGAAGTGGGCCCGGAGGAGGTCTGCCTGGTTCCCGAAAAACGCGCCGAGCTGACTACCGAAGGCGGGCTGGATGTCGTGGGGGCGCGCGAATCCCTGCGCCGCACGGTCCGCGCCCTGGCGGCGGCGGGCATCGAGGTCAGCCTGTTTGTGGATCCCGAAGAAGCCCAGCTCCTGGCGGCCGCGGAAATCGGGGCCCCCGTTGTGGAGCTGCACACCGGTCGTTTTTGCGACAGCCGCGGGCCGGAAGCCCGGCACGAATTGGAGCGGCTGATCCGGGGCTCGGGCATCGCGCACCGGGCGGGGCTGAAGGTCAATGCGGGGCACGGCATCAACATGGCCAACATCCGGGACATTCTGGAAATTCCCCATCTCGACACCCTGAACATCGGGCACAGCATCGTGGCGCGTTCCGTTTTTCTCGGCCTGCGCGCGGCTGTGGCGGAGATGAACGCGGCGATGGCGCCCTATGCCGGGGGGCGGGACCTGCCATGTGTGTAATCGGGACAGGTATCGATCTCGTCGACACGGTCCGCTTCAAGGCGGTGCTGGCCCGCTGGGACCGGCGGTTCATCCGCCGCATGTTCCTGGAGGGCGAGCAGGCTTACTGCGACGCCACGGCGCAGCCCTGGATGCATTACGCGGCGCGCTTCGCCGTGAAGGAGGCCGTGGCGAAGTCCTTTGCCACCGGCATCGGCTCGCGCCTGAGCTGGTTGGACATCGAAGTGCTGCGCGATGCCGCCACGGGGGCCCCCTCGGTGGGGCTCAGCGTCCGGGGTGACACGCTGGCCCGCGAGCGGGGCGTGCGCCGGATTCTGATCAGCATTTCGCACACCGACCAGCATGCAATCGCCCAGGCGCTCCTCGTGGGCGTTTGCGGCAAGGAGTCATCATGAAAGCGGTAACCGCCGCCGAGATGCGGGAGATTGACGGGAAGCTGACGGCCGAGTTCGGCTTCAGCGGCGAGCTGTTGATGGACCGGGCCGGTTTCGGCGTGGCGCGGGCCGTGCAGAACCTGGCCGACCGGGCGGGCTTCGCCGACCCGCTGATCCAGATTTTCGCCGGCCGCGGCAACAACGGCGGCGACGCCTTCGTGGCCGCCCGCTACCTGGCCGAGGAAGAATACGACGTCGAGGTCTGGCTCGCGGGCACGGTTCGCGACCTCGAGGGCGAGGCGCTGCGCGCGCACGGGCTTTTGAAGGCGGCGAAAATTAAATGCACCGAGCTGTCCACGCGGGCGGACTGGGACCGCCTGCTGAACGAGCTGCCCGGCGGGGACATCCTGGTCGACGGTCTTCTGGGCACGGGCATCACCGGTCCGGCGCGCGGCCCGGTCGCCGGCGCCATCCGCTACATCAACGCCAACGCCACCCGCGGGTTCGTTGTGGCCATCGACCTGCCCTCGGGGTTGAATGCGGACACGGGCGCCGCTCCCGGCGACGTTGTGTGCGCGGACGAGACGGTGACGATCGGGCTGCCCAAGAAGGGGATGCTCACGCCCCGGGCCATTGAATACACCGGCTGCCTGGAAGTGGTGGACATCGGCATTCCCTGGGAGCTGGTGGAGCCGTTGACCCCCGGCCTGGAGCTGATCGCGGCGGCGGACTTGCGCTCTTTTATGCCCCGCCGGTTGCGCATGACGCACAAGGGAACCTACGGGCACGCGCTCATCCTGGCCGGCTCGCGGGACTATCCCGGCGCGCCCCGCCTGGCGCTGGGCGGCGCGCTGCGTTCGGGCGCGGGCCTGGTTTCCGCCTATGTCGGCGAATCGATCCGCGATGTGGTGGCCGGCTTTCTGCCCGAAGCCATTGTCCGGGGGGCTCCCATGACGGAGACCGGCTCCCTGTCGGCCGTCGTCTGGGACCTGGTAAAGCCCCGTCTTTCCGAATTTTCGGCCATCCTGCTCGGCCCCGGCATGACGACGCATCCCGAAACATTTGCCCTGGTCCGGCGCGTGCTGGCGGAGAGCCCGCTGCCGGTGGTGCTTGATGCGGACGCTTTGAACGTGTTGGCCGGCCGGCTGGAAATGGTGGCGCAGGCCCGTTCGCCGGTGATCCTGACGCCGCATCCGGGCGAATTGGGACGCCTGCTGGGTTGTCCGACGGCGGTTGTCCAGGAGGAGCGCGAGGCCATCGTGCGCAAGGCGGTTGAAAAATCCAACGCCACGGTTGTCTTGAAGGGCGCGGGCACGCTGGTGGCGACGCCGGGCCGATCCGTTCACATGAACATGAGCGGCAACCCCGGCATGGCGACCGGTGGAACGGGGGATGTGCTGGCGGGCCTGATGGTCAGCCTGCTCGCCCAGGGCCTGGACCCGTTTGACGCCGCCCGGGCGGCGGTCTACTTGCACGGCCACGCGGGGGACAGTGTGGCGCTGCGCGGCTCGCAGCACACGCTGATGGCGTCGGATCTGGTGGGCGAATTAACGGGCGTATTCCGGGAACTGATGCTGCGATGAAAGAGATGGACGAACTGCTGGCCGTGATGGCCCGCCTGCGCGGGCCGGGCGGATGTCCCTGGGATGCCGAACAGACCCTGGCCTCCCTGAAGAGTTTCCTGATCGAGGAAAGCTACGAAGTGCTCGATGCAATCGATTCGGGCAATCCGGCGCATCATTTGGAAGAGCTCGGCGATTTGCTTCTGCAGGTTGTTTTCCAGGCCCAGATCCGGGCCGAGCAGAACGACTTCCGCTTTGCGGATGTGGCCGAGGCGATCCGGACCAAACTGGTCAGACGCCATCCGCATGTGTTTGGCGACGTCCAGGCGGCGACTTCCGGCGAGGTGCTCCGCAACTGGGACGCCATCAAGGCGACGGAGAAGGGCGCCGACAAGCCCCGTTCCGCGCTGGAGGGCGTGACCCGGAGTCTGCCGGCGTTGCAGCGGGCGCAGCAGGTGCAGGTCCGGGCGGCGCGGGTGGGGTTCGACTGGGCCGCCATGGAGGATGTGGTGGCGAAAGTGGAAGAGGAACTCGCCGAGGTCAAGCAGGCGCTCGCGGAGGGCGACGATGCGAAGATCGGCGAAGAGATTGGCGACCTGCTTTTTGCCGTGGTGAATCTGAGCCGGTTCCGCAAGCTGCAGGCCGAACAGATGCTGGACGACGCGGTCAGGAAATTCATCCGCCGCTTTGCCGCGGTGGAGGCCGGCGCCCGGCGCCAGGGCAGGGAGCCCCGCGAGATGACTTTGGCCGAACTGGACGCCCTGTGGGAGGCGGCCAAGCGCGAGGAGCGCGGGACGGCTTGAGCGGCGCGCGCGGGGGAAGGGTTAGACCGGCAGGTCCGTGCCCGCCAGCCAGGCCAAATCACTTTCGAACCGGTAGTGGTAAGCGACGAGAACGAGCCGGTTGTTTGCCGTGTCGTGCTTCACGCCGACCTTGTAGAGCAGGCAGCCGCGCACGATTTCCATGAAATGGCACCACGGCATGAGGCGCGGCCGGGTGGCGGCGATCGCGCCGTTCCGGATGGCGAACTCGGGGCCCCGCACCAGGGGGCTGGCGTTGAGGCGTTTCACGGCCCACTCCCGAACCCCTTGTTCCCTTTTCAGTACCATATCCGCCAGCGAGACATGCCAGACGTGGAGCCGGCGCAGGGAACGTTCGAACGTGAACCGTTTCAGGCCCGGATTAAACTCGGCGGAGGCGAGGTGGAAGCCCGCCGGGACCGTGAAGGCGACGTCGTAGCAGGCCCAGGGAACGGGGCCATGGGTGTGGCGCTGGAAGGAGGCGATGAACCGGCGCAGCAGGCCGGCGGCTTCGCCCGGGGATCCCGGATCGAGGTGGATCTGGAAAAAGGCGAAAATCTCGCTTTTCGGGGCCAGGAAGAAAGCCAGCCCGAGGCGGCGGTCGTCGGGGAACCGGAAGAGGACGGCCGACCAGCCCGGCGGCAGCGCCGAGAGCGTTTCGGAATCCTTGGAGGCGGCTCGCAGTTTTTTGGAGCTGCTTTGGAAACGGGCCATGATGCGGCCGAGATCGAGCTTGCCCGCCGGCGTCATCCATTCGGCGCTCAGGCGCACGGCGACGGGGTCTTCGAGGCGGATGCGGGTGATGCCGAGCCGGGTTTCCTGGTAGGCGAGGTCCCAATCCAGCGGGATGTCGAAGGACAACCCATCCCAGGCGAGGCGATGGGTGGATGAAAGGGTCATGGGCGCACGCTAAGCCAGGGTTTTTCCGTCGATGGTGCCGACTTCGATGTTGATCTCGCCTTTTCGGGCGGTGCGGTCCACGGCACCGTCCTTGATCCAGACCACGACATCCGAGGCCGAGTGCATCTTCATATCGTGCGTGGCGGTGATGATGGTGATGCCGAGCTTGGCCTTCATTTCTCCGATGAGGTTGATGATCTCTTCGCCGGTGTGCAGGTCCAGGTTCCCGGTGGGCTCATCGGCCAGGATGATGGAGGGCTGATTGACGAGGGCGCGGGCGATGGCGATGCGCTGCTGCTGGCCGCCGGAAACCTGTGCCGGCACGTGGTGGAGGCGGTGGCCGAGGCCCACGCGTTCCAACGTCTGGGCGGCGTCCCGGCGCGCCTGGGCGGGGCTGACGCCGGCGAAGATGCGGGCGATGGCCACGTTTTCGAGGGCGGTCATGGAGGGGATCAGGTTGAACGACTGGAAGATGAATCCGATCCGGTGGCAGCGGACCCAGGCCAGCTGGCTGGAGGTCAGGTCCGAGAGGCGGAACCCGTCGATGGACACCTCGCCGCTGGTGGGCGTGTCGAGCCCGCCGATCATGTTGAAAAGGGTGGACTTGCCCGAGCCGGACGGGCCCATGATGGAGACGTAGTCGCCGCGCCCGATGTCGATGGACACGTTGCGCAGGGCATGCACCTCTTCCATGCCGCGTTTGTACACCTTGGAGACGCCCTTGATTTGAACGATGTTTTTTTGATCCTTCATTCTTCGACCCTCATGGCTTCAACGGGCTCTTTTTTGGCCGCCCAGTAAGCCGGGGCGATCGAGGCGGCGATGGAGATCAGCAGGCCGGTCAGGGCGGCGATCACGACGGACTGGAGAGCGGCGAGGTGGGGAAAGAAAACCAGCACGTGGCGGCCGTAGTGGGTCATGGCGATGATCAGCGTCACCACGATGCCGATCACGATGCCGAAGAGCGTGCCCATGAAGCCCTGCAGCGAGGACTCGATGAAGTAGGACTTCACGATGAAGGAGTCGAGCGCGCCGAGGCACTTGAGCGTGCCGATCTCCTTGATCCGCTCGGTCACCGACATGAGCATGGCGTTAATGATGCCGACCAGGCAGGTCACCAGGGAGAGCGTGATCAGCAGGATCGTCATGCTGTCGACGCGGCTGCCGCTGAAGATGTCGATGCCCTGTTTTTGCAGCATCACGTTCAGGTCGTCGATGTTGGCCTTCACGAGCGCTTCCGTGATGTTCTGGGTCACGAACATGTAGGTCAGCAGGGCGATGGCCAGCACGACCCCCAGCATGGTGATGGCGGAGCGGAATATCCGGCGGCGGACGCCGGCCCAGCTTACCTGGAAGGCCACGCTCCAGGGGATCGAATACTGGTTCGGTATCTCCTGGATGGGCGTTTGCTTGATGGTTTCCATTCGAATTCCTTAATTGCGGTTCAGGTCCATCCGGATCGGTATGTCCAGCAGCACCGAGATCAGGGTGCCCAGAGCCACCATGAGCAGTTCTCCGGCGATGAGACCGATGAAGAGGCCGCGGACACGGATATAGGTGTTCTTCCCGCCGTAACGGGTCACCACGGATTTCGCCGCCCAGCCGAGGAAGATGGAGAACCAGTAGTAGCGCATGATGGGGTTCACGAGCATGACCAGCCCGATCGGGTGGGGCATCCAGAAGAGGCTCTGGCGGAAGTAGAGCAGGGCGGCCATCAGGCCGCCGCCGAAGATAACCCAGCCGGCCTCGCCGGGGGCTGGCAGGGGCGGGTTTTTGGTCATGGAGGCGATCTTGTCGAACAGGCTCTTCGGGAAGGAGGTGAAGAACCAGTTGTTCATCTGGTCGGCTCCCCGCCCCTGCGAGTAGGAGAGGATGACGGCGGTCACCAGCGAAATCACGACGGCGGAGAGGATGGCCACCGCCATCAGCCCGTGGAAACGGGCGCGTGAGAGGCGCAGGTCATCCCTCACTTTGAGGCTGTTGGCCATGGCCGGCGCGATGAAGGTCTTGATGTCCAGGAAGAGCACCGAGTAATAGACCATGAGCGGCGCGAAGAGCGAGGCGGAGGTGGAGGCCTTGGCCATTCCGGGGAAAGTGCGGATGAAATGGAAGGGGCTGACCCAGGCTTGGAAGCCCAGCAGGCCGCCTTCCGTCACCGCGCGGACGAGGCCGATGGTGATGACGAGAATGATGAAGAGGCTGAATAGCGTGAAGCCCAGATTGGCACCGAGTCCCCTCCAGAGGATGAGGGTGATGCCGGTGAAGGAGGCCAGGAACAGCACCGACGAGAAGCGCAGTTCGCGCCGCTCATCGGGTTCGAGGTCCTTGGTGACGGCGGGCATAAAAGCGCACAACAGGTAGCGCCTGCACTTCCACAGGACGACCGTGGCGAACACCAGAAGAGCGCCGCCGCCTTCCGCCGTGCGGAAGTTGAACGTGTACCACCACTCCATGGGAAACGAGCTTTCGTTCACGCCGAGGTTCATGCCCACCATGATCAGCAGTTGGAGCATGTAAAGAACGGAGAAGAACCAGAGGGAGAAGGAGACCTTGGTCGGGATCAGAAACGTGAGACCGATCATGGTGAAAAAGACGGCCGATTTGGCGGTCGGCAGCAGACCCTGCAGAGGCGTGTTGGTGATGTAAATCTTCCAACTGCCGGTCAAGTCCATGAAGGTCAGGCCCGGCGCCAAGCCGGTCTGGCAAAGCAGGTTCCAGCCCAGGGTCAGGCCTGAAATCATGAACCCCACCCAGAAGAGACCGGAGCGAAAGATTTCCGGGACCCATCCGGTGGAAGCATCGTTGTGGCCGGCCAGCAGTTCGGGAAGTTCCGCCAGCGGGTAAATCAGCTTTTCGTTGTAGGCCCATTGGCGGAAAATCAGCACGTTGAAGGTCAGCAGCATCAGGTAGGTCAGGCCGATCAGCCCGCCCCAACGAAGCAAGGGTCCCATCCAGTCCGACCACGGAACATCGCCGAGCATGTAGCGGGCAAAGGTCGCGTCGATGCTGGGGAACCGGAGACGGAGCGATTTAAGGGCGTCGCGGGATTCGCCGGCCGGCCGGGTTGCCAGTGACGCCAGGCCGAGGCGAAGGTGGGCGACCAACAGCTCGACATTTTTCGTGACCTCCAGGTTGCGGGACGCCAGTTCCCGACGGGCGGTGACGGAGGTCAGTTCTTTTTGGTTTTTTTTAAGGCGTGAATCCAGGCTTCGGATATCGGACTCCAGATCCTTGATGGCGGAGCCGAGGGCGTTTCGTTTTTCCTGACTCAGCCGCGCCATTTCCTGCTCCGTCTCCGCCAGGGCGGTGATGAGGGCTGTTTCCTCCTGCTGAAACCGGGTGCGGTGCGCTTCGAAGGGGGTCGAATCGGAGACTTTTTCCAGCTCCCGAACGGCGGCCTCCAAATCGGAACGGACAGTCGCCTGAACGCCGGCTTCGGGATGGCGCGCGGCGTCGACGGCCTTCAGCGAAGCCATGGCGGATCGGATATGGGAGAGCGCTTTGCGGCCGGAGACGAGGCGTTTCAGACGGGCGGCATAGCTGGTGAAATCGTCTTCGCCCACGATCGGGATGAAGCCCGGGAAGGCGCGCAGGGAGGGCGGGAGGCCGCGGCGGAACAAGGCGACCTTGGTTTCGGCCTGCTTTTGGAGTTCGGACAGTTCGACTCGGCGCTGGTCAACGGCGGCGCGAGCGGTCTGCAGACGGGCGAAATAAAAACCGGCGGCCTCCGAGGTGGTGGGCGGGGCGTCGGGCGGGGCCATGAGCGTCCACGCTTCGCGGGCCTGCCTCAGGGCCGCTTCGGCCGTCACCAGGTCTTTGCGGGCCGCGGAGAGGGCGATTTGCCGGTCTGCCGCATCGGCGGAGGATTCGAGGGCGGCCAGATTTTTCCGAAACGTGTCTCGGCGCTGGAGCGCCCGGTTGACGCGTTCCGAGCTGTCGTAAAGGGCCTGGTCGGCGTCGGCTTTGGCAATGGCCTGCTGGAAAGCGGCGGCCCTTTCCTGGATGCCCGGAGCGGAGAGGAAATACGATTCGTTCACGAAGGGATCCACATACCGGTTCCATTCCGTCTGGTCGTTGTTCCAGTGACTGTTAAAAAGGCCGCCGATGACGGGAACGAGCTGGTCGGTCAGGCCGAAGGAGGAGATGCCGGCCGAGACGAGCCCCATGGTGAAGACCACCAGCGTTTCGGCGACCGAGAACGGCCGGACAAACCGGATCAGCCGGCAGATCGGGTTGATCAGGAGGACCATGCTCAGAAGCAACACATAGGGCAGGACGGGGATCTGCACGGCCGAGACGTAGATGCCAAGGCGGTTGCCGAAATAGACCGTCAGGACGGAAAAAAGCAGTGTGAAAAACAGGCCCACCCCAAAAGCCCGGCCGGTGATGCGATTTGGCGAGACATTCATGAACCCAAATTCTCCTAATACAGCAGCGGGGCCATCATTTTGGTTAAAATTGTGAACGCGACGGCCACCATGGCGATCAGGCCCATGCCGCATGAGAAGCCGGCCATCAGAACGGGGGCGAACTTCAGCCACTGGTCGCCCATGCGTTTGCGGATGTACAGGTGACCGACGATGGCGCCGAGGATCTGCATGACCAGGATGCCGGGGAAGCTCTCACCCAGGCCGCGGACGAGACCGAAGATGATCAGGGTGGGCAGGCCGAAGACGGACAGCAGGACGAAGCCGCCGATGCCCGAGCCGATGCCGCTGAAGAACCATTTCCATTTCCAGGCTTCCATGAAGAGCGAGCCGCCTTCCATGGTGGCGCTGTAGGTCAGGGAGGCCGTTTTGGCCTGCAGGTCCCACATCTGCTGGGCGAAGGGATAGGCTTCCGAGGGAATGGGCGCCATCTGCCAGAGAACCTGGGAGAAGATGAGAGAGGAAATGATGATGATGGGCACCACCACGGCCTGGGTCTTGATCTGGCTGATGATCCTGGTGCCGCAGAGCTCCATGACGCGGAACTCCTTGGCGGCGAACCCGTAGTTGGGCAGGGGGGCGGGCGCGAACCAGATGCGCACGCCGCGGTAGCCGCTCAGGATGTAGGTGGCCTCCCGGATGAGGGGGATCGAGATGGACTGGCCGCACAGGCCCTCCAGCTTGGCCGAGGCGTACGAGATCAGCGGCGTGTAGACAACGGCGTAGAAGACGAAAAAGGGCCAGGGGAAGCCCGGCACGAGCCAGCAGGAGAGGGTGATCCAAAAGGCGCTGGTGAAAAGGTAGACCCCCATGGAGAGGAAGACGGAGAAGTCGCCGCGTTTGACGTTGTTGGTGACAAACCGGCTCCAGGCGCCGGCTTCGACCGGCGGCGCGGCCTCGCCGGGCCTGCGGTTGAGGCGCTCGCGGCGGGTCTGGATCAGCTTTTCGAAGATCTTCCAGAAGCTGATCAGGGTGACGGCGATGGTGAGGCCGACGGAGAACGAGAGGTAGAAGTCCACCGAATTGCTGTAGGCCGTGTCGATGAAGCCCATCTGCGGCGTCCAGCTGGTCAGGATGCCCTTGGCGTGCAGGATCGGGTTCAGGATGAAGGTCATCACCAGGCCGATCGCGCCGCCGACCACGGCCCAGAAGGGCATGACGGTGCCGAGCAGGAAGGCGCCGATATCGAACGTGAGGTTCAGAGGCGTGGCCGGAAATAGCCGGCTGACCTGCGCGGTGAAATCGATCCAGGGGATCGGGATGAGACGGATGGGCTTGGCCAGGATGGCGCCGGTCACCGCCGGAACGCCGATGTAAATGGAGCCGAAGAGAAGGCCCATCATCCCGCCGATGGAGAACCACCGCCACCGCCACCGCTCCTTGTTCTCCTTGTTTTCCGTCAGCGCCATGATGCCCGACGCGTCGACCGGCGCGAAGGGGAACGGGAGTTTTTCGACGTCGTTCGTGATGCGGTACAGCACATACCCGAGACCGTAATTGTCGAGCCGCCCGATCAGCACCGCCAGCGAGGAGAGCAGGATGGGCGCCAGCCAGGCCTTGGTGAAGAAGGTGCGGCCGGCCGCCTCGATCGTTTCGGCGGGCGGGGCGAACCAGGCGGGAATATCCTGGGCCACGCCCATGGCCCGGGCGTACTCGGACTGGACGTAGTACTGGTTCCACAGCAGGCCCTGGAACGGCGAGGCCAGCGTGAGGCCGGCCATATAGAAGAGGATGTAAATCTCCTGCATCTTCAGGTCCTTGAGGGACCGCCGGGCGATTTCGGCGAAGATGATGATGGTGACCCAGCGGGCGGCCGCGCCGATGTGCGCGCCGCTGCCCGCGAAGAGGGCCAGGTACATCGAAGCCGGCATCATGACGAAGCCGAGGAATAATGCGCCGACCGCGGTTTTCCAGGTGAAGCCGTCCGCGTATACGTCGGGCGGCTGCATCAGGTTCCGATACCGATCCAGCTCCAGTTGTTCCAATCGCGACATGCGGACTACCTCATTCTGCGGCCAAGGCGAACGATTCCCGACCCTTTTGGACGAACAGCTCATGCTGTCCGGCGTCCAGATTGCGCCACTGCAGCATGTGCTTGCGGAGCTTCTCCAGGAAGGGTTTGTTCGTGCCGATCCAGTTCGAATCCTGGCCCGAAATCCGGACCGTGGTCATCCGGACGCGGAACGCCCGCACCTCTTCGTCGTAGGCGGCCTGGAAGATCGTTTTCTGCGTCACGCCCAGGTCAAAGGGCGCCAGCGCGAGCGTGTATTTCAGCGTGTGGACCGGGCGGCCGTTCGCGTCCGTGGCGGTCTGCTTGTCCACGGGTTCGGCAATCAGGTCCCCGGTCGAGGCTTCCGTGTATTGCCCGAAATATTCCTCCAGGTAGCGCATGATGCCGGGCAGCAGGTGGTTCTTGTAAATAAAGGGGAACACCACTTCCATGGTCGTGCCGTTGTTCGGCGGCATGGACCATTTCCGCTTGCCCGAGGGGACCGCCGCTTTGGTGGCGACGGAGGCCGGGTAGAGCGTGGAGAGCAGCACGATGGAAATGGTGAACAGGATGACGTAGGCGACGCTGAGCGAGGAGAAGTTCAGGTTGATGTCGCTCACGAGCCCGAACTTGTTCAGCGTGAGACTCAGGAACTGGCCGATCAGGTAGCCGCCGACCGATCCGATCACGCTGTAGACGAAGGATTCGGCCAGGAAGAAAAGGCCGATGTGCGTCGGGTTGAGACCCACGGCGTTATAGACCGCGATCTCCTTTTTGCGCTCGAAGACGGACCCCAGCATGGTGTTCAGGATAATGGTGCTGGCGATCAGCAGGGGGACGATCAGCATGGCGAGACCGCCGATGGAGGTGCGGTAGCCGGACCCGATGAAGTAGACGCCCGGCTTGGTCTGCTTGCCCTGCTCGCCGGCCACCGCGAAAGGCTCGCGGCTGGCGATGTAGAATTTGGCGCTGGTGGCGGTCAGCATGGAGGTGACCGTTTCCCAGATGCGGGTTTCGTCCTTCAGGCGGATCGACAGGCTGTAGGGCTGCGCGCCGAGGTTTTGGGCCGTTTTGGAGGGCATCAGCACCAGGGCGAAGGTGTCGACGTAGAAGACGCCCGAATCGTCCATTTCCTCTTCCTGCATGCTCGCGATTTCGGCCACGGACCCTCCGCCCGCCTGGGTGATCAGGTCTTTGATCGGAAGAAGCGGCCGGCCGTTGAGGTCTTGAATATTGCGGAAGCGCTCGTCGTCGATGATGCCGACCACGGTGTAGGAGCGGCCGAGCAGCGAAAGGGAGACGGAGCCCACCTTGGCCGCCGTGACGCCCAGCACCTGGGCCAGGCTGGCGGGCAGCACCACCTCGTGGGCGTCGTCGGCGGTGAAAAAGCGGCCGGCCAGCATGGGAAGGGGCTGCAGGAAGCCGTTCTCCTGGGGCATCAGGCCGAGCACGGCCTCGATCAGCGCGCTGCCATTCGCGCCGCTCACGCGGTAGGGGACCGCTGCGCCGTTTTCTTTCTGGGGCAGCAACCAGCGCCGCTCGATGACATCGGCCCGGTCGGCGAAGAGGGAGCGGACCGCGTAATAGGTGCCGTCGTCCATGCAGATGTTGCCGGGCCAGTGGTACATGATGCCGGTGTAGGAGGGCTGGACATCTTTGGCCACGAGCGTGGGGTTCATGCGCCGCGAGATGCTGGTGAAGGCGAGCATGGTGAAGGTGACCAGCACGATGGTGGCCGTGGTGAGGGCGGTGCGGATGCGCCGGCGCTTCATGTTGTTGACGCCGGTCAGCATGGCCCGCTGGCTGACGGTGGAGCAGCCGACTTCGGTGAATTCGCTGGCCGAGAGATTCTTGAGGATGAACGACATCTCGCCTTCGAAGCGGCCGTGCAGGATCCAGATCACGAACAGGCCGAGCGTGCCCATGACAAAGCCCAGGAAGATCGCCTCGGGATATTGGGCCACGCGGAAAGCGGGGTGGATGAAGCGGAACAGCAGGAAGGTGGCGACGAACAGGGCGGAAAAGATGCCCATCTCCACCTCGATGCGGGACGTGGTGAACAGTATTTTTTCAAGGAAAAAGCAGAAAGGCAGAAGCAACGCCATGTAAAAAATGACCGCCTTAAGCATGTCTTTGGTCGTGTTGCTGGTCTGTGTGTAAGCCTTGACCTGGGCGCCGAGCGCCTCGTAAAGATTGCGGAGGTAGCCGGCGTGATCGTTCTGCTCGCGCGCTTCGACCATTTTCGCCTTGAAGCCGTCGCCCTGCTTGAGGAAATCCTGCGCCAGTTCGTCCGTCACGCCCTTCATGCCGAAGATGCGGGCGTTGTTGAGAATCGACATGTCCTGAACGGCGTTAAAGAAGAAATCGGGACCCATTTCCCCGGGTGACTGGAAGCCGGTCCCTTCGGGTTTTTTGGCGGATGCGTTCAGGGCCAACCGCTTGTCGTTGGTCAGCAACTTGATCCGATCCTCGGGTTGAAGATAGAAAGAGGCGGGTCCAATCATTTTTGCGGGAAATATTTTCTCGGAAAAAGCGGTGAAGGCGCCGGTCAGCCCGAACTTTCGGGGAGCGGAGTTTTTGCTGCCCGACAGGATCAGGCAGGGCTTCTCGCGCACGTTGATGGCGCCCGCGCTGATGAGGGAGGTGTCGTTATAAGAATAGACCGGAAACTCGGCGCAGGGGAAAAGCGCCAGGATGAGGCTCTCCGAAAGGATGACGTTGGAGTCGACCTTCAGCTGCACTTCGCCGGCGTCGATGGTGTGGTCCACGCGGGTGAAGTCCTTGTCCAAGCGGTAGGCCACGCTGGGCATCGACTGGCCCTGCAGGCGCTCCTTGATGCCGTAGATCACCCCGGATGCCCGGGCGTCGGTCAGCGCCATGTAGGCCATGGGAACGTCGCCGATCATTCTGGATTCGATCGGGTGGGGGGGGTAGAGAATGATCACGCTGTCCTGCACGGGGATCGGGGGCAGCACCGAAGCCGCGAATTCATCAAACTTGAAGGTCTTGAGCTGAATGGACCAGCAGGCGAGGTCGTATCCCGGCCGGATCAGCTCCGTGGCCCGGGTCGCCAGGGGATCGTCCAGGATCGCGCGGAAAAGAACGGGCGTGTAGGCCATGACCTGCGCGGCGTCCTGGTAATTGAGCCGGTCAAAGCTGTCGAGCGGGGTGAAAATTGTCCCGAAATCAGAAAAAACGGTGTTCAGGCTGACGGCCGGCGTCTGGCGGGCCCCGATGAAAAATCCGACGGCGGGCGTGGCGGTCTTGAAAAAATGGCTTTCGGGCAGGCCGCCGAAGTTGGTCAGAGTGTCCTGCAGCAGGTTGGGTTTCCGGCCCTCCGCGACCTCGTCGAGCGCCGCGGAAATGCGCATGGTGCTGTTGCCCACGGATTGCGCCCAGCGCCGGGTGGAATTCACGCCGGAGAAGGACGAGAATCCGATGAGCGGACTGCTCCAGGTCATCTCCAAGGCAACGACGAAGGGAACGGTGTAATCCTTGGCCGCTTTTCGGATCGCGCTGTTGGCCAGGCTGACCGCGATGTCCCGCCGGTTCAACTCCGCCGCCTGCCGGTTGTTGTCGATGAGGGTGTCGATGTAGGACTTCAGGATAGCCCGTTCTTCGAGCGTGATGGCCGGTTCCTTGCCGTTTTTCTGGCCCAGAAGCGACGTTTTCAGGCCCACCTTGTTGAACAGGGTGAGCACATTGACGTATTTGCTCTGTTTGACGGCCAGAACGTCGATTTCGGCTTGGATGGCCCGGATGCCTTTTTCCCGGTCCGCGATTTGCGTCTGTTGGTCGGCGCTGATCGTCTCCCTCAACTGGCGGATCTCGTCGGCGAGCGCGTCCTTCTTTCGTTCCATCCGCGCGCGTATGCCCTTCATTTCGTTCACGTCGCGTTTGGCCAGCGCCACCAAGGGCTCTTTGACCGTGATCAACCGGCCGATCGAGTCGTCCGACAAATAGCGCAGGTTCAGCAGCAGTTCATGGTCGGCCGGGTCGTTCGAGCCGTCCAGCTTCAGTTTTTCGAATTCGCGCACAAACAACTCCTCCATCCGCAGGTCGGAGGAAAGATTGTTGCGCACGCTCTCCACTTCGGAGGGGGAGGCCAGAAGGTTCCACGCCAGGAGCCGCTCGCCCAGGAAGTATTGGGAATGGGCGTTGACGGCGACCAGCATGACCGAGCGGGCGGGAGGCCGCTGTTTGAAGCTTTCGAGCATGTTGAGCAGCAGGAAGAGGTTCGCGGCGTTGCCGGCGTTCTGGCTTAAATCCGGGGCGACGCACGCGCCGTCGATCGGCGCCGTGATGACCGGCATTTCGCGGCCGAGCACGGGGTCCAAACCCGGCACGATCACCCAGAGGTTGCGGAGCTCGCATTTCTCCCAGCGCGAGGGTTCGGCTTTCACCGTGATGTCGCAGACGCGCACGCGGCCGCAGGCGGCCAGAAGCGCCCGGCTTTGTTCTTCGCCGGCGAAAAAGCGCGGAACGGCAACCTCGGTGTTGGGCGTCTTGGCCACGGCGTTGATGTTGTCCATGTCCGGCGCGTTCAGGAAAATGAAGCCCCGTACGCCGAAGCGCAGGAGGGTTTGCCAGGCGGAGCCGGACTGGAAATGCATCAGGGCAACGACGTCTTTCAGATCGGTTCCTTTGAGCGCTTCCAGGTCTTCGATTTCTCCGTTGCCGAGATAAACCAGGCGGGTGACAAACGCCTTTTCGGTAAAATTGCCCGGCCGAAACCAGGAGGGATACATGGGGTGAACCGGGATGACGCCACCCTGTTCCAGGGTGACGGAAGTGGCCCCGGGAATGAAGCGCATGGACGGGAAGCGGATTTCGCCGTGCTGAAAGCCGGACCGGGCGAAGCGGTCGGCGATTTTGGCCTCCATGGCCAGGTTGCCCGGGGTACCGGGCATGCGGTTTTCGCATCCCTTGAAAAACGCGCCCATTTCGGCTTTCAAGGCTTCGGCTTCCGCAGGTCCGGCCCACGGCTCGGCGGCGGCCAGCGACGCGGCGGCGGCCAGAAGCAGGCCGATACTCCAATTTGTAAGGCGCATCAATTTCACGGAAAGGATTTCCTGTGAGCTTATTTTATGACAATCGAAATTATTTTTCGTTCCGCCAGCATGCGCAGGAAGGCCGCCACACTGATTTCGGATTCGCGTTTGTTCAGACGATAGTTGGCGGCGAACGTGTCCATGATCTGCTCCACGCGGCGGCAACCGTCGATCAGGCCAAAAACATAGGTGCCCAGCTCATCCAGCTTGAAGCGTTGTTCCACCTCGGCCGGCATGAACCAGGAGAGCAGGCCCTTGGGCCGGGGGGCGCGAATGACCAGGTCCAGCTGGCCATCCGCCCGTTTTTCCGGCACAAAACCGCCGTTCAAAACGGGGATCGCATCCAGCGATTGGCGCCGGTCGATGGTGGGCGTCTTGGGCATGCGGCGGACCTTTAGTGCGATTCGTCGCCGATGCGGCCGATGCGGATGTTGAGGTTTTTGCGCTCCTCGAGACGGTCGATCCGGCCGTCGCGGATCCAGAGGATCCGGTCCGAAACGTCGAGCATTTTCATGTCGTGCGTGGCCGAAATCACGGTCACGTTGTCTTCCTGCTTCAACTGGCAGAGCAGTTCGATCATCTCGCGGCCGGTCTTCACGTCCAGATTGGCCGTGGGCTCGTCCGCCAGGATGATCACCGGATCGTTGGCAATGGCCCGGGCCACGGCCACGCGTTGCTGCTGCCCGCCCGAGAGCTCGTGGGGCCGGTGGAAAATCCGGTTTCCCAATCCCACGCGGGTCAGGATGCCGGCCGCCTTCTCGCGCGCCTCGTCCTCTGTCAGGCCGGCGAAAACCATGGGTAGCGTCACGTTTTCCAGGGCCGTCAAAACGGGCAGGATGTTGTAGCTCTGGAAGATGTAGCCGATCTTGTGGCAGCGCATCCAGGCCAGCTCATAGGAGTCCAGTTGGGCCACATCGATCTCGTCGATGAAAACCATGCCCGCAGTCGGCGCGTCGATGCCGCCGATCATGTTGAAAAGCGTCGACTTGCCGGAACCGGACGGCCCCATGATGGAGAGATATTCCCCCCGGAAAACGTCCAGCGTGACGCCGTCGAGCGCTTTGGTAACCGTCTCTCCGGCCCCATAATAACGTTTCACGTTAATGGCCCGAATGACGACGTCGCGCTGTTGTTTGTCTGCGGATTCCGCCAAGGCAGCCTCCGTTCGTTTGTTCGTGCAAGTCAGGGCTGTTTGCGCGGTCCGAATCCGCTCGGCGAGCGCCTCCTTGACAGCGGTTAGCCCTGTTTTCTGAACCGCCGAAACGGCCAGGGCTTCCGGAAAATCGCGCAGCAAATCGGGCAGGGCGGCCTGGCTTTCCGGGCGGTCGGCCTTGTTGAGCAGCATCAGGACCGGCACGTTGTCGGCGCCGATTTCCACGAGGGTGTCTTTGACCACCTGGACGTGTTCCCGGACGAAGGGATGGCTGGCGTCGGCCACGTGAAGCAGCAGGTCCGATTCGGCGAGCTCCTCGAGCGTGGAGCGGAAGGAGGCCACCAGGTTGTGGGGCAGAGAGCGGATGAAGCCGACGGTGTCGGTCAGCATGACGAAGCGGCCGTCGGGAAGGCGCACCTGGCGGGACTTGGTGTCGAGCGTGGCGAACAGCCGGTCGTCCACGTAGGCTTCCGCCTTGGCCAGCGCGTTGAGCAGGGTGGATTTGCCGGCGTTGGTGTAGCCCACGAGGCTCACGAGCGGAACGGAACGGTGGGCGCGGGTGAGGCGGCGCTGGTTCTGGATGTGCTCGAGCTTGTCCTCCAGCTCGCGGATGCGCCGGCGCATGGGGGCGTTGCGCTGTTCAAGCGGGCTTTCCCCGGGGCCCCGCATGCCGGTGCCGCCGCCGAACCGTTCCTGTTTTGAGGAGGGCGGCAGGCGGGACAGCAGGTATTTCAACTGGGCCAGCTCCACCTGGATCTGCGCTTCGGAGGTGCGGGCCCGCCGGGCGAAAATCTGGAGAATCAGCTCCGTGCGGTCCATGGCCTTCACGCCCAGCTCGGTGTCGAGGTTGTGGATCTGCATGGCCGAGAGCTCGTTGTCGAAAATGATCAGCTTGGCGCCGGTCTGCTCGCAGGCGATCTGGATTTCGGCCAGTTTGCCGGAGCCGATGAAATATTGCGGCGTGGCGCGCAGGCGCCGTTGCGTGATGGTTCCGACGGGAAGCAGGCCCGCCGTGTCCGCCAGCCGCTCGAGCTCCTCGATGGAGTCCACGGCCTCTTCGCGGGTCTGCCGGCCGGTGATGACCTGGACGAACAAAGTTTTTTCCGGTTTGTCTTCGCTGGTGGAGTGGAGCTTTTTACTCATGGTCGGGGGCGTCTTCGATTTCCGGGAGGCGCGTTTCGTTTTCGAGCCAGTCGAGGTAGGGCGGATGGCCGGCCAGGATGGGGGTGACGATGATCTCAGGCACCTCGTAGGGATGGGCTTCGCGGATGGCCGCCAAGATCGCGTCCACATGGTCGGCCGGGGCTTTGGCCTGCAGGCGGATCTCCTCGGTCTGCTGGATCTGCCCGTTCCACCAGAAGGAGCTCTGCACCGTGGAGGCCTGGACGCAGGCCGCGAGCCGGGATTCCAGCAAAACCTGGGTGATGTGTCCGGCCGCTTCTTCGTCGTCCATCGTGGTGGTCACAATAATATAGGGGGTGTCCTGCATCATAACGGGGCCATTATTATGATAAATGCCGCCTCTTGACCAGCCTATTGTTGCAGTCGCCCTCCGAATAATGGAGGTTTGAATTTTGCGGGGAAGCGGGCATAATACCGCAAATGAGAAAAACCGGTCCATGAATTCCGCTCCGCTTCCCATCGCCCTGGCCCAGTTGGAGGTGAAACCCGGCCGACCCGCCGAAAACACGGCCCGCATGCGGGCGCTCATCGACGAAGCCCGGCAGGCCGGCGCCCGGCTCGTTGTGTTTCCGGAAATGGCCATTCCCGGCTATCTTCTCGGCGACGAGTGGGAGCGCCCCGCCTTCCTGCGCGAATGCGAGGCCTGCGGCGCCGCCATCGCGGCCGCCTCCCGGGGTATCACCGTCCTCTTCGGCAACGTGGCCGTGGATTGGGGCCGCAAAAACGAGGACGGCCGCGTCCGCAAATACAACGCCCTGTTTGGCGCCGAGGAGGGCCGCCTCGTGGCCCCCGAAAACGGCACCGGTTACCCGTTCGTCATCAAATCGCTGATGCCCAATTATCGGGAGTTCGACGACAGCCGCCATTTTTACGACCTGCGCAAGCTGGCCCTGGAATCGGGCCGCGGTCCGGCCGACCTGGCCGTGCCGCTGCAGACCCGCGCCGGCCGCCTCGGTTGCCTGCTCTGCGAGGACGCCTGGGACGCGGATTACGGCTTCTCGCCCGCCCGGGCCCTGGCCGCCAAGGGGGTGGACCTGTTTGTCAATATCAGCGCCTCGCCCTACACCTTCAACAAAAACCACAAACGCAACCGCCTCTTTTCAACCCTGGCCGCGGAGTTCGCCCGGCCCATCGCCTATGTGAACGCCGTGGGCATCCAGAACAACGGCAAAACCGTTTACACGTTCGACGGCCGTTCCTCCGTTTACGGGCCCGGCGGCCGCATCGCCGACGGCCTGCGCCCCTTCGAGGAGGGCCTGCTGCGGGTGGAGTTGCCGGCCGACCCCGCCGCCCCCTTCGGCCGCCCCCTCGATTTGCGCGAGGACACGATCGCCGATCTCTACCAGGCCGTCTCCACCGGCACGCGCCGGTTCATGGCGCTCTGCTCCGTCTCGCGCGTGGTGGTGGGGGTCTCGGGCGGCATCGACTCCGCTGTGGCGGCCGCGCTCTACCGCGCCCTGCTCGGCCCGGGCGAGGTCGTCCTCGTCAACATGCCCGGTCCGTTCACCTCGGCCCGCACCCGCCGCCTGGCGGCCTCGCTGGCCGAAGCCCTGGGCTGCCCCTACGGCGAAATCCCCATCCAGCCGTCGGTCCAGGCCGTTCGCGACCAGATGGAGGGCTTCCGGCTGGTCAGCGCCGACGGCGCCCAGTCGGTTACCCTGCGGCTGACCGATTTTGTGATGGAGAATGTTCAGGCGCGCGACCGCTCGGCCCGCATCCTGGCCGCGGTGGCCGCCTCGGTGGGCGGCGTCTTCACCTGCAACGCGAACAAGTCGGAGATGACCGTGGGGTATTCGACCCTTTACGGCGATCTGGGCGGTTGGCTGGCCAACATCGCCGACCTGTGGAAGGGGGAGGTCTACGCCCTGGCCCGCCATCTCAACGAACAGGTCTACGGGCGGCCGGTCATTTCCGAGGGCGTCTTCACCGTCACGCCCTCGGCCGAACTGAGCGCGGCCCAGAACGTGGACGAGGGGAAGGGCGACCCGATCCAGTACCCCTATCACGACTGCCTCTTCCGCAGCTGGGTGGAAGCCTGGAACCGGACCACCCCCGAGGAGATCCTCGAATGGTACGCCGGGGGCGAGCTGGAGGCGCGGATCGGCTTCGCGGGCCGCGTGGCGGACCTTTTCCCGGACGCCCGCTCCTTCGTGGCCGACCTGGAGCGCTGGTGGGTCCGGTACCAGGGCATGGGCGTGGCCAAGCGCATCCAGGCGCCGCCGGTGCTCGGCGTCAAGCGCCGGGCGTTCGGGTTCGACCACCGCGAGTCCCAGCTGGGCGCGCGCTATACGTCCCATTATTCGGAACTTAAAAAACGACTGCTCAGGGAGACGCCCGGATGAGCTTCCCGGAACTGGATCGAAACCGCCTGCGCCTTCACAGCCTGAGGGAGCGCCCCAACCGCTCCGTCATCGAGCGCGACCAGGTCAGGCCCGGCGACCCGCCCGGGCGGACGGACGAGCCGTTCCGCGCCGCCGTGCGCGAAACGGCCGAAAAGATCCGCCTGGCGAAGCGGGCGGGCCGCCCGGTGATCGCCGCGTTCGGCGCGCACAGCGTCAAGAACGGGCTGGGCCCGGTCTTCATTCACCTGATGGAAAAAGGGTGGCTGACTCACCTGGCCACCAACGGGGCCGGCATCATCCACGACTGGGAGTACGCATTCCAGGGAGAGACGAGCGAGGATGTGAAGGCGAACGTGAAGGACGGGCGCTTCGGGCTCTGGCAGGAGACCGGCTTCCACATCAACCTGGCCCTGCTGCTGGGCGCCCGCGACGGCCTGGGCTATGGCGAATCGATCGGCCGGCTCATCCTGAAAGGAGGCCACGATGTGCCTCGCCAGTCGGCGCTTCTTACCGAAATTCGGAACGCATTCGAGGGGCCCCTCCAGGCCGCCCAGGCGGCGGCGGCGGCCGATGTGCTGGCCGTGCTGGGCAGCCGCGGCCTGCCGCAGGGCTGGATGGCCGTGCCGCATCCGTTCAAAAAATTCAGCATCCAGGCGGCCGCCTGCCGCCTCGGCATCCCCTTCACCGGCCATCCCATGTTCGGGCACGACATCATTTACACGCATCCGATCAACTGCGGGGCCGCCATCGGCCGCACGGCGGAGCGCGATTTCCTGCGCTACGCCAACAGCGTGTCGCAGCTCGAAGGCGGCGTCTACCTGTCCGTCGGCTCGGCCGTGATGTCGCCCATGATTTTCGAAAAATCCATGGCCATGTCGCGCAACCTGGCCCTCCAGGCGGGCCGGCCGCTGGAGCGCTTCCACCTCATGGTCGTGGACCTGGCCGAATCGCGCTGGGATTGGTCGCAGGGCGAGCCGCCCGCGGATTCCCCCGACTACTATTTGCGGTTCAACAAGACCTTCAGCCGGATGGGCGGCTCGATGCGCTACCTGAGCGCGGACAACCGCGATTTCCTGGCCGCCCTGACGCTGGAGCTGGAATAAGGAGCGATGACATGAACGGTGAAAAACGGTTTCTGATCACCGGCGGCGCGGGGTTCATCGGCTCCGCGGTGGTCCGGATGCTGATCGCGAAGACCCCGCACCGGGTCTGCAACCTCGACAAGCTCGCCTATGCGGGCAACCTGGAATCGGTCAAGGAGGCCGCCGCCGACCCCCGCTACAGCTTCGTCCAGGCCGACGTGGCCGACATCGCCGCGGTCTCGCGGGTCTTTGCCGAATTCAAGCCCGATGTCGTGATGCATCTGGCGGCCGAATCCCACGTGGACCGATCCATCGACAAACCCGCGGCCTTCATCGAAACGAACGTCTTCGGCGCCTACACCATGCTGGAGACCGCCCGCGCCTATTGGGACAAGCTGGAGCCGGCCGCCCGCGCCGCTTTCCGGTTCCTGCATATTTCCACGGACGAGGTCTACGGCAGCCTCGGGGCGGAGGGGTATTTCACGGAAAAGACGCCCTACGACCCGCGCTCGCCCTATTCGGCCAGCAAGGCCGCCTCGGACCACCTGGTTATGGCCTGGCACCACACCTACGGCCTGCCGGCGCTGATCACGAACTGCTCGAACAACTACGGCCCCTACCATTTTCCGGAAAAACTGATTCCGCTCGTCATCCTCAACGCGCTGGAGGGCCGGCCGCTGCCGGTTTATGGAAAAGGGGACAACGTGCGCGACTGGCTGTACGTCGACGACCATGTCCGCGCTCTGTTGACGGTGGCGGAGCGGGGGGTGCCGGGCGAAACGTACAACGTGGGCGGCGGCAACGAACGCACCAACCTGCAGGTGGTCGAGTCGGTCTGCGACCTGCTCGACGAGCTGTGCCCCGGCGCGGAAGCCCGGCGCGGCTTGATCACGTTCGTGCAGGACCGCCCCGGGCACGACCGGCGGTATGCGATCGATTCGACGAAGTTGCGCGCGCAACTGGGCTGGCAGCCGCAGGAGAGCTTTGAGACCGGCCTGCGCAAGACGGTGCGCTGGTATCTGGACAACCGCTGGTGGTGGGAGCCGATCCGACAGCGGAAATATTCGGGCGAGCGGCTGGGCTCCGCAAAGAAAGGGACGTAGGACATGGCGACTTATCTGGTCACAGGCGGGGCGGGATTCATCGGCTCGCATATTGTCGAGGCGCTGGCGGCCGAGGGGCATGCCGTGCGGGTGTTTGACAACCTGGCCACGGGCCACCGCGAAAACCTAGACGGCGTCAAGGCTCCGTACACCTGGATTGCGGGGGATGTGCGCGACACGGCCGCCCTGGCCGCTGCGATGCGCGGCGTGGAGTACGTTTTTCATGAATCGGCCATGGTGTCGGTCCCGCTTTCGGTCGAACAGCCGCGCGAGTGTCACGAGGTCAACGCCACGGGCACGCTGAACGTGCTTATGGCGGCGCGCGAGGCGGGGGTCCGGCGGCTGGTCATGGCGAGCACGGCTGCCGCCTATGGCAACAACCCGGCGCTGCCCAAGCGGGAGACCATGCGCCCGGAGCCCGAGTCGCCCTACGGCCTCACGAAGGTGGCGGGGGAGCATTACCTGCGTTCGTTCGCGCAGCTTTACGGGCTACAGACCGTGGCGCTGCGCTATTTCAATGTGTTCGGGCCGCGCCAGGATCCCAAGTCGATGTATTCGGGCGTGATCTCCAAATTCACCGACGTCTTGTCCGCCGGCGGCACGCCCACCATTTTCGGGGACGGGAAGCAGACGCGCGATTTCGTCTATGTGAAGGACGTGGTCCAGGCGAACCTGAAAGCGATGCACGCCATGGCGGTCGAGCCCGGCGAGGTGATGAATGTGGGAACGGCCCGGGCGGTTTCACTGCTGGAGTTGCTGGCCGTACTGGGGCAGTTGTTCGGGCGCGAGGTGACGCCCAAGTTCGCCCTGCCGCGGGCGGGGGATGTGCAGCATTCGCTGGCCGACATTTCGCTGGCCCGCCAGCGCCTGGGCTATGAACCCAAAACGACCCTGCGCGACGGCCTCGCCGAACTGCTCCAGTGGCGCAAAAATGCCGGAGGGGTTACAGGTTCTTCAGGGCGTTGAGCAGGACGCCGGCGGCCACCGCGCTGCCGATCACGCCGGCCACATTGGGGCCCATGGCGTGCATGAGCAGGAAGTTGTGCGGATCCTCCTCGCTGCCAACCTTGTTGACCACGCGGGCCGCCATGGGCACGGCGGAAACGCCGGCCGCGCCGATGAGGGGATTGATTTTCCAGCCCGACAGGCGGCACATCAACTTGCCGAGCAGCACGCCGCCGGCCGTGCTCATGGCGAAGGCGAAGAGGCCGAGAATCAGGATGCCGAGCGTTTGGGTATTTAGGAATTTATCGGCCGAGAGCTTGGATCCCACCGTGATGCCCAGGAAGATCGTCACGATGTTGATCAGCGCGTTCTGCGCGGTGCTGCTGAGGCGCTCCACCACGCCGGATTCGCGCAGGAAATTGCCGAACATCATCATGCCGATCAGCGGGGCGGCGTCCGGCAGCAGCAGGGCGCACAGCAGCGTGATGCCCAGCGGGAAGATCATTTTTTCAGTCTTGGACACCGGCCGCATCTGTTCCATGCGGACCAGCCGTTCCTTCCGGGAGGTCAGCAGCCGCATGATGGGCGGCTGGATAATCGGCACCAGCGCCATGTAGGAATAGGCGGAGACGGCGATGGCGCCCAGCAGGTTGGGGGCAAGCCGGGTGGTGAGGAAGATGGCCGTTGGCCCGTCGGCCCCGCCAATGATGCCGATGGAGGCCGCTTCCTTCAGCGTGAAGGGGATGCCGAAATAGTCGTTGAGCACCAGCGCGCCGATCAGGGCGGCGAAGATGCCCAACTGGGCGGCAGCGGCCAGCAGGGCCGTGGCCGGGTTGGCAATCATGGGGCCGAAATCGGTCATCGCCCCGATGCCCAGGAAGATCAGCAGCGGGAACACGCCCGTTTCAATGCCGAATCCGTAGACGAGGCCCAGAAGACCGTCGGGTCCGGCGAGGCTAGCCAGCGGGATGTTGGCCAGGATGCCCCCAAAGCCGATGGGGATCAGCAGGAGCGGCTCGAAGCCCTTGTTGACCGCCAGGAAGAGCAACAGAAGGCCCACGGAGATCATGACCAACCGGCCGAAGCCCAGGCGCCAATCCGAAGAGGTTTTGGCGATGAGGTCGTAAATCCCCGTGCTCGCCCACATGTCGCGGAAAAGCTTGCCCCAGTCGTCCGGCAGGCGGACTTGCTTCGTCGCCATGGGCACGGAATCGTGCGCCAGGATATCTTTGCGCATGACAAACAGGCGGTCGCCCGGCTGCAGGATTTGGCCCTGCCGGATCTCGAGGGCGAGAATCGTGTAGGTGTCACCCGCCCGGATGGTCGCCTTGCTGCGCTCCGGGATTTCCAGAATCGCCATCGAGCGGCGGGGGTAAACCACTTGGTCCTTTTCAAGGGACAACTCATACACGATCGCCGGCTTGTGCCAGACATAGGTGACCGCCAGGTCTCCGTTGGCCTCGCGCGAGACGGCGAGCACCTCGTCCTGTTGCGCCGGCCGCGCCGGGTCGGATTCCACGCTGAGCGCGGCGGGGACAACGGCCGCGGAGGCGGCCGGATCCGGTTGCTGCGCCTGCAGGAAGGCGGTGCTCAAGGCCAGCACCAGGGCGCCCCAGAGGACGGGGAAGAAGGCGTGCGCTTTCATGGGCAAGTGTCCTGCGTTTTAGCCAATGGTGATCAGGGGCTGACCCGTCTGCACCGAGGCGCCGACGGAGGCAAAAACGCCGGTCACGGTGCCGGCACGATCGGATTTGATTTCGATCTCCATTTTCATGGCTTCGATGATCACCACGTTCTGCGCGGCCTTGACCGTGTCGCCGACCTTGACGAGCACCTTGAAGACCGTGCCGGGCATGGGCGACTTGACGGAAGAGCCCTTCACGGCGGCGGGGGCGGCGGCCGGCGCTGTCTCCGGGGCGGGGACGGGAGCGTGGGCGGGTTGAGCCGGGGCGGCAGGGGCGGGAACCGGGACGACCGACGGAGCGGCGCCGGATTCGTTGACGGTCACATGGTATGGCTTGCCATTGACCGTGACGGTGTAGGAGGCGGGACCGGAGACGTTTTTCATGGGTGCGGGCGTGTTTTTGTGGGGTTCGTTGTAACGGATCATCAGGGGTTTCGTGCCCTTGAGGAAGTCGATGCCTTTCTCGCCGCACATGGCGAGAATGAAGATGTTTTCGTCCGTCACCGGAATCTTCTGTTCCTGGAGGTGCTTGGTGAGGGCGGCCTTTCCGGGCTTGGTGCGGTCATTGATATCCACCGTGGCTTCGGTGGTGGGCGGCAGCTTGAGCTGCGCTTCGGCCAGCTTGACGATCTCGGGATCGGCCGGGGCGGGGGTCTTGCCGAAATAGCCGAGCACCATCTTGCCGTAGCCGTCGGTGATTTTTTTCCACCGGCCCTGCATGACGTTCGAAAAGGCCTGCTGGAAGTAGAACTGGCTGACGGGGGTGACGGAGGTGCCGAACCCGCCGCGTTCGACGACTTCGCGCATGGCCTTGATGACTTCGGGATAGCGGTCCAGGCACTGGGCGTCGCGCATCATCTGCGTGTTGGCGGTCAGGGCGCCGCCGGGCATGGGGCTCAGCGCCACCAGCGGTTCCGTGGCCTTGGCTTCGGGCGGGAAGAAGTAGCGGGCGAAGCATTCCTTGAGTTTTTCCTCGGCCTTGAGGATCTTCTCGTAATCGATCTCCTCGCCGCGGTTGTTCGTCAGGACGTAGTCGGTCCCCTTGAACATGTGCCAGGCGGTCAGGATGTCGGTGTGGCAGGAGCCGCCGCTCAGGGGGGACATGGCCAGGTCGATCTGATCCGCGCCGTTGCGGATGGCCTCCATGTGGCAGAGCTCGGCAATGCCCACGGAGCAGTGGGTGTGGAAGATGATGTCGATGTGGCGGTTCGGGAAGGCGCCGTCGAGCATCTGCCGCGCGAGGCGGATGGTCGCGCCCACGATCGAGGGCGGCGTGGTGCCCGAGGCGTCCTTGAAGCAGACGCTGTCGAAGGGCACGTTCGCCTCGAGAATCTGCTTCAGCGTGTCGGCGTAGAATTGGGCGCTGTGGGCGTAGGTGTTTTTCAGGCCGGGGGGCAACGCCATCATCGTGACGCTGATCTGGTGGTGAATGCCGGAATCGCGGATCGCCTGCCCGGAGGGGGCCAAGTTGCGCACGTCGTTCAGGGCGTCAAAGTTGCGGATCGTCGAGATGCCGGACTTGGCGAAGAGGTGAGCGTGCAGGTCGATGATCTCGCGGTTGTAGGATTCCAGGCCCACCACGTTGACGCCCCGGGAGAGGGTCTGCAGGTTGACGGCGGGGCCCACGAGCGCGCGGCACTGGCGGTGCATCTCGAAGGCGTCGTCCTGAGTGTAGAAGTAGAGGCTCTGGAACCGCGCGCCGCCGCCGATTTCAAAGTTGTCGATGCCGGCCTCGGCCGCTGCCGAAAGGGCGGGCAGGAAGTCGCTGGTCTTGACGCGGGCGCCGAAAACGGACTGGAAGCCGTCGCGGAACGTGGTGTCCATGAAGCGGATGGATTTCATCGGAACGGGTCTCCTGGGGGCGGGCTATGAAAAATCAGGAACAGGCGCGGAGGTGTTGGACGGCGACGGCGGCCACGGCGATCTCGAGGTCGGTATCGTCGTCGGCCGCCACAGCGGGTTGTTCGTGGCGTTCTTCAAAGAGTTCCGTTTCTTCGCGCAGGAGGAAACGTTTCACAAAAGCCGCCGAACCATTTATGAAGAGGACCATTAGTCCCAAAAATAGAAATACCATCGCCTGCCCCAGAAGGAGCAGCGTGAACCCGTCACCCGTCAGTTTCATTGACCGTCTTCCTTGTTCCACTGGCACCAAAGTTAAAAAAGGCGAGCTTGTATATTAGGAGAAGCGGTATGGTGAAGCAAGCAAGGAATGGTTATTTGTAGAAATAGTTGTCATCAAGCGGTTGATAATGCTTTTCTTGGGATGGCGGAGCTCCCTGGACTACGCTCGGGATGACGGACGCGGGGCGGTGCGGCGAAGCTTTTCAAAGACGGCGGCGGCCCAGTCCAAGGGTCCGGGCCGGAAGACCGGGGAGCCGGGGTCGGCGCCCGCGATTTTCGTGTACCTAAAACCGGTATTGTTGTGCGTGGCCCGCGCGAACCGGCGGGCCTCGCCGACCGGCATCAGGGCGTCGTTCTCGCCGTGGAAACACTAGACCGGCATGGTGGGTCGCGCGGCTTGCGCCATCGCATGGCGCTCCGCATAGGGCTCGGGCCGGCATTCGGGCGGAGCCCTCCGGAAAGGCGCGGTGCGGGAAGGGGTTCGTCGGATAGTAGGTTCAGGGTTCAGTAGGCCAATGAGCGGAATTCGGGAATCCGGTAGCTGAGGATCAGGTTGGTGGCCGGCAGCTTCTTGCACGCCTCGTCGCCGGCCCGGGCAATCGCATGCAGGTCGGCGCCTTTGACGGCCAGGGCGCAGCCGGTGCGGTACAGGCCGGGCGCGGCGGTCTGGTCGATCAGTCCGGCAAAGGACCAGTCGACGAGGTTGCGGGAAAAATGGAGCTGGAGCCCCGCGGATTCTTCGCAGGGCAGGCCCGGCCATTTGGGGTGCAGCCGGGCGGGCAGGGTCAGCGTGTCGGTCATGCGGTTGCCGGCGGTCCAGTATAGGCCGCCGGTTTCGTCGAATACCACATCGAATTTCTTGTTGCCACCCGGCCAGGGGATGAAGGAGATCGGCACGCCGGAGGGCGCGGCGAGCGGCTCGAGGACCGGCGGGGCATCGGCGTGCAGGCGGATTTTCAGGACGGCCGCCAGGTTGGAGCGGTGCAGGCCCGTCCTGCAGACCAGAAGCAGGGCGGCCGGGTCGTGCCAGTGGTGCGGCGGCGGGGGCAGGGGCAGCACGTGGGCGTCGTCCCAGCCGATGCGGCTGGCAAAACGGCCGCCGCCGATGGGGTCGCTTTTGTCGGCCGAGGGGGTGGAGAAGAAGGGGATGCCGAAGCCGGGGTAGGAGGCGGGGGGGTACCAGTCGGCGAAGTTTTTTTCGGGCGTGGAAAGGGTCCAGCTTTTGGCCGACATGAGGTTGGTGCCGGCCTTGGCGCGCAGGACCACGGGCTTGAGGATGCTGCCGGGCCAGCCCTGGAAGGGGGCGGGGCGGCTCTTCATGAAGGCGGCGTAGAAGTGGCCCTGGTGGAGAATGACGTTGCCGGGGCCCTGGTGGAAGTAGCCGCCGGTGTCGTCTTCCGGCGTGAGGGATTCGGGCTTGCTCCACGTGTTGCCGCCGTCGGCGGATTTGAGGATCTGGAGGTTGCCCTTGTGGCCGAGGGCGAATATGGATTCGCTGTCGCGGAAGAGGCGGGCGAAGGCGAAGGGGAAGTCGGAGCGGTGCTGCCAGGTGGCGCCCTTGTCGTTGGAGGAGTAGATTTTGCCCAGGAGCTGGTGGCTGTGGGGGTAGTGCTTGCCCTTGATGCCGGGTTGCTTGGCCAGTCCGGGGCCGTGAAGGTGGATGGCGGCGAGGAGGCGGCCGCTGGAGAGGGCCAGCAGGGAGGGATTGGCCTGGAACACGCCGAGCGGGTCGGGGGAGGCATGCAGAATGACAGGCTGGGCGTCGAGCGGGATGATTTTCCAGGATTCTCGGGAGTCGCCGGTTCGCATGGGTGGCACTATAGCGGGTGACCTCTCGCGAATCAAGATGATCCAGATGCACCCTGAAAGAGACTACGCCTCAGGCAGCACCGGGATGCTGAGAGTCCGCGTGGCGTGTCCGGTCCATTCCGGATCGGGCGGCCTCTGCGCATCGCCGGCCCCCGCCTGCGGCGTTTTGTTGCTCCGAGTTTCAACGCAACCGGACGATCTCGGGTTACGCAGTTCAGAGGGAGGGCAGTTCTTTGAATCGTTCGGTGGGCGGCTCTTCGGGCACCCAACCGGAAACGGGCGCCGCCGCCCGGCCAACTGCGCTTCTTCACTTGACCGAGCGCGTGGAAGGCCGCCTTGCCCGACCCTCTTGCCAGTTTATCGCAGTCCCGACGCGCCGCGCACAACCTCCGGACTCTGCCCCGATCCCATGACAATGCGATTGCTGCCGCTTCCCGCCCGTTCTTCCGAAGCGTCATGAGGGATTATTCGGAATCGCCGGGAAGGCGGACAGGTGCTTGACAAAAGGGGTGTGTGGGAATAAGGTAATAGTCAAAGAGAGAGGATGTTATTTCATGAATTTTGGTGTTGTCGTGGCTGCCGGCAAAAGCGAGCGGATGGGAGCCGGCATCGACAAGGCTTTCCTGAACCTTGGCACAAAACCGGTTCTGGCATTTTCCCTTCAGGCCTTTGAAGATTGCCCCGAAATTGAGGGTGTCATTCTGGTTGTCCGAAAAGACCGCCTGGACGCCGCCCGGGGGCTTGTTCAGGTTTTCGGTTGCTCCAAGGTCCAGCGCATTGTGGCGGGCGGTTCTTGTCGCCAGGAATCGGTGGCCAACGGCCTGGCGGAGTTGCCGGAGGGTGTTTCGCTGGTGGCGGTGCATGACGGGGCCCGGCCCTGTGTGCGGGCCGAACTGATTTCCGAAACCTTGAAATCCGCCAAGCGCTACGGTTCGGGTGTGGCGGCGGTCAAGGTGACGGATACTCTTAAGGAAGTGCGGCACGGGTTTGTGGTGAGCAAGACGGTGGACCGTTTGAAGCTCTGGGCCGTGCAGACGCCGCAGTCGTTCAAGGTCGACCTGTTGAGGGAGGCCTTCGCGAAGATGGGGGCCCAGAAGAAGCAGGTGACAGATGAAGCGATGGCGGTTGAGTTGTTGGGCAAGCAGGTTCACCTGGTGCCGTCTTCTCCTTCCAATTTAAAGGTCACCACCCCGGAAGATATGCTCTTCGCCGAAGCGTTGCTGAAGGCATAGGGATGATGAGGTTGTAAGAGAATGGGCGAAGGCACCAAATACGCAATCCTCGGGGACATTCACGGCAACATCGAAGCCCTGGAAGCGGTCCTGGAAAGCGCGGCCTCACTCGGGGTGACGGCGTATGCGTGTGTTGGTGATATTGTCGGGTATAACGCCTGCCCCGGGGCCTGCGTCGATCGCGTGATTCAGCTCAAGTGCGCCTGTGTTCAGGGCAATCACGATTATTATTGCGCGCACGACGACACGTTGAAGGATTTCCATCCGATGGCCGCCAGCGTTGTGGAGTGGACCCGCCACGTGCTGACGGAGGAGCAAAAAGACTATCTTCGCAAGTTGCGCCAGAAGCGCCTGGTGGATGGGTTCACAATGGTGCACAGCACCCTGGACGTCCCGGAAAAGTGGGGCTACGTGTTTGACGAGCTTCAGGCGGAGGCGCATTTTGCCTACCAGACCTCGGCGGTCTGTTTCCACGGTCACACGCATGTGCCGGTTGTTTTCCAGAAAACATCGGAGCGCACGATGCGCCTGCCGCCCGAACGTATTTCGCCTTCCTTCGGGCAGAAGCTTTTCATCAATGTGGGCAGCGTGGGACAGCCCCGTGACGGAGATCCCCGCGCCTGTTTCGCCACTTACGAATTGGAAACGAAAACGGTGGAATTTCATCGCGTTGTCTATGATGTCGCCGCGACGCAACAGCGCATCCTTGAAAACGGCCTGCCGGAGTGGCTTTCCCGGCGCCTGGCCTTGGGCAAGTAGCCATGGGCGCCTACCGACACATTTTCGGACCCGTCCTCTCGCGCCGTCTCGGGTTGTCGCTGGGAATCGAACTGGTCCGCGGCAAAACCTGCTCCTTCGACTGTGTGTTTTGTCAAATCGGACGCACGCCGACTCCCAGCCTGGAACGGGGGCGTTTTGTTCCCGAATCAGAAGTGCTGGCCGAGTTTTCGGAGTGGCTTGCCGCGGGCGGGCGGAGCGACCACGTGACGCTTGCCGGCTCCGGCGAGCCGACCCTTCATACGGGATTCGGCGAGGTGCTCGACGGGTTGCGCGCCCGGAGCGCCATTCCGACGGTGCTGATGAGCAACGGATCCCTCTTTTTCCTGCCCGAGGTGCGGGAGGCGGCCGCCAAGGCATCCATCGTCAAGGTTTCCCTGAGCGGCTGGGACGAGGAGTCCTGGCGCCGCATCAACCGGCCCCATCCCTCATTGCGCTTCGAGTGTGTTCTGGGGGGACTTCGCGATTTTTCGGCGCTGTACAAGGGGACATTGTGGGTGGAAGTTTTCCTGGTTCGGGGCGTCAACGATCGGCCCGATGAGGTCGGGCGGATTGCCGCGCTGGTGAATGGCTTGAATCCCGCCCGTGTGCATTTGAACACGGTGGTGCGGCCTCCGGCGGAGCCCGAATCCCGGGCTGTCGGCGAAGCGGAGCTTCGGGAGCGGGCCCTGCTCTTTCAGCCGTGCGCGGAGACGCCCGAACTGGCGGCGGGTCATGCGGAGGCCGCTTCCGGCTCGGGCGGGGACTTGCTGGAGACGGTGAGCCGCCATCCTTCGACGCTGGAGCAGCTGGTTGTCTCCCTTCACCGCGAGCGGACCGACCTGGAGCGCGAGTTGCTATCGCTGGAGCGGGCGGGTCGTATCGAACGGGTGCTCACGGGCGGCTCGGAATATTTCCGGCGGCGGGCGGACGCGACTTAGTCCATGCGCGGGTTGATGTGCCCGGTCGTCGGGTCGAGCAATTTCTCGACGTAGCGCTCGATCTCCATGTCGTATTCCGCGTCGATATCCATCTTGGCCAGTTGGCGCTGCACGCCCCGGAGCCCTCTGGAGCTCCCGGAGCACTCCCGCGCGGAGCGGAAGCGTTGCTTGGGGTCCGGCTGGAGCATTTTCTTGAGGATGGCCATGAGCAGTTCGTTTTCCACGACGTAGGGGGGGAGCCAGGTTTCGAGCTTGTCGGGCAGCTTCATTTTGGCCGCCAGCAGGTCGTCGTCCGTGAAGATGGCGGGATTGAACGGAACGCGGCCGCCCAGGAGCTCCACGGCCAAAAGCCCCAGGCTATACATGTCCGACTGGGGAAGGCCCGGTTCGAGCCGGTGAATTTCAGGGGCCATGTATAGGGGGCTTCCGAGCTGGATGCTGATGCGTTCGCCGATCAGGGAGGCGCGGCCAAAGTCGACGCTTCGGATGCCGCCCGTCCGGTCGACCATGATGTTGGAGGGCTTGATGTCGCCGTGCAGGAACCCCGCCTCGTGAAGGTGTTGGAGACCCGCCAGGATTTCCCGCAGGATATGGACGGCGATGCCGGGCGTGAGCAGGATCCGGTCGCCCTGGAGGCGGAAGAGCACGCTCATGAAATGGCGCCACTCGTCGTCGGAGCACTGGCCCCGGGCGATGGCCAGGTGCGTGGAGCTGAGAAAATACTGCAGGTCGATGCCGTCGACGGCATTCATCTGGATGAACCCGACGCCGTTGCTCTCGTCGTAGATGTCGCAGGCGATGAGGTTGACATGTTGCGTGGGCTGCAGCCGGGAGACCTGCCCCGCGATGCGCCCCATGTCGGTCCAGTAGCGTTCGGCCGTGGAGTAGATTGAAGGATCGAAGAGCTTCACCGCGTGCCGGGTGTGGCATCCCCGGGCCCCCTGGCGGACGGCGAGGTAAACGACGCCCTGGCGGCCCTTGCCGAGTTCCTGGATGAAGTGGTAGGCGACGGGATAGCGCAGCGCGCCTTCCCGCAAGATGGCGCGGTAGGTCTCGATCAGGCGCATCCGGTCCGCGTCGGGCGGGGGCGGCGGAGTGGTTTCTTCGAGAACCGTCTTGTCCCGCGAGCCGGGCGGGGGTGGAGAAAGGAGGTTGGGCGGCATGTCTTTTTTATCCATAAGCGACAGGCGGCTCTCTGAAAGGACCGCCGATTTGCTTGCATATCCTATGGATTTATTTCCTGAAATGCAATAGTATTGCCTTTTGAATTCGTTACGGAGAAACCATGATCGGCCTTTTAAAGAAACTATTCGGCACCAAAAGCCAGCGCGACATCAAGCTGATGAAGCCTCTCGTGGCCCGCATCAACGAACTCGAAGCGGAATACCAGCGTTTGACGGACGAGCAGTTCAAGGGGCAAACGGAGGCGTTTCGCAGACGGCTGGCCCAGGGCGAGGCCCTGGACGACCTGCTGTGCGAAGCGTTTGCCACGGTCAAGAACGCCTGCCGCCGCATGGTGGGCCTGGAGACCGATGTGTGCGGTCAGAAGCGCGTCTGGGACATGGTGCCGTTTGACGTGCAACTGATGGGCGGCATTGCGCTGCACAAGGGCAAGATTGCCGAAATGGCCACGGGCGAAGGCAAGACGCTGGTGGCCACGCTGCCGCTCTACCTGAACGCCCTCACGGGCAAGCCCGTCCACCTGGTCACGGTGAACGACTACCTGGCGCGCCGCGACTCGGAGTGGATGGGCCACGTTTTCGCCTATCTCGGGCTGACCTGCGGCTGCATTCAGAACTGGATGTCGCCCGCCGAGCGCCGGGCGGAATACGCGAAAGACATCACCTACGGCACCAACAGCGAATTCGGGTTCGATTATCTCCGCGACAACGGCATGGCCTTCCGCCCGGAAGACCAGGTGCAGCGGGGTCACTTTTTCGCCATCGTGGACGAGGTGGACAGCATTCTAATCGACGAGGCCCGCACGCCGCTCATCATCTCGGGCCCGTCGCCCGAGTCGACCCACCAGTTCGAGAAGCTCAAACCCCGCGTCGAGCGCCTCGTCCGCCAGCAGTCCGAGCTTTGCAGCAAGTACATGCAGGAGGTTCGCGAAATGCTTCCCCTGGTGGCGCCCGACGCCGCCGAAGCGGAAGGCGTCAAGGCCAAGGCCAAGTCCGAGCTTACGCTGGACGAGGCCAAGTCCGAGGTGCGCCACCGTCTTTACCAGGTCTATCACGGCATGCCAAAGCACAAGCAGTTGCTGCACCTGATGGAGATTCCGGCCGTCCGCACCCTCCACGAGCAGGTGGAGAACATGATGCTCACGGACATGAACAAGGATACGGCCCGCGCGCTGACCGAAGAGCTGTTTTTTGCCACCGACGAGCGCGGTCACGAGGCCAGCCTGACGGAGAAGGGTTGCCAGGAGCTTAACCCCGCGGATCCCGACGCCTATGTGCTGCCGGACATCGTGGCGGCCATGTCGGACATCGATGGCGATGCGAAGATGGAGCCGCCCGCCCGCACCGAGGCCAAGCAGAAGGTGCAGCAGCTGTTTGCCGAGCGCAGCGAGCGCATTCAGAATGTCGACCAGTTGATCCGGGCCTATTGTCTGTACGAGCGCGACGTCCATTACGTGGTCATGAACAACCAGGTACTCATCGTGGACGAGTTCACGGGCCGCATTCTGCCGGGCCGCCGCTGGAGCGACGGTCTGCACCAGGCGGTGGAGGCCAAGGAAGGCGTCAAGATCGAGCAGGAGACCCAGACGCTGGCCACGATCACGATTCAGAACTATTTCCGCATGTACGAGAAGCTGGCCGGCATGACCGGCACGGCCGAGACGGAGGCTGACGAATTCCTTCAGATTTACAAGCTCGACGTGATGGTGGTGCCGACGAACCGGCCGGTTCGCCGGGTCGACAACGACGACCGCGTCTACAAGACGAAGCGAGAAAAGTTCAAGGCGATCATCGACGAGATCGTCGACTGCCACAAGCGCGGCCAGCCCGTGCTGGTGGGCACGATTTCCGTGGAAACGTCCGAACTGCTGGCCCGCATGCTGCGCGGGGCGGGGGTGCTGAACGTCAACGTGCTCAACGCCAAGTACCATGAAAAAGAGGCGCAGATCGTGGCCGACGCCGGCCAGAAGAACGCCATCACGATCGCCACCAACATGGCCGGCCGCGGAACCGACATCAAGCTGGGCGAGGGCGTCGTGCCGTTCGACCGCAGCATCATCCTGTCGCCCATGTCGCTGTCGGACAAGCTGCCGGAAGGCAAGACGCTCCGCCAGTTTTTGTTTGACCATCCCGGCGGCCTTCATGTGATCGGCACCGAACGGCACGAGTCCCGCCGCATCGACCGTCAGCTTCGCGGCCGGTGCGCCCGTCAGGGCGATCCGGGCTCCTCCCGGTTCTACACGTCGCTGGAAGACGACCTGATGCGCCTGTTTTGCCCCGACCGCGTGGCCCGCCTGTTGACCCGCTGGGGGCTGGAAGAGGGCCAGGAGCTGGAGAGCTCCATCCTGACCGGCTCGATCCAAAACGCCCAGCGCCGCGTGGAGCAGCACAACTTCAGCATCCGCAAGCGGACGCTGGAGTACGACGACGTCATGAACAAGCAGCGGACCATCGTCTACAAGCTGCGCGGCGACATTGTCCGTTCGGCCGAGGTGACGGACATCCTGCTGGGCATGATTGAGGACCACTTGCTCGCGCGCGCCGAGGAGCTGCTTTTGGACGGCAACGAGGAGACCGCCAAGTCGTTCCTCGAATGGTTCCAGATGACCTTTCCGGTGCCGGTTCCCCGCGAGCCGCTGGTGACGGGCAAGGATCAGGTGGAGAGCCTGTGCGCCTCCATGATGGACCGCATCCGCGAGGCGTACAAAATCAAGTCCGACGCGGGCGATCCGCGCACCACGATTCTATTCGAGCGTTTCGTCATGCTGCGCGCCATTGACATGAACTGGCAGGATTACCTGCGCAGCATGGACCAGTTGCGCGAGGGCATCCGGTTGCGCGCCTACGGGCAACGCGATCCGCTGATCGAGTATAAAAAGGAAGCCTTCGAGATGTTCGGCACGCTGATGACGAACATCCGCCAGGAGGTCGCGGCGAATCTCTTCCGTCTTGCCCCTGTGCCCGCGCCACAGGCCCCCCGCGCCATGCGCGTGGTGCACGAAAGCGTACAGACGCTCGGGACGAGCAGTTCGGCCGAGCCCGCGCCTGCGGAACGGCGCCGGCCGGCCCCCGTGGCCGCGCCCGTCAAACCGCGCGACGCGGTCGACCGGGCGCTGGAGAACGCGGCCACGGTGCAGCGCGCCGGGCCCAAGGTGGGCCGCAACGACGCCTGTCCGTGCGGCAGCGGCAAAAAATACAAGAAGTGCTGCGGGGCGGGATTATGACGCCCTCCGCCCGCCAGATGATCCGGTGGGCGGCAAGCGGGCTCGCCGCTTTGGCCTCGGGTCTGATGATCGCCTCGGGGTTTGCGCCGTGGGAGAGCGTGACGACCAGTTGGGTCGCGCTTGTGCCGCTGCTCCTGTTGGCCCGGTTCAGCACACCCCGGCAAGCTTTTGGCTGGGGACTGCTTAGCGGCGTCGCCACCTGGGCGACGGGTTTGTCCTGGCTCCTTGCCCTGCATGTCACGGCCGGATTGCCGTGGCCGGCGATTGCGGCGGGCTGGCTGGGCCTTTCGGTTTACTGCGCCCTGTACACCGGGGTATTCGCCTGGGCCGTCTGCCGCTGGCTGGCCTGGACCGGAACGGACCGGATCTGGCTGAATGCGCTCAGCGTTTTTGTCATTCCCATGTTCTGGGTCGGACTCGAATACATCCGGGGCAACCTGTTCACCGGCTTTCCGTGGAACCCCCTGGGGGCCACCCAGGCGCAGAATCCCGCCATCGCGCAGATGGCGGAGTGGGGGGGCGTCTACCTGGTCTCCGGCATCGTGGTGCTGTTCAACGCGTCCGTTTTTTTCACGGTCGGCCGGTATGTCGACTGGCGCAACCCCAAGCCCTACAAGCCGCATGTGGAGCTGTTCATTGGACTTTTGGCGATGGCCGTCTGCACCATCCTGGGGCGCTCGCGCTTCCAGCACTACGGTTCGGAGGGCGGCAATCTTCTGGTGGGCCTCGTTCAGCCGGCGGTGCCGCAAAACGTCAAGTGGGACGGGCAGTTCGCGGACGAGGTGCAGAACCGGCTGACGCAGTTGACATTCGAGGCGTCGGAAACGGGGCTGGCCCTGACGAAGAAGCGGCCCGACCTGATCATCTGGCCGGAAACCTCCACCCCGGGCGACATGGCCAGGGACTCGGAGTATGTGAGCCGGTTGGTCGGCGTGGCGCAGGAATGCGGTCCACTTCTCGTGGGCTCCATTTATGAAGGGGAAACGAGCCTGGCGAACAGCTCCATCCTGATTCAGGCGCCGGTCAGCAACGCCGTCTCAATGACGCGGTATGACAAGCAACACCTCGTGCCGTTCGGGGAATTCATTCCCCTGGACAAGTATTTTCCGAGCCTGCAAAATCTGTCGCCTCTGGGCCTGAGCCTCACCCCGGGCCGCGAAGCGACCGTTTTCGACCTGGCGGGAACCGGTGCCCGTTTTTCCGTCACGATCTGCTTCGAGGATGTGTTCCCCGAAATTGCCCGGGACTTCGTTCGGCGGGGGGCGCGGTTGCTGATCAACCAGTCGAACGACGCCTGGTTTGACGGCACCGCCCAGCATCGCCAGCATCTGAATCTGAGCCTCATGCGCTGCATCGAGAACCGGGTGCCGGGGGTGCGGGTCTCCAATTCCGGGGCTTCCGCCTGCATCGAGCCGAATGGCCGGGTTTACCGGGGCGGTCTGGCGCCCTCGGAGGCGGACGGCTGGCTGGGCCTGCCCGGTCCGCTCGCCGATGAGGAGGTTTTATCGGACGTGTCGTTTGTGAATGTCCCGCCCGCGGTCATGGAACCGACCGTGTACAACCGGTACGGGGACAGGCTATGGGCCATCCCCTGCGCGGCGCTGACGCTGGCCTGGATTCTGGCGGCGGGCTGGATGGACTGGAAGAACAAGAAGGAGCATCGGCGTGAATGAGGAAATTCTGGGACGGCTGGACGCGATTCGCGGCCGGCTCGCGGAAATGAGAGGTTATCTTTGACTTGGACGCAAGACGCGCCCGGGCGGCCGAACTGGAGCGCCGCACATCGGCTCCGGATTTCTGGAACGACCCGAACAAGGCCCGCGACCTGTTGGATCAGGCCACCCGAGAACGGGAGATCCTGAACCCTTACGACAGCATGGTCAAACGGTCCGAGGATGTTGCCGTCCTGCTCGAAATGGCGGCGGCCGAGAAAGATCCCGACCTCGCGGCCATGGCCAACGCGGAGGCCGAGTCCGACATCGTCCCGCTCGAGCAGGACGTGATCGCCATGGAGTTGAAAACGATGTTGAGCAGTCCGCTGGACCGCAACAACGCGTTTCTCACGTTCCATGCC
This sequence comes from Kiritimatiellia bacterium, assembly GCA_046484345.1. Lineage (GTDB taxonomy): Bacteria > Verrucomicrobiota > Kiritimatiellia > CAIKKV01 > CAIKKV01 > CAIKKV01. The sequence goes on from JAWOJA010000045.1 coordinate 51,230, forward strand.
GGCGCCGGCGGCACGGAGGCCTGCGACTGGGCCTCCATGCTGCACCGCATGATCCGCCGCTACTGCGAGCGGAAGGGCTTCAAGGTCGAACTGCTGGATTACCAGGACGGTGAAGAGGTGGGCCTGAAGAGCGCCTCCCTGCAGGTGATCGGCCCGTACGCCTATGGGTACCTAAAGTCGGAACGAGGCGTGCATAGGCTGGTCCGCATCAGCCCGTTCGATTCCAACAAGCGGCGGCACACCTCCTTCGCCTCCATGGACGTGGTGGCGGAAGTCGACGACAACATCGAGATCGAGATCAACGACGCCGACATCCGGGTCGACACCTTCCGCTCCAGCGGCTCGGGCGGGCAGCATGTCAACAAGACGGACTCGGCGATCCGCATCACCCACATGCCCTCGGGCTTCGTCGTCTCGTGCCAGACCCAGCGGTCGCAGCACCAGAACCGGGCGCAGGCCATGAAGATGCTCAAGTCCCGGCTGTACGAGTTGGAGCTGGACAAGAAAAAGCGGGAAATGGACCGGTTCTACGGCGAGAAGGGCGAGATCGCCTGGGGCAGCCAGATCCGTTCCTACGTGTTGCAGCCCTACACGCAGGCCAAGGACGAGCGGACGGAGCTGAAGACCTCCAACGTCCAGGCTGTTTTGGACGGCGACCTGGATCTGTTTGTGGAAGCCTACCTGAAGAAGTTGAGACTGGCCGGATCACCCACCCCGGGAGGAGGAGCCCATGGCGCTTAAAAGCATGACGGGATATGGACATGGCGAGGCGGTTTCCGCCGGTATCCGTGTGGATGTGGACCTGAGTTCGGTTAATCGCCGGCAGTTCGACTTCCGGCTCAACCTGCCCCGGCCGCTGGCGTTTCTCGAAGCGCTCTTCACGGAGGTGGTGCATGAATCCGTCTCCCGCGGACAGGTTAACGGCTCGGTGAACGTGACGGTTTCGGAGCGGAAGCGCCAGCAGGGCGCCAAGGTGGACGGCCACCTGGCCGCGGCCTTTGTCAAAGAATTGCGCGCGATCGGCCGCGAGCTCGGGCTGGCGGACAACCTGGGGGTCAGCCTGCTGACGCAGCTTCCCGAGGTGGTGCAGTACCATTATGTGGAAGAGGACGTGACGCTGATCCGCCCGGTCTGCGAGAAAGCGTTGCGCCAGGCGCTGGCGGCGCTGGTGGCCATGCGGGAACTGGAAGGGGAGGCCATTGTCCGGGACCTTTCGGGCCGGATCAAGGCGTTGACCGCCATGCGCCGCTCGATTGCGAAACGGGCGCCCACGGTGGGCCCCCGTTACCGGCAGGGCGTTCTGGATCGCTTGAAAAAGGCCGGCATTCCCGTGGACGCCTCCGACAGTTCGATCTTGAAGGAGATTGCCCTGATGGCGGAGCGGGCCGACATCAGCGAGGAGATCACCCGGCTGGAGAGCCATCTCAAGCAGACGGAAAAACTCCTGGGCAACAGCCGCGAGCCGGTTGGCCGCTCGCTGGATTTCCTGGCGCAGGAAATGTTCCGGGAGATCAATACGATCGGTTCGAAGTCCAACGACCTGGACATCTCCCGGCAGGTCATCGAGTTCAAGACCGAACTGGAGCGCTTCCGCGAGCAGGTGCAGAATGTCGAGTGAGGCCGCCCATCCGGATGCCCGGCTTTTTGAAACCGTGCCCAGGCTGCGCCATCCCCTGCTGATGGTGCTATCGGCCGCCTCGGGCGCCGGAAAGACCACGTTGTGCACGCGCTGGGTGGGGGAAGCCGACGGCCTGGTGGCCTCGGTTTCCTGCACCACGCGCCCGCCCCGAACCGGCGAAGTGGCGGGGCGCAGTTATCATTTTCTGGACGAGGCCGATTTTCTCCGCCGCGTCAAACGGGGGGATTTCCTGGAACACGCGCTCGTGCACGGCCACCATTACGGGACGCTGCGCGAGACGGTGCTGGGGGCCCTGATGGCGGGGCGGGACATCGTCATGACCATCGACGTGCAGGGCGCGGCGCAACTGCGCGGGCAGGCGCTGGCGCCCGACACCCATCCGCTGATCCGGAACGGGTTCACGGATGTTTTCATTGTTCCGCCATCGTTCGCGGTGCTGCGCGAGCGGCTGACCGGGCGGGGCACGGACTCCGAGGCGGTCATTGCCACCCGGCTGCACAATGCCGCCGGGGAGATGGAGCGCTGGCGCGAATATCGGTACGTGGTGGTGAATGACGACCTGGAAACGGCGCTGGGCCGGCTGCGGGCGATCCGGCAGGCGGAGCATTGCCGGCTGTCAAATGCCCTTGCGCCCGATTTTGAAAAGGGCTAGTATTGGCCCATTCTTCCTGCTTATGAAAAAAAAGGCACCACATATTGTCCTGGGAGTCACGGGCTCCATCGCCGCCTACAAGACCGCCGACCTGGTGCGGTTGATCCGCAAGCGGGGATGGGAGGTCTCCGTCATCATGACCCGCGGCGCCACCGAGTTCATCACCGAGTTGACGCTGCGCACGCTGTCGCGCAACCCGGTGGCGGTGGACATGTTTTCAAAAGAGCACGATTGGTATCCCGAGCACATCTCCATGGCCGATCGGGCCACGGTGCTGCTGATCGCCCCGTGCACCGCCAATGTGATGGCCAAGATTGTGCATGGGATTTCGGACGACCTGTTGACCTGCACGGCGCTGGCCTGTCCCGCGCCGCTGGTGCTGGCGCCGGCCATGAATTCCCGCATGTGGGATCATCCCGCCACCCAGGCCAATTTGAAAGTCCTTCTCGAGCGCGGCGCCATGGTGGTGGATCCGGAGGCGGGTGACCTGGCCTGCGGCACCCAGGGGCGGGGGCGCATGGCGGCTGTGGAAACCATTATGTCCGTTTTGGAAAAAGTTGTTGAGCCGGGCAAAGGCGCGGCAGGGGGGGATGAAGCATGAGCAAGCATACGATTGTGGCCCTGGTTTTGATGGTCGTTTTTGTGATCGTGCTGCTGCTGACTGGTGGGGAGGTCGATATCAAGTTTTTTGCATGGACGATCGACAATGTCCAGGTCTCGTTTGCCCTGCTGGGCTCGATGGTGGTCGGGGTCATCATTGGCATTCTGCTTAAATAATCAGGGCACAGCTCGCCGTCTCTGACTTCTATCAACTGACCGCCGACCTCAGCCCATTTCCGCCAATGAAATCCGGTAATCCGGCCGGGCCACGCCTTTCTCACAAACGATGGCTGTGATGAGGGAAGCCGGGGTGACATCGAACGCGGGGTTGTAGACATGGATGCCGGCGGGGGCCGTTTGGCGGCCGAACCCGTTTGTGATCTCCGCCGGATCGCGTTCTTCGATGGGGATCTGGTCGCCGGATTTCAGGCTCAGGTCAAAGGTGGAACTTGGCGCGAGCACATAAAAAGGGATGCGATGCGCGGCCGCCAGGAGCGCCACGCCGTAGGTGCCGATCTTGTTGGCCGTGTCGCCGTTGGCCGCGATCCGGTCGGCCCCCACGAGCACCGCGCCGACCTTGCCCTGGCGCATGACGCAGGCCGCCATGTTGTCGCAAATGAGCGTGGTGTCGATGCCGGCCTCGCTGAGTTCCCAGGCCGTGAGGCGGGCGCCCTGGAGCAGGGGGCGGGTTTCGTCCGCAAACACGCGGATGGCATGCCCTTTTTCGCGGGCCACATAGACGGGGGCCAGGGCGGTGCCGTACCAGGAGGTGGCGAGGCTGCCCGCGTTGCAATGGGTCAGGATGGAGTCCACGCCCGACAGCAGAGCGGCGCCGTGTTCGCCGATGGCCCGGCACATGGCGGTATCTTCCCGGGTTATGCGGACCGCTTCCAGCGCCAGGCGTTCGGTTAATGCTTCGGGCGAGTCCGTTCCCTCCCGGCCGGTCGTTTGCCTCATGCGCTCGAGCGCCCAGAAGAGGTTCACGGCTGTGGGGCGGGAGGTGGCGAGGTAGGCCGCGGTTTTCTCGACCGCCTCGCGGATGGCCGCAACGGTGGCGGCCCCGCTTTCCTGGACGCCGACCACGACGCCCATGGCGGCGGCCACGCCGATGGCGGGAGCGCCGCGCACCTGGAGGGACTTGATGGCCTGCCAGACGGAGCGGCTGTCGCGCAATTCCAGGAAGACCAGATCGTTGGGCAGCCGTGTCTGATCGACCAGCTTGAGTCGGCCGGGATAGAGGCGCGGCGGCAGATCCGGAAGCCACTCCACTGTTTTGATGGGCATGACAGGCATGGCGGGTCCTTTCTAGGCGGCGGGCAGCACGAGCATCCAGACCAGGTTGACCAGGTTATAGGCGGCGTGCATCACGAACGCCGCCGCCAGGGAACGGGTATAAAGATAGGCGAGGGCGACGCCGACAGCAATCGTAAAAAATGGGAGCAGGGCGGGCGTTTGAAAATGGCAAGCGGTGCATTTTGCGCTATCCGGAATTATCATGGTGAGGAGTACCTGTGACTCAGCGTTGTAAGGCCCCGCCTTCTACGAGCCACTTGGCGCAATCCGGCGAGAGCAGGCGTGCCTTAGCGGCCTCTTAGAGGGCAAGATCGACGGCGTTGAGAACGTCCCGCCAGCGGCCGTTGGACCCCTTGAAGATATTGATGACCCAATGTGAATTTGAAGAAGCGGTTTCTTTTTATCTTCGTATGAAAATTATAAAGAAGAAAAAATGGGAAGAAAAAATGACGAAAATTTATTGACAAAATACCTTATTTGGTGACATTATGAAAAAGGTTGTAAACCATTTGAATTTTCGGTTAGATAAAAGGAACAACCCGCATGAAAAATTTCGGTATATATGTGTTCTCTTCTTACCTGATGCTTTCTTCGGCATTTGCTGATATTGTGGAATCTGAGTTTGCCGTAGGCGTATGCAGATTCAGCATGACCAATGAGTTTTTCCAGGTTGCGTTGAATTTTAAGGATCTTGATGGAAATGATAATCTGACTATTAGCAATCTGTTTTGTCCGATGGATTTGTATGCAGACCCGAATGGAGATCCAGATTTGTCGGACTGCGTGGCTGTGTATGATGGGGGGGGTGGGTATACAAATTTTTTTTATTGCGATTTAGATAACCCCGGAGATCCGCAATGGTATGGAGATGATCTCGTCAGTCCTGCCAGTGTTTCTTTTTCGCGGGGATCGGTTGTATGGTTTATTCGAAGTACGAATTCAACGATAAGAACACTGACTGTTCTGGGTCGGGTTCCGGATGATCTCAGTTATGAGCATGCCCAATTTCTTGCTGGCCTTTCAATGTTTGGCAGCGCATACCCCAAGAAGGCTTTGTTCAATGATATGGGTATAGATTCCAGTGTTAATCCGGAGTGCTATTTATCAGCTGAGATTCATGTTTATAATGGTATTTATTACGATACTTTCTGGTATTTTGATTATTTGGGGGCTCCGCAGTGGCAAGAGTACAATGGCGAATATTATGAGCCAACAGACGACGGTTTAGAAATAGGACAAGGAGCATGGTATAAGCATGATCCAGTGAGCACGGATCCAGTTTTATGGACAGAAATCAAACCGTATTAACAGTTAATCGTCAGGCGGGACGGAATGAGAATTATTAAACTACAGATGCAAGGATTCAGAGGATTGTTTATTGCTTGCGCGTTGTTTTTTTCATCAGGGATGGGATGGGGCGGTACAGAATCCGAGAAAGAGCTTAAACCCTTAATCTCATCTACTTCAGCCGTGAAGCATAAGGTAGTGGATAATCTAGAAGATCTTTTGAGTCGGTATAGAGAGGTGAGGCAGAGATCTTTTGCCATCTTACCCCCTGACCCTTTTAATCCCGTGCTTTTGTCCGGCGGATTTCTCGTTGTTAATGAAAAAGGGTTTCATGGTTTGATTGAAAAATTAACTATGGCTAGCATTAATGGGGGAGTGGTCTATCCGCTTCTCTTGGCAGAAGACTCGGTCACACGCGAAATAATTATTTTTGATGCGTATGGTTCGGAGTTGGAGCGGATTCCCTCAGCATCCGACTATGATCCGTACGAGTGGGTTGATTTCAGATTTTCAAGAATATTTTCAGTAAACGCCAATCCGGAGCTGAAAGCATGGTACAGATCACAATATGATCCGTCTCGTGTGATGGTATTGTTTTACCTATATTCTCAAAGAGAATCAGAGTTCATTTCTGAATCGCATCGGTTTGCATTGGGGAATCAACCGATTTTGCAGAATATGATGATGGGGGACGATTCGATCGTTGCGACGACGAATCTCATGATATTTTCCGTAGAGGCACTCTCTAATGGAAATAGACTTGGCGTAACATGGCCTTCTACGTACACCAGCGCCGTTGAAATTTTGTCATGCACAAATTATGATGAAATTGGATGGTTGCCTGTTTCAAGTATTTTGGAGGTCCAAAATACCAATCGATTATGGTGGACAGATACGACAGCCACAGGGCTTGTGACGCGGTTTTACCTTGCCGCCAACGCATTATTGGATTCTGATAACGATGGCTTGAATGATGCCCGTGAACGACGGATTTACGGTACTAATCCGACGAATTTTGACTCCGATGATGACACATTGCCCGACGGGTGGGAGCTTTTATATGAGCTTAATCCCACCAATGCAGCGGATGGCACGCTGGACACGGACTCGGATGGGTTATGCAATGCTGATGAATATGTATATGGAACGGATCCAAACAGCAGGGTGTTAATCAAGTGGGGCGATCCAATGCTTACGGAAGGATCGGATTATCATTATCCAGGGCCAGATTGGTGGACGGGGGCTACTAAAAACGGAGGACAATGGTTGACTAATGCTCCTTTCGGATGGAACGGACATGCTGTTGGATCAACGGCAGATATGGGTATGGAGTGGATCCCTGCTGGAACGAACAGCGGTGTTGACTACGATACGCAATCGAACTATTGCCTTGTCGTGAGTAACTTCTTTATGGATCGCACTGAAATATCGCGGCAGACATGGAGAGCAGTTCGCAGTTGGGCATTAACGAATGGGTATAATGACCTTCCGCTGGGATACGGAAAAAGTGGCGTGCATCCGGTCTACTCAAATAATTGGTATGATTGTGTGAAATGGTGCAATGCCAGAAGCGAGATGGAAGGTTATCCCCCTGCTTATTATACGACTGCGGAAAAAACGAATGTTTACAGAAATGGCCAGATAAGTATTCAGGACAATTGTGTTAACTGGACCGAAGGATATCGTTTGCCTACAGATGTTGAATGGGAATATGCAGCAAGAGGCGGGACAAGCAGCGCCCGCTTTCCATGGGTTAGCTCCACTATTAAACACAGCCGTGCAAATTATAACAGTACAACCAATTTCGTATATGATAACAGTCCGACTCGCGGTTACCATCCCAGTTACTGCTCTAATGGAGTTCCCTATACCAGCCCTGTCGGATCGTTCGCGGCCTGTGGTTATGGCGAAGGGCTTTACGATATGATCGGGAATGTATTTGAATGGACATGGAATCAGTTCAATGCTTCAAGGCGTACACTTCGGGGAGGTAGTTGGTATAGCCCAGCTGATGTTTGCAGAATAAGTAGTAAACGAGGAAAAGTTTCGGAAGATTCATCTGATATTATAGGATTTCGAACTGTTCTTTGCAAAGATACTGTGGAGGAGTTGGTAATTGGTGTGAATCGTGCCATTTTGTCAGTAAATGTTGTCATGTCGATGAATTTTCAGGACACAACAAATTCTTCGCTATATATTGGTCTGGCGGATAGTAACCATAGGTTAATTGTTCCGAATCTCTTTGGTAATGTGATGACTGGAAGCGGAGGCGCAAGCAACATCACCGTTGATATTCCCTTCTCCGAGTATGCAAATGCAACTGAAATCCATCTTTGGGTATATAATGGATTTGTGACAATTTACACTAACCAGCTTTATATCGACCAGGATCATGACAGCGTGGATGCTGATCTGGAAAATCAATTCGGAACTTCGGATAATGATGGCGACACCGATGGAGATGGCTTTTCTGATTATAATGAAATATTTACCAAAAAAACGGACCCTACCAATGCCGATGTTGCCAAGCCAATTGTGACCATAACGAATCCTTCAAATAACGGATATTGGGTGTTAATGCCATGATTTCATATTTAAAATCACAACTGCTTTGTCACGCGAATTTTTTAGAAGGCATTTCATTAATGAATGTAAGGTTGGGTTTTATTTCCGTCATTTGTTTTTTTTCTTTTACTTTTAGTGTACTAGCTTTTGTAGACGTAGAACTTGACACTGATGGGGATGGATTCCCGGACTACATTGAAGATAACGTCGGATCTAACAAATTGATTCCTGATTATATTTGGTTTAAGGCAAGGGTTACAGGCGTTCCTTACAATCAATGGTACGTACGATGGATTGAACATGATGCCATAGTAGTTGCATCTACAATTGATGGCGGCCTTGCACAGCCAAACCCTGAGACTCACGTGTGTCGGGTTGGTTCCACCAATACATTTGGATTGCAATGGCGTTTTGGTCATCAAGCTACAAATGCCTACCCTTATCCCATTTTTCCTGATTCGGCGCATTATTCAGTTTCTTTTGAACTAGTATATTGTCCGAAAGATGTGGCTTTAATATTTACACAATCCAGTTATTCATTTGAAGGGGATCTGCCCTATGAGGGGCCTTACAGCCCTCCGCTTAACAATGCATTTTTGCGCTTTTATTCAAAGCCAAGGGCTAACCTTACCGTTGCTGAAAAAGAGGCTGTATACGGTGATCCAATTAATATCGTTAGCCGCTCGACGTATTTCCGAGAATCCGATCTTAATATTCCTTGTCCTTCTTTCGATCTTTCGTTCAATAGGTTTTATAATAATAAAATGTATAAGGTCGGAGGGGCTCTAGGTGATGGGTGGACTCACTCGTTAAATTGGCGCCTTTTGACATACACGGGGATGACATATCGAAGCGTATCGGCACCCATTTGGAAAGTGTTATCTCCTGGCAATGATGAGATGCATTGGTTCGCCTATTCTGGCTCGAACTGGACTTCGCCATTTGATAAAAATTGGAATCTCATCGATTTTGCAGAAGGCTCACAATTAAGTTTTTCAAATGGAACAATATACAGATTTAATACGAATGGTTTTCTCACTTCCATCACCAATGTTGCAGGGCGTAATTTGTGTTTTTCTTACACCGGCAATGGGTCGACCCAGTTAGTTTCCCGTGTCGAGCATGATAATGGGCAATACATGGATTTATACTATTCAAACGGCTTGCTTGTCGGTGTGACAACGCCTGTTTCGAACTACTTTATGCAGTTCTCATATAATTCATCTAGTAATTTAATTGAGGCTATTCGGTCAACTTCGGATGGCGAATCATCAATTACTTATTTATATGACCCCTTATATGCAACTTTAACTCAACACGTGAATCGCGTGGGCGATATTTTCAATTATTCATATTCGTTCTACACTAATTCTTATGGAATGATAGAAAGTCAAGCAACGGGGGTTGGTATTGGCACCAATAACTACTTTCAGACTCAGATGATTTATGATGAAAATTCACTGCCGTCCCATAGCCTGAGAAAATTAGTGCTGGATGTTTTTTGTAAAACCTGTCACTCGACAGGGTATGAAAAACAACAAAACACATCCAGCAGGGCATTCATACACTATTCTGAAACAGGTCTGCAATTTAATTCCGGGGCACCTCGTCCAGCGGCTAGCTGAGGAGCACGGGGTGGAAGAGCA
>JAWOJA010000053.1:0-77775 GCA_046484345.1 Kiritimatiellia bacterium
GAGGACCGGGCCGCCGTCTGGATGGATGACAACCGGTTGATGTATATCGGGGGTGACGGCATGACCTACGTGCGTGACTTCAAGACCGGCGGCGACACACCGGTCACCCGAACCGCGCACGGCGAATATGGGTTCTTGATGGATCGCATGTTCAGGGTCGGGGTGCAGGGGAGGCCGGACTTCGGCGTATATGATCGCGTTCAGAAGACGATCGCGCCAGGGAAAAACCTGGGGGGCTGCCAGCCTTACTTCACCCATGACGGCGTGTGGGGGTATTGGACGGCGGGCTCAGGAGGCCCGATCAAGCGGATTTGCCTGGCCACCGCGCAGGTCTCCGTGATTGTCGAAAAGAACGACCCGCGAATGCCTTCCAGTCGCAGGTATCTATATTTCCCCATGGCCAGCCGATGCGGCCGGCTGTTTGCCTTTGCGGCGTCCCCCAACCAACATGATCACTTCAAGTCCGATTACGATATTTTTGTCGCTCCCTGCGATCCGGTGACATTGGCATTAACCGGTCGGCCGGTCCGGTTGACGTCCGACAAGGGGTGTGACCGATTCCCCGATGTGCATCTGGAGGACCCGGTTGTCCGCTCCGTTTCCGATCCTGCCGATGCGATGGCGGACTTGGCATTCGCCTCCCTCACGAACCGGAGTCTGCCGCCCAAGCGGCAGGAGCAGTCCGCTCAGGTTGTGTATCAATCAACCTGGCCATGCCGCCCGGAGGGGCTGGTTTTTCTGTGGCAAACGGGCGACCAGACCAACCGGATCCAGGACCCGGCGACCGGCGACCGGCGGTTCTGCGAGATCAAGGCCCGCGGCCGGGCCCGGTTGAACCATGACCAGGCGATGGAGCTTTCGGGAGGCGCCTATCTGGCCCCTGATTTCGACGATCTGATCGTTTCGGCATGTCAAGCCGCCAATCAACTCAGTGTGGAAGCGTTCATCCGCCCCGCCGACCTGAAGCAGGGGGGGCCGGCCCGTATCGTCAGCTTGTCGAACGATCCGGCGAACCGCAATTTCACGTTGGGGCAGGAGGGCAACCGGCTGATCATGCGGCTTCGGACACCCCGCACGGGTGTGAACGGAGCCTCCCCGGAGGCGCCGCTCTTTTCCCTGGACAGCACCCAGGCGGTGCATGTTTTGGTGACCTACCGGGACGGGCGGTTGACCTGTTACCGGGACGGGGTGGAAGTCATGACCACCGACAGGGTGAAAGGCGACTTGAGCAACTGGAGCAAGGGTCACCTGATCTTCGGCGATGAGTACACCGCCGACCGGGATTGGTCCGGCCGGCTGGAGGGCATCGCCATTTACGCGCGGGAGTTGGACGCGGCCGAGGCCAGGCGGAATGCGGCGCTCTATCGAGGGATTCACGAGGCCCGACCGGCTGTGCCGACCTACAGCGTGATCGGGCGGGTGGTGGCCTTGTCGAGGATTCCGACACTAATCGAGATCGCGCCCTACCGGGACGCCCTTGTCTGTCACGAATATGAAATCGTGGAGCCGCAGCCTGACGGACTGTCGCTTGGGGGCCGGATCCGGGTGGGGCGGTGGGCCATTCTGAACGGGCAGGCGATTGCCTCGGCCCAGGTCCGGGTGGGGACGACCGCGCGACTGCTGTTGGAGCCGTTCGCGCGCAACCGTCAAGTTGAACGGCTCGTGATGGCCGACACTCTGGACCCGGACTTTGACGCTCCGCTATTCCTGGAGGTATCCGAGCCATGAGCCCCCTGACACCATGCAGACGCCCCAAAGCCGCCGGGCGCGGCCGGCGCTCCCCGGCGCCCTGGTTGCACCCATAAGAGGCGACGATGGTATTCAGTTCGAACCTGTTCGTGTTCTGGTTCCTGCCGCTGGCCTTGTTGCTCTACTATGCCGTTCCCCGGCGTGGCAAGCATCTGATGCTCACCGTGATGAGCTACCTCTTCTACGGCTGGGCCAATCCCTTGTTCATCTTTCTGATGCTGGCCTCGACGCTGATCGACTATGGTTGCGGCCTGGTCATTGCGCGGGGGGCGGACCGGTCGGGCGGTTGCGCCCTTGAACTTGTCCCGAGGTCAAGCCCCCGGACCGACCGGCAGAAGGCGGCGCTGGCGGTCTCGATTGTCACGAATCTGGCGCTGTTGGGGTTTTTCAAGTACTTCAATTTCGGGGTGGACAGCTATAATGCGCTCGTGGGAACGCTGGGGCTGGAGCAGCTGCGCCTCGACATCTGGTTGCGGATCGCCCTGCCGATGGGCATCAGTTTTTATACGTTCCAGTCGATGAGTTACACCATCGACGTGTATCGCGGGGAGGCCGTCGCCATTCCCCACATCATTGATTTTTCCTGTTATGTCTCGATGTTTCCGCAGTTGGTGGCCGGTCCCATCGTGCGCTTCCAGGAAGTGGCGGACCAACTGAGAGCCCGGACCCACACGATGGAGAAGTTCAGTCGGGGCGTGGCGTTCTTCTGCCTGGGGATGGCCAAGAAGATACTCCTGGCCAACCCTTGCGGCAAGGTGGCGGATACCGTGTTCGACGCCCCTGGCGCCGCGGTCGTCGATGCGTGGCACGGGGTGACCGCCTACGCGTTTCAGATCTATTTCGATTTCAGCGGCTACTCGGACATGGCGATCGGGCTGGGGCTGATGCTGGGTTTCACCTTTGCCAAGAACTTTGATTCGCCGTATCTCAGCGAGTCGATCACGGCGTTTTGGCGGCGCTGGCACCTGTCGCTTTCCACCTGGTTGCGCGATTATCTTTACATCTCGCTTGGCGGGAATCGGCTTGGCACGCGCCGGACCTACATCAATCTCGTGCTGGTCATGGTGCTGGGGGGCTTCTGGCACGGAGCCAGTTGGAACTTCGTGATCTGGGGGGGCATCCACGGGATCATGCTGGCGCTCGAACGGCTCCGGGGCAGGAACAGTCTGGTCGGCGGTCTGCCGCGGCCGGTGGCGGTTGGCTGTACGTTCATTCTTCTACTCTTCACCTGGGTGTTTTTCCGGGCCCCGGATCTTCGCCACGCCATGGCCTATATCGGCAACATGCTGGGGCTGGGCGAGTCATCCCCCGGCGCCCTGCTCATCGGCGGCATCCTCCGGCGCCCCTATTACGTGCTGTCCTTCATCGCCGCGGCCGCCGTGGTCTGGGCGGCTCCCCAGACGTGGGATTTTACGCGGCGGATGACCTGGCCCAAGACCGTGTATGTGATCGGCGCGTTCCTGCTGTCCCTGGCCGCGTTGACGACCCAGACCTTCAACCCCTTCATCTATTTCATCTTTTAAGTTATGCGTGAACAGCCCATCCCAATACCGGAACGTGAGCGCCAGGCCAGGGAGGAGATCGGACGGACGGATATCTCGCCCGCGCAAAAAAAGATGCTGACGGCGGTATTCCTGCTGATCGTGCTGGGCGTGCCGGTTTTCCAGACCCTTCGCGAGCGGGGCGAACCGACGGGAACCGGTCGGCGTTGCCAGGCGCTGGCGATCGTGCCGGCGGCTTGGGACGACCTGCGTAAACTGCCGGAGGTGGGCTTGTTTGCCGCAAACCGGTTCCTGCTGCGGGATATCGACCGGTACGAGGTTGCGCTCAACGAGTCCTCCATCTTGAGGGAGGCGCTTTTGAAGCCGGCGCAAGCGTTTCTGACGGAAGGCCTCCGGACCGGCAGTGAAAAAGTTTACACGGGAATCGACGGATGGCTCTTCTTCCGGTCGGCGGTAGACCATCTCACCGGGGCGCCGTTTCTGGACAACGGCCGGATGGACGCGAGGCGCCATGGCGCCAAGGCTTGGGCGCTCCCGCCTCAGCCCGATCCCCGCCTCGCGATAGCCGAGTTTGTCGACCAGTTGAGCCGGCGAGGCATCACCCTGATCCTGATGCCGGTTCCCGTCAAAGCCGCCATTCACCCGGAGCGGTTCACCACCCGCCGGATCGTCATGGCCGATGGCGTGGCCCTCCGAAATCCTTCCACCCCGGAGCTGTCTGTTTTTGCGGCGGAACGGGGAGCGGTTGTTTTCGATGCCGCCGCAAGCCTGCGCACGGTCGTTCGCGAGACCGGCCGTCCCGCTTTCCTGAAGACGGACACGCATTGGACACCCGAAGGCATGGAACAGACCGCCACCGACCTGGCGGCTCTCGTCAAGCGCCGGATAGAGGCGTCCGGTCCGACGGGGACTGCCCCGACATCACGCGCGGCGGTCGTCACGGCGTATGGCGACCTTGTCCGGATGTTGGGGCTTCCCGACAATCAACGGACGTATGCGCCCGAGACGGTCACGATCCTGCAAGTCCGTGACCCTGAGGGTGGCGCCTGGGTGCCGGATTCCCGGTCTCCGGTGCTTCTGCTGGGAGACAGTTTTGCCAATATTTACTCCGATCCGATGCTCGGCTGGGGCGAGTCGGCCGGTCTGGCCGAACGGTTGAGCGCGCACCTGGGTTATCCGGTTGACCGCATCAGCCGAAACGATGATGGGGCCTTTGCGACCCGGGCTGAACTGGCGGCCGAGATCCGCCGCGGCAACGATCCGCTGCGGGGGAAGCGACTCGTCATCTGGGAGTTTGCCGAACGCGAATTATCGTTTGGCGACTGGCGCTCTGTCGCGTTGACCGCCGGCCTTCTGAAGAGGGAGGGGGAGGACGCTTCCGAAACGGTCATCGTGGAGGGCGTCATCGTGGAGGGCGTCATCGCGGACATGGGCTCGTGCCCGAAACCGGGTTCCACGCCGTACCGGGATCATTTGACGTGGCTGTCCTTGACGGGGTTTGCCGAGCGAGCCGGCATGACGCAGCCCGTGTTGGCGTATATCCGCACGCTTGAGGATGGGAAACAGACTGCCGCCGCATCGCTGCGTCCGGGGCAGAAACAGAGGTTTTTTCTGCAACCCTGGAGCGAGGTGAAAGACCGGCTGGGTCGCATTCAGCGCGAAGAGCCCGATAACGACGACTTGTTGTTTCGCACGCCGGTGTTTGCCCGGCTTGCCGATGACCGTGCCGCCGGCAGGGCGCAACAGGCGGATCCGGGGATGGACCGCGCCGCCTTGCGGGTGCGCCAACGGTTTGGGGAGCTGGCGGACCAGGGCCACGAGATGACGGTTCGAGGGGGCGACGGATGGCTGTTTCATCGGACCGAACTGGCGCAGGCCGCTGGCGGGCCATTCTGGGGGCCGGCCGCGGCGGATGCTGGGGCGCGTGAACGCAAGCCCGAACAGGCCGATCCGTTGGCGGCCATTGTCGCGTATGACCGGGCCTGCCGTGCGCTGGGAATCCATCTGCTCGTGGTGCCCGTGCCCGGCAAGTCGGCGGTTTATCCCGACAAGTTGGCGGAGGGATTGCCCGTGCCCGGCGAGCGGCGGATCGATCGGGCTCATGCTGCTTTCTATGAGGCTCTGGCCGGCGAGGATGTCCAGGTGATCGACCTTGTTCCTGAGTTGATCCGGGACCGGCAGTCTGGAGAGGATCCCGTTTTTTGTCGGCAGGATACGCACACCTCGCCTCGGGGCATCCAGATCATGGCGGCCGCGATCGCGCGGCGCGTCCGGACAGAAGGCTGGCTGGACGACGTTCCGCGCCGGTCATACGGCGGCAAGAAACGCGCCATCGAAATCCGCGGCGACCTGCGGGCGGGCCCGGATTTCGATGAAATGCCGGACGAATCCCTCACGGTGTCGATCGTCATTGATCCGGCCACGGGCGAACCGGTGCAGCCCGACCCGGCCAGTCCGGTCCTCCTGCTGAGCGACAGTCATGGTCTGATCTTCAGTTCGGGAGGGGACATGCATGCGACGGGGGCCGGACTGCCGGAGCACCTGGCCATGGAATTGGGATTTCCCGTGGATGTGATGGCGGTTCGCGGTTCCGCCGCCCGACCGGCCCGCATCAATCTGATGCGGAAGATCGCGGATACGCCCGGCTATATCGAGAAGAAAAAGGTGATCGTCTGGTGTTTCACCGTCCGGGAACTGACCGCCGGAGCCTGGGGCGAAATCCCCCTTAAACGGTAGGCGGCCCTCCGGTTGCGCATCGACCCGATTGCGCATTTCGGCCCCTTGGGCAAAAGGGGCACGTGTTTTCCCTGTTTTCTTTGAGGTTATGCTTGAATCCGGGCCTTCGATATGGCTTAATAATAATTTATTGTGCAAACACGATGCGGATGGTTAAACGGATGAAAAAGAGCGGATCGAACCCAGTAACGGGCGCGGCGCCCGGTTTCATTCGGGGTGTTCACCTCGACCTGAAGTACCACATGCCGAACAAGGCGGGCTTGCTCAATTGGGTGAAGCGGCTGCCTGGATATGGCGTCAACGCACTGCTGCTCGAATACGAGGACGCCTTCCCCTATCGCCGCTATCCGTTTCTGGCGGGTCCGGACGCGTTCACGCCCGCCGAGTTGCGGGCCTTTCTGTCGGCCGCCCGAAAGGCCGGCCTGACGGTGATTCCGCTGGTCCAGACCTATGCCCACCTCGAATTCGCGCTGACCCACGACGCTTTGGCCCCGTTGCGGGAGAGGCCGGACATCCAGACCAAAATCTGCGCCCGGAAGCCCGAGGCCGTTCGGTTCGTCAACGAGCTTCTGGAGGAGGTGCTGGCCTACCACCAGGAGGACCCCTATTTCCACCTGGGCGGCGATGAAGTGTGGCACACCGGCTGGTGCGCGGATTGCGAGGAGCGGATCAGGCAGGTCGGTCCCATTCGGATGTGGACGGACCACATGAAGCCGTTGCTCGAATCCATCGTGGCGCGGGGCAAGCGGCCCATCGTCTGGGACGACATTTTCTGGAAGGATTTCGAGTTGGTCGGCCAGGTGGGGCTTCCCCGGGAAACGATTCTGCACGCTTGGAATTACAACATCACCAGCCTGACGCCCAAGAACGCCGATTCGGCGGACCTGGATCTCGGCGGCGCGGGCGGGGTTTTGAAACAGGTCGATATTTATCGGAAAGCCGGCTTCGCCAGCCTCGCCGGCCCCTGTTACAATTTCGGACAACTGTTCGCCCGCCACACGCATTCGATCCAAAACACGCGGGTGTGGGCGCAAAAGATGCGGGCGGCGGGCATGTTGGGCATGTTGAACACGGCTTGGGCGGTGTTTCACATCCCGTTGCAGATGCTGGACCTGTATGTGGCGGCCACGGGCGAACTCTGCCGGAATCCCGATTCCGAGCTCGATTTCGCCTGGCAGGAGCGGTGGTTCGAAAGCGAATTCGGCGGCCCGGCCAAGGGGGTGCCCGAGGCTCTGGACGTGCTGGGCGCCGGCTGGGAGATTCCCGCCCCGGCTTACGAACGGCCCTTCACGCCTCTGGTCTATGGGTACATGAACATGGTGTTTCATTATCCGGGCCGGCACAAGGACCGGCAGCGGCTCGGCGCCTATCCGCGCGACTGGAGCGAGATCGACTTCGCCGCGGTCTATCGGAAAGGCCTGGAGGAGGCCCGGCGGCATCCCGACCCGGCGGCGCTTTTCAAGGAATTGGACGACCGCCTGGCGGCCTTCCCGCCCGCGGTCGCGGCGCTGCGGCGGTTTGCCGACCGGGCCGCGCGGCGCCGCGACGCGGCGGAGATGATGGCCGACCTGGCGGAGTTGAAATATTTGAGTTTGCGCCTGTTTGCCCACCAGTTGCGCGGTGACGGTTCGGCCGCCGATTTGCGGCGGGATCGGAACCGCTTGGAGGCGCCCGTGAATCGGGCGTTGGCTCAGGCGTGGGAGCCGATCGGACGGGAGCGCATGCGGCGGGCGTTTATGGAACCGATGATCGAGCTGTTGAAGGGAGAAGCGGAACGCGATGAAACGGTATAAAATTGGAGTGATCGGGTGCGGGGCGCGGGGGGAAACCTTTGCGCGGACGCTGTATGAGGGCATGGCGCGCGCGGAACTGTTCGGCGTTTGCGACATTGACGCCGACCGCCTGGAGAAGTTCTGTTCCTATTGCGAGTTGGACGGCGCGCGCCGGTTCACCGATCCGGCCGCCTTTTTCGGGCAACGGGAAATGGACGCCGTGATCATCACCACCCCGGACTTCACGCACCGGGATGTGGCCTTGCAGGCCATTGCCGCTGGGAAGCCTTTTTATTTGGAAAAGCCGATGGACGTGACCCTGGAACATTGCCGGGAGATCAGGCGGGCGGCTCGGGAACGGAACGTCCCGTCCTTGATGGGATTCTGCCTGCGGTTGGGCGCGGGGTATATGCGCATGAAGGAATACCTCGACTCGGGCCTCCTCGGGCAGATTGTGCACATCGAGGGGCTGGAGCATGTGGGCGTCGCTCACGGCGCGGCCTTCATGCGCCGCTTTCACCGGTATCGCGCCCAATCGGGCGGTTTTCTGAACACCAAAAGTTCGCATGACATGGACATTCTGCAGTGGCTGATCGGTCACGAGCACAAGCTTAAACGGGTGGCGGCGTTCGGGGGTTGCAATGTGCTTGTGCCGCAGAAAGCCCCGGCCAAATATTGCCACGAATGCCCCCGCCGCGGCGTCTGTCCCTACGAGGACCGGGCCGGCTTCGTCTTTCCCGTGAACGGGCGGTATCCGATTCATCATCGTGACACGGAAACCTACGGCGGCGACCTGTGCGTCTATAACGACGAAAAGGACATCTGCGACAACATGACCGCCATTTTCGAGTGGGATAACGGAATTCGGGGCAACTTCAATCTCCAGCTCTTCAACGCGCCCAATGGCGTCGGCCGGTGGACCAAAATTTTCGGGGAAAAAGGGGTCATGGAATACGGAGGCGGCAAGATCGTCATTCGCCAGGCTCCGTCCGGCAACCTGATCGAGATCACTCCCCGGGGCCACGAGGTGATCCACGGCAAGGGCGACCCGCAGATGATCGGGCTGTTCATCGATGCCATTGAGGGAAAATGCGATCCGACCATGGGGCTCGACGCCGGACTGTCCGCGGCCATCCTGGCGCTGAAGGCGGAGGAGGCCATGCTGACCGGAAAGGTTGTGGAGGTTGAGCCTGAGTTGTACGACGTGTGACATTGGGATCAAGCTGGAGATTATACCATGGCGAATAAAGCAGGGGGACAGGATTTCGCGGGGATGCGGTCAGTGACGCTCGCCAAGGCGATTCCGGTGGTTTGCGAAACGGACGTGCTGATTGCCGGCGGCGGCATCGCCGGCTGCATGGCGGCGGTGACGGCCGCCCGGAACGGGGCGCGCGTGACGCTGATCGAACGGTTCGGGACGCTGGGCGGCAACATGGGGCCCGGGATGTTTTCCGGCGGCGTGGTTCACCTGGCGCTCGTGAATCCCGACGCCATGGCCGGGGGGCTCAAGGGGATCGTCGGCGAGTTTCTCGGCCGCTGCGGCGCCTATGCCGGCGGCCAGCTTGGGCACGATTATTTTTATGATTCCCAGGTGGTGTCCTACGTCTGGCTCAAGATGATGGAGGAGAACAATGTCGCGCTTATGCTCAATGCCTGCGTCAGCGGGCCGATCCTGGATGGCGGCCGCGTAACCGGCCTGATCGTCGAGACCAAGAGCGGCAGCCAGGCGGTGATGGCGAAGGTGACGATCGACGCCACCGGCGACGCGGATGTCGCCTTTCTGGCGGGTTGTCCCATGGACGACGGGCATGTCTACTTCCACCCCGGTTGCTATTTCGCCATAGGCGGCGTGGACGAGACGCGTTACCTGGACTTCCTGAAGAATGCCCCCCCGCCGGACCCGGCCGACCTCGAGTGGGGGCGGAAGACCTTCCTCGACAACGGGATGCCGTGGTACGTCGCCTCGCTGAATCCGATGCTGCCGTTTTTGAAAAAGGCGTGGAACGAGGGCGAATATCGGATTGTCGGACGCGTGGCCGGCCGGGCGGCCATCTCGGTGGATCACGGCTTTTATACGCCCAAACGGGGTATCGTGGGGGCTCAGGTCGGCCTGTGGGGGAGCGGGATGGATTGCGGCGACGCGGCGTTGCGCACCGAACTGGAGGTCGGCAGCCGGAAGTGGATTTTCGAAACCGCTCAGTTTCTCCGCCGGCTTATCCCCGGTTTCGAACAGGCTCGCTTGCATGTGATTGCCCCCTATTTTCACAACCGCGGGGGGCGGAGCCCGATTTGCGATTACACCCTCACGAAAGAGGATGTGCGGACGGGCGCGCGGTTCGACGACGCCATTTTCCATACATGGGGCGATGAGGTCAAGGAAGGCGAGTTCACGATGGAAGGTTTTGACTTTCCGTACCGCCAGTTGCTGCCGCAACAGGCGGAGGGCTTGCTCATGGCCGGCCGCTCGGCCATCATTCAGCCGCCGGTGAACCGGACACGCTACAAGGTGATGCTTATGGGTCAGGCGGCGGGGCTTGCGGCGGCCTTGGCCGCGCGAGACGGCGTGTCACCGCGCCAGATTGATGTTCAGGAACTTCGGCGAATTCTCGTGACGCGCTACCAGGTCCCATCTGCCTGAACAGGGCTGCTCCTGATCTCTGGCCCGCGGAAGGCGCCCATGGCGGCGCGGACACGGTGATTCGGAGAACGGGTCGGCAAGGTCGATCTCCCGGATTACGCGCCGATGCCGACGGGCAAAGAGCCGCTTCCCGGAAAACCGTGACGCATGAGGGGAGGGTGGTCTCGGCCCTGCGGCGGGCGGAGACGTTGTTTGCGTAACAGGAAGACGAACATGACGAACAAAAAGATCCGGTGGGGCGTGATGGGTTCGGGTGGCATTGCCCGGAGGCGGACGATTCCCGAGGGAATCATGGCGGCGGCCAATGCCGAACTCGCGGCGGTTTACGATGTGAATCAGTCTGCCAACGCGGCGGTGGCGAAGCAGTTTAATGCGGCGGCGGCCTCCAGTGTGGAGGAGTTGCTGGGCGGGGACATTGACGCCGTCTATATTGCCTCACCCGCCAACCTGCACTGCGCCCAGACGCTGGCCGCCGCCAAGGGCGGCAAGCATGTCATGTGCGAAAAGCCGCTCGGACTGACCGTCGGCGAAGCCGAAATGATGACGAAGGCCTGCAACAAGGCGGGGGTGACGCTCGGCACGGCGTTTATGATGCGGTTTCAGACCCAGCATCAGGAGGCTTTGCGGCTGATTCGCGAGGGCGCCCTGGGCAAGCCGGTTTACGGCCGGGCCCAGCTCTCCTGCTGGTTCCCGCCGATCGAGGGCAACTGGCGGCAGGACCCGGTCCTGGGCGGCGGCGGCTCCCTGATGGACATGGGCGGGCATTGCATCGATCTTCTTGAGATGTTTTTCGGCGTCGTGAAGAAAGTCAGTTGCTTCATCAACAACGGCGTTCAGGGCTACAGGGCCGAGGACAGCGCGGTGGCGACGCTCTTTTTCGAGAATGGCGCCATGGCCACGGTCGACACGTTTTTCTGCGTTCCGGACAACAGCAGCAAGAACGTGCTTGAGCTTTACGGGTCCAAAGGCAGCATCCTGGCCAAGGGCACGATCGGGCAGGGGGATGCCGGCGAAATGACAGCCTTCATTGAAGGAGGGAGCGCCGGGTACGACGCCAAGCAGAGCCGCGGGGCCGACGCGGGCATGGTCATCGCCCCGTCCCCGATAAACACCTATCGGTTGGAGATCGAAGAGTTCAGCCAGGCGCTGATTGAAAAACGCGCCCCGTCCAATAACGCCGATCTGGGCTTGCAGAGCCAGCGGCTCCTTGCCGCTTGTTATGAATCCGCCCGGACCGGAACCGTCATCGAGCCGGCATAAGGTTCAAGCCGCATCCTCCTCGAAGGCAACGTCTGTTACGACGCCGACCGGCAAATCTTCTTCCACCATTAGGGGCGGGAAACCACCGTGCGGAACAACATCTTTGCTTTCGGTGGCGCCGCAATGCCGTCAAACGGGACTTCACGTTTAAGCGGAATTCGCCCGCCCGGGCGCTTGGCTTTGCGCCCATCGATATTTCGAAGGCGGGCCGCTGTGGTCGTGCGCGGGAGGAAGTCGGGGGTTTTCCGCGCTTGAATAAATGTCCGCCACTTGGTTTCATACCCGTGTGAGCACGGGGATTCGAATAAGTCGGCTGTCCCGGGCGTCTTAATAATTTATGACGGTTCTTTTTCCCAGTCTTCAAGGGCTCAAGCGGCCGCGTTTCGTTCTGGCGCTGCTGCTTCCCGTTTTTTTCGGCTGTTCCACGGGCAGCGTGTTCACGTCTTATCCCGTTCAAACGTCGGGCGTGATCCGTCAATTGGAGCACGGCCGGCCGGTGGACTCCAAAAAGGTTTTCGGGCGGCGCGTGCGCGGTCACGACCGGATCCTTTACCTCATGGAGCGGGGGCGGCTGGCCCAGATCCAGGGCGACTGGGCCACCAGCAAGGAAGCCTTCGCCAATGCCATGGGCGCGATCCGCGAGATGGACGAGAGGGCCGTGGTCAGCATGACGGCCCTGGCGGGCAAGGGCTCCTCTTTTCTGCTCAACGACAACAGCATTCCCTATTCGGCCGACGGCTATGAGCGGGTGATGCTGCATCATGGGCAGGCGCTGAATTATCTCTTCACCGGCGACCTGGAAGGGGCCGCCGTGGAGGTGCGCGTGGCGGCGGCCGAGCAGGCGGCGGCGCTCAAGCGGCGGGCGGGCGAAATCGAGGACGCCAAAAAAAATGCCCAGGCGAAGGGCGCGCCCACGCCGGGCGACGAGCGTCTGGGCGCGGTGTATGCCAAGCTGGACGCCGCGGCGGGCCGCGTGAAAAACTCGTTCCAGAACGCCTACACGTTTTATATGTCCGCCGTGGTGCGGGAGATGGCGGGCGATCCGGGCGGCGCGTATATCGATTTCAAGAAGGCGGCGGAGATCATGCCGGCCAATCCCTACGTCCGTTCGGATGTGCTGCGCCTGGCGGCGGATCTGGGCATGAGCGAGGAGTTTGCCCGCTTCCGCGCGCAGTGGCCGAACACCCGACCCAACCGCGTTTCGGCCGGCGAGGGGGAGCTGGTGGTTCTTTTTGAGGACGGCTTTCTGCCGCCGCGGCGCGAGTTCTCCCTGTTGATTCCGCTTTTTAATTCGGGCGGGTGGACGGCCATTGCGCTCCCCGTGTATGAAGGACCTTGGGAGACGCCGTACCCCCTGGCCGTGGAGGTGGAAGGGGGGCCGGAGGGGGAAACCGCGCTCGTGTGCGATCTTAACGCGTTGTCGGCCCGGGCGTTGCGCGAACGGATGCCGGCGATCCTGACGCGCCAGGTTTTGCGCGCCACGGCCAAGGCGATGGTCCCGCAGCTGGCGCGGAACGGGAACAACCAGGACGTGCTGGTTGTCATCATGAGCCTGTATGCGATGATTACGGAGCGGGCGGATCTGCGCAGTTGGAACACGCTGCCCCAGAATGCGCAGGTGATGCGGATGGGCATCGTGCCCGGCCGGCATGTGCTGACCCTGACGCACCGGGGCACGGGCTCACGCGCGGTCTGCGAAGTTGAGGTCCGCCCCGGCGGCCGCACGTTTGTCAAAGCCGTCCGCACCGGCGGCCGGCTCAGCGCGTGGAGCGTGGCCTTCGGGCGGGACGCGAAGCGCGTGGCTTGCTCCACGAATTGCGGCATTTTATAACAAGCCGGTCCCCGGAAAAGAAGCTTCCTCGGCACATCGTCGCGTTCGAGGCGCAGATGAATGCCCCAGGCTTTGCCGTGGTTGGCGCCCAGGGCGACAAGCACTTCCTGGTTTCCGGCCGTGACCGGCAAGCGGCTTCCCCATTCCCGCCAACGACGTCGGGATCGCCGCCTGTGCGCTCGAAACGGGCGCGCGCCTTGTGACGTAGGACGCCCGCTTCCGGCACGTGAACGGGTTGATCACGCTTGTCCCCTGAGCCTCGTGGGCACGTCCGGCGTCTTTCGATCATGCTCGACAGTCACGCGTAAAATTCTTACGCTTCCCGGTATGAAAAGAAATCCGAAGAAAACCGAGACGATTCTTTTTATGGGGGACAGCATTACCGACTGCGGCCGGCGCGGGCCGAACGCGCCGCTCGGGGACGGCTTTGCCAAGGTGGTCGGCGAAATGTACGCCATCCGCCAGCCCGCGAAAGCCGTGCGTTTCATCAACAAGGGAATCAGCGGGAACACGGTGTCCGATCTCCAGGAACGTTGGACCGACGACGTGGTGGAGCAGAAGCCGGACACCTTGGTCCTGATGATCGGCATCAACGACCTGTGCCGGACCGTGGGTCAGTCGCCGGGCGCCGTGCCGCCCGACCGTTTCGCCAAACTCTACGACGAACTGATGGCTCGCACGGCTGAAGCCCTGCCGAACTGCCGGATGATCCTGCTGGATCCTTTTTACATCACCCGCGAGAACGCGCCCACGTCCATCCGCCACACGGTGCTCAACCGCCTCAACGAGTACATCCGCGTGGTCCACACGATGGCCCGGAAATACAAGACCGGCCTGATCCAGACCCACAACATTTTCCGCGGCCTGCTGAAGTATCATAAGCCGGAGGTGTTCTGTCCCGAACCCGTGCATCCCAATCACACGGGCCACCTGGTCCTGGCGGAAGCGGTCTATGCCGCCCTGACCGGGCGCCCCGGGCGCGCCCGGGGTTGAATCGCTTCAAGCCGTATTTTCAACCGAGCCGCGGGCCGGATAAAAAAAAGGAACAAGCCATGGACGACAACAAAAAGTGCAAGCCGGGCGATCACAAGGGGCATCTGTGTGTGTTGGCCAGCGAAGAGCGGTTTGACGAGATCAAGCCCCTGGTGATGAAGCCCAAGTTCGTCTGTTTCAATTGCGGGCGGGCGGCGGAGTCCAAAGCGAATTTGTGCAACCCGATGCCGCTCGACAAATAGCGTTAATCGGACGGCAGGCTCGCCCAGCGTCCACGCCATGCCGGCCAGGACGGTTCCGTTGCGCAGCACGCAGGCAGGGATTGGCCGGGTTACGCGGGAGCGGACCTGTCTTCCTTGGCCAAGGCGAAGAAGGCGATTCAGCCTCGATTTGTCGGATCCGGGTTTGGGAGAACTGGGAGATGTCGGCCCCTTTGGGGATGAAGCGGCGAACGATGCGGTTGGCGTTCTCGTAAGAGCCCCGCGCGGGGCGATTCGGAGTCTCTCCCCGAGAGCCCTGGGGGCACTCCGCGCCCTCGGGCCACCTCCGCCCCCATCTGCTTTTCGTGCCTCCTCCTTATATCGTGCGTTTAATTGTGCGCCTCGCGGGGGCCCGGAGCCCGTTGCGTCAAATAGGCATGACAGCGAAAAAAATCTTGCGAATGGGGGCCCGAATCCCTATAGTAATGAGCTCTTTTGTTGATATGCGCCCATCGTCTATCGGTTAGGACACTAGGTTTTCATCCTAGTAAGCCGGGTTCGACTCCCGGTGGGCGTGCCAGTCACCAGAGCCGCGTCTCCTTCGTAGCCGCGGCACGGTGTGCACAAGGTGCACAAGGGGTCAAGTCCCGACTTCCGACAAAACTTTCATCACTTGAGCGGCAAGCCGCTTGAGTTCTCGCTTTTCCGTCATGCGTTTTTCCATCGGTTGAAAGCGGGAGATGGCGCGCGGGGGCGCGCGCCGGAAAGCCGCTCGCGCCCCGAGGGCAGGGGCGCATTAGCGGCGTACCGCCAAGACGGGCGTTTTCGACGCGGCTACGCCCCGCCGGAACCCCGTCAAGCATCTTTTTGCCGCGGGCTCTCCGCTTCCGGCCGGTTCCCCGGCTCAGGCGCTCCTAAAAAGCCATCCCGGCTGGCACTCGGTTTTTCATGCGTTTGCCCCGCGTGATACCGCCCCTGAACCACCGGCCCGCTTTCCTTTCAACCATCGCGCCCAGGAGATCGAGAAAATGAAGCCGGTCCGCTTTGTCATAATACAACCGCTCGCCCTTCCAGCGTCGCGCCGTAACAGGGTACCAGCCGCCTTTTAGCTGAATTCCCAGGGGGCTTGCCATGTCCCTAAACTCTCAGAATCGCACCTTCGCGTCAATCATTTTTGTCGTTTGTCGGGACTTGACCCCTATCATCCCTATCATCCCATGGCCGCGCATGGATTGACTTGCCTCCTCCTTTTCCATAAAATAACTGTTTCTTTTCAATCGGCCCGCGGACGCTTTGCGGCGCCGGGCAACGCAACGGAGGACGCCTTTGTGACACGGGCTTGGATCATTGGATTTTTGGCCTTTGCCGGTTATGCCTGGGCGTCGGCCGATGACACGTCCGGGGGGATGGCCCCGGCCGGATCCGATGGCGTGATTCGGATTGTCGTCGAGGCGGAGGAGATGAGGGGCGTCAGCCCGAACGCTTTCGGCGGCTCGGGGCCCGACTGGCTCATCGGCCGCGCGGGGATCGACACGTTTCAGAAGAATGGGTTCGGCGCGCATGGGCAGAGCCGCCTGCGGACGGTCATGACGGATGCCGGGGCGAACCCCGCCGAGCTGACGGCCGCTGTCGACATCCCCACCAACGGCACCTACAGGCTCTGGGTCAAGTACGAGTGCCGGCCCCTGTTCAATTCCGCCTTTGAGGTTTCCCTGCGGCACGCCGGCCTGATGGGCGCCGAAGCGTTCAGGAAAACCTTCGGCCTGCTGGCCTCCTCCCGTCATTATGGCTCCGCCACGAACGGGGGGTGCGCCCGCGCGGCGGCCGAGGGCGGCGAGGTGACGCTTGAAAAGGGGCGCTACACGCTTCGCATCAACAAGACGATCAATCCCGAACCCGCCGGCCCGCGTTCGATCGATGCGGTTCTGTTCACCACCGACCTTTCCCCGGGCGCTTCCCGCCCGTCTTCGGCCTGCTTCCTGCTCGGGGAGTTGCGCCGGGCCAACCACCTCTTCATGCGGTTCCGTGTTCCGGCCGACGCCCCCGCGCCGCTGCGGATCACGTGGAGCGCGGAGGCCGAGTGTCGGTTCGACCGGACTCTTTCACTGAAGCCGGGGGACATCGGCGCCTGGCTGGATATCGGGCACTGCCTGGATGTCGACACTGCCTCCACGTTGTTTTGCGCCGCAACGGCCCTGGATTCAACGGGCCAGAACCCCGCCAGCCATCAGCCCCCGGTTCGGCCCTTTTTTGCGGACATCGCCCTTTCGCCGACCGACAAGGCCATCGTCAACAGTTTCGCCGCCGAGGACGACGGCGCGATGGCCTTTGTCCTGCAGCCCGACCTGAAGACGGCGGAAGGGGCGGCCTCCAGCCGGTCCTTGGCGGAAACCTATCGGGCGGCGGCGCAAGAGCTGGACCGCGAGCCGCGCCTCGCCTCCGGCCTGCCGCAAAAAATGCGCTTTTTCGGGGGCACCCGCCCAGTCCAAAATCCCGTGGGCGGGCAGGCTGGGGCGTTGAAGGCGGAGCTGGATTTCCGCCGGGCTGTGGGGCTCAACACCGACCCGGGCCCTGTGCCTGAGGACACGAACAGCATTACGCGGATGATGGTGAACGGCGGAGAGGCGGAGGCCTCCCCGCTGTTTGTGGAATTTCTGGCAGGCTGTCTGAAAAGCGCCGCCAAGACCGGCGGACGGCCCACGCGGCTCGCCGGCCTGCCCCAGCTCCCGGGCCAGTCGGCCGAGTGGCTCCTGCAGGGCGCCATCCTGGCCATCGGGCAAAACGTGAGGGATTTGGACTGGGGCTTCATTCCGCCCACCGCGGCCCGAGGCGGCATCTCCCTGTTCAAGGCCCTGCGGCAGGCGAGTGACATGGCGGCGTTCGCCGAAAAGTGGCTGGAGCGGGCAAAGCCATCGGATGCGGCCGTGGCGCTGCTGATTCCCGAAAGCGGCGACGCTGTTGTGGAGTCCAGCCGGCAAGCCTATTACGCGCTTCGCAACGCGGGGTATCGCGTGGATCTCGTCACCCTGGCCGATTGCCGGGAGGGGTACCTGCCGCGCTACAAGGCCCTTTACGGCGGCGGCGAAAACAAAGATCTCAAATCGATTCCCGCCGTTGCGGAGTGGGCGGCGAGGGGCGGCATTCTGATCGACTCCGCCGCCGGCGCGGATTGGCTTGTTCCTCTTTCTGATTCCGGGCTCAGGCCGGATATTCGCAGTGACAAGCCGAACCTGGCCTGCAACCGGTTGACGGGTCCCCGGGGAACCGTTGTGACGGTGGCCAATCTCGGCCTGCCGGCGGGGGGCGCGGCGGAATCCGTGAAATTGGAAATTGACGGCGTTAGCCGTGTCGGGCGGGTCTGGTCCTATGCGTTTCCGAAAGGCCTGGAAAGCGCGAGCGAGGGCAACTGCCTGACCGTCACGCTTCCCCGCCTGGGACTGGCGGATGTGCTGGTGATTGAAAAGTGAAAAGAGCCATAACAAGGTTTTTAAGAAAGGCTGAGCGATGGGCATGCGGCGTGTGATACAGGTGGGTGCCGGCGGGCGGGTGAAATTTTCCGCGACTCGGCGGCGTTCGGCTTTCCGGGCGCGGTGGCGTTGGTTGGATTGTGCGATGTGATCTGCGAAAAGCCGATGCCCACGGATTCCGCCAAGTGCCGGGCCATCCTGAACGCCGTGAAGCGCACGGGCCGCAACGTGCGGGTCGCCTTCAACATGCGCTATTCCCCCGTTCTCATGCAGGTCAAGGAGCTGCTCCAGTCGGGCGTGATCGGGAATATCCTGTCCGTGGAATTCCGCTGGCTGCTCAACACCCGCCACGGCGCCGATTATTTCCGGCGCTGGCACCGCAACAGGACGAACAGCGGCGGGCTGATGGCGCACAAGGCCACGCACCATTTTGATGTCGTCAACGGGTGGATCAACAGCGCGCCCAAGACGGTGTGCGCCACGGGGACCCGGCAGTTTTACACGCCCGAGCAGGCGGAGCGCTACGGCCTCACCCGCCGGGGCGAGCGCCGCCACGGTTGCCCCGAGTCCGCCCGCTGTCCCTTTTGCCTGGACCTGGCGGCGAGTCCCTCCGGAAGAGATTGTATCTGGATCAGGAAAAGCATGACGGCTATTTCCGCGGCCGTGGCGTCTTTAGCCCCGCGATCGACATCGAGGACACCATGAACCCGGCGGTGGAATTCCGCTGCGGCGCGGAGATCCGCCTGTAAAATAAAAAACCGGAACAAGGAAAAATTCCGAGGGGAAGCATTCCCTGTTCCGGTTGATTTTCGATATTTACGTCAGCTGGGATTCCACAAATTCCCAGTTCACCAGGTGATCCAGAAACGCCCGCACGAAATCCTTGCGGCGGTTCTGGTAGTCCAGGTAGTAGGCGTGCTCCCAGACATCGCAGCCCAGGAGCGCGTTCAGGCCGTGGGCCATCGGGTTGTCCGCGTTGGACGTCTTGATCACTCTCAGGGTTGCGTTATCCTCCACCAGCCACGCGTAACCGCTGCCGAACTGCCCGGTGGCGGCGTTGAGGAAAGCGTCCCGGAATTCGGCATAGCTTCCGAATGCTTCCTCGATCCGTTCCATCACCACGCCGGAGGGCTCGCCGCCGCCCTGGGCTTTCATGCACTGCCAGAAAAAGGCGTGGTTCCACACCTGGGCGGCGTTGTTGAACACCGCCTTCTTGTCCTCCAGGCCCGCGCTCTCCACGATGACGTCCTCCAGGGTGGAATCTTCCCACGGGGAGCCCGCGACCAGCTTGTTCAGGGTCTCGACGTAGGTCTTGTGATGTTTTCCATAATGGAAACTGAGCGTTTCGGCGGAGATGTGCGGTTTCAGGGCATCCTGGGGATAGGGCAGAGGCTCCAGCTGGAAGCCCGTCATGGCGCCGGTCTGGGAGCGTTCCGGATTCATTGGGAATTCCTGTTTTGCCGCGCATCGGGCGCGGGTTCCATCATTTCGGGTCCCAGTTGCCGGGCTATTCCGCCGGTCTTGCCGTTGCCTTCCCATCGGTTGGTTTTGTCGTACGCATCGCCGTTCGAGTTGGTGGGGGCATACCAGGCTGATCCGTTTGGAGGCACGGTGTTCGTCATCGGACTGGTCCGGGGGGGTTGGGCAAGGGCCAATCCGGCCCCCAGGCTCGCCGAGCAAAGCGCCATCAGTGTCATTTTCAATTTCAGGTCTCCCGTATTGTGATGCGTGATCGCATCGTTTAGAATAGCCTACATCCGGCGGCTGTTTTTTTAAATGGGGTATAGTGCCCAAAGCGGGGCGGGTTCAGGCGCGGGTTCTCAGCTGGAAGCCATGGCCAGTTGCGGAAGGAACAGGCCAACGGGAAGGTGGGACTGGATTTCACGGGGCGTGAGTTGCGTCAAGTTCTTGGCGATTTCCAGGACCACCATGCGGCTGGTCGGGGATGAGAGCTGGCCGCGCAGGTCGCCAAGGAAACGGGGTTCGGCCACCAGGATCAGCCGGCCCATCCGGTTGTGGGTCCTGGCGGCATCGAGTTCTTCGGCCAGTTGCCTGCTGAAGCGTTTTTTTTCCACGACCTTGGGGTTGGTTTGTGCAGCCATCCCCCGCCGAACGTTGCCCACGCTTTCGAACATGAATCCCGGGTGGTCGGTAACCATATCGTGGATATGCTGCCGGGACTCGGGATGATGCATTTCCCGAACGAGCCTTAGCTTCCTGGATTCGGGAATGGGAGAAAAAATCAGCGCGCGGGCGCTGTCGGCTACGACGATCCACGTCACGTCTTCATTCATGGGGCACCTTTGGGTTGGGAATCGGCACGCCCTGCTTGAGCGGGAGATCCGACACCTATTGTACGGCGCCAGCCGCATCCGGGAATCCGGGAAAAGGCTTATCTGCCCCTTCGAAATGTCTGACCATCAAGCGCCGCTCACCGTGATGAGCGCCTGGCCCACGGTCACCTCGTCACCCGCTTTCACATGGATGGTCTCGACCAGCCCCGCGCTGTCGGAGGGAACCTCCAGGACCGCCTTGCCGGTTTCCAGTTCAATGATCGCCTGGTCGGGGGCGATGCGATCGCCCACCGCGACGAGGACTTTGACAACCGTTCCGGTTTCGATATTTTCTCCGAGTTCGGGAACTTTGCACGCGTGCGGCATGGCGCATCCTTTCCTAGGGGAACAGGGGACTGGGTTTGTCCGGATTCACGCCCAGAACCCGGATCGCCGTTTCAACATCCTCGGGGCACCGCTCGCCCACCAGGGCCAGCCCCTGCAAGGCGGCCAGGACGATGTGGGGGGCGTCGACTTCAAAAAAGGCCCGCAGATGGTCCCGTCCGTCGCTGCGGCCGAATCCGTCGGTGCCCAGGGCCACCAGGCGCCCGGGCAGCCAGGCGGCGATGGATTCGGGCAGCATTTTCACATAATCCGTGGCGGCCACGAAGACGCCTGCGGATGTGCCCAGTGCCTCTTTCAAAAAAGGGACGCGGGGCGCCATGGGGTGGAGCCGGTTCCAGCGTTCGGTCTCCACCGCGTTGCGGTGCAGTTCCTTGTAGCTGGTGACGCTCCAGACGTCCGCGGCCGTCTGGAATTTTTCCTGCAGCAGCGCCTGCGCCTCGAGCGCCTTGTTGAGAATGGCCCCGCTGCCGAAGAGGTGGACGCGCGGTTCGGGGGAGCCGTCAAGGGCTTTCTTAAATCGGTACAGCCCGCGCAGGATGCCGGGCCGGGCGCCCTCGGGCATCGGCGGCTGGAGGTAGGCCTCGTTCATCACCGTGATGTAGTAAAACTCGTCGCGCTGCTCCACGTACATGCGCCGGATGCCCTCCTCCACGATCGCGGCGAGCTCGTAGGCGTAGGCGGGGTCGTAGGCCCGCAGGCTGGGATGCGGAAAGGCGAGCACGTGGCTGTTGCCGTCGGCATGCTGAAGGCCCTCGCCGGCCAGGGTGGTGCGGCCCGAGGTGCCCCCGATCAGAAATCCGCGCGCGCGGCTGTCCCCGGCGGCCCAGATCAGGTCGCCGACGCGTTGGAGGCCGAACATGGAGTAGAATATGAAGAAGGGGATCGTGTTGAGCGCGTGGGTGGAGTAGGCGGTGCCCGCGGCCACGAAAGAGGCGAGGGAGCCGGCCTCGGTGATGCCCTCTTCGAGCAGTTGCCCGGCCCGCGCCTCCTTGTAGTAGAGCAGGTTGGCCTTGTCGATGGGTTCGTAGAGCTGGCCGGTGTGGGAGTAGATTCCAACCTGGCGGAACAGGGCGTCCAGGCCGAAGGTGCGCGCCTCGTCCGGGATGATGGGCACGATCAAATTTCCAATCTTCGGATCCTTGAGAAGCCTGGCGAGCAGCCGGCCGAAGGCCAGGGTGGTGGTCGCCGGCCGGTCGCCGCTGCCGGCGGCGAATTCCGCGAAGAGGGCGGGATCGGGCGGCTCGATCGGCGCGCAGGAGGGACGGCGGGCGGGCAGGCTCCCTCCCAGCGCCCGGCGCCGCTCCAGCAGGTAGAGCATCTCGGGGCTGTCGGCCGCCGGTTTGTAGAAGGGGATGTCGGCGATATCGAGGTCGGATACCGGCACGGCGAAACGGGTTCGGAATTCGCGCAGCTGAGCCTCATTGAGTTTCTTTTGCTGGTGCGTGATGTTGCGCCCCTCGGCCGCCTCGCCCAGGCCGAAGCCCTTGATCGTGCGAACCAGGATGACGGTGGGCGAGCCGGTATGCGTGACGGCGGCCGTGTAGGCGGCGAAGACTTTTTCCGGATCGTGGCCGCCCAGCCGCAGGCTGCCCAGCTCCTCGTCCGTCAGCTGTTCCACCAATTTCAGCAGGCGCGGGTCGCGGCCGAAAAGATGTTCGCGCATGTAGGCGCCGCCGCGGACCGTGAAATTCTGGTGTTCGCCGTCCACGATTTCGCCGAGGGTCTTGACCAGGAGTCCGTCGGTGTCCCGCGCGAGGAGCGGGTCCATGTTCCCGCCCCAGATGACCTTGATCACGTTCCAGCCGGCGCCGCGGAAGTCGGACTCCAGCTCCTGCACGATGTTCCCGTTGCCGCGCACCGGCCCATCCAGCCGCTGGAGGTTGCAGTTGACCACGAAGATCAGGTTGTCCAGTTTTTCGCGGCCGGCGAGGCTGATGGAACCCAGGGCCTCGGGCTCGTCGGTTTCCCCGTCGCCGAGGAAACACCAGACCTTGTGGCCGGCGGCGGGTTTCAGGCCCCGGTCGGCCAGGTAGTGCGAGAAGCGGGCGTCATAGATGGCGAGGATGGGGCCCAGTCCCATGGAAACGGTTGGGAACTGCCAAAAATCAGGCTTCAGCCAGGGGTGGGGATAGGAGGGCAATCCCGGCCCCGGGTGGCATTCGTGCCGGAAGTTTTTCAACTCCTCCACCGTGAGTCGCCCTTCCAGGAAAGCGCGGGCGTAGTTGCCCGGGGCCGCATGGCCCTGGAAGTAGACGTGATCGCCGTCCCGGTCGGGAGTGGCGGCGCGGAAGAAGTGGTGGAAGCCGACCTCGTAAAGGGTGGCCTGGGCGGCGAAGGTGGAGATGTGGCCGCCGATCCCCTCCTCCAGGCGGTTGGCCCGCACGACCATGGCCATGGCGTTCCAGCGGACCATGCTGGCGATGCGCTGCTCCAGCGCCAGGTTGCCGGGATAGGGGGGCTGGGCGTCGGGCGGGATCGTGTTCTTGTAAGGCGTGTTCAGACCGGCCGGCAGGGCGCTGCCGCCGGGGCCGGCATCCGACGATTCCTGCCGCTTGTGGTTTTCGAACTCGTCTGCAGGATCCTTGGTCATTTGATCTCCAAGTTTAAGGCCAACCCGTGGAAGTATGCCATGGCCGCCCGCCCGCACCCATCAGGAATTCCGCGGGGAAGGCTGTTCGATTTCCCTTAGCCCGGGTTCCCTTAGAAATTGACAGTTGCCGCCCGGCCGGGTAATATACGGGATTGCTGGTGAGCTAAAACGTCAGCTTCCGCCAGCGCTCCCCCCGAAAGAACCTATGCACCGACCTGATCTTATTCGCAATGTCGCCATCGTGGCGCACGTCGACCACGGCAAGACCACCCTCGTGGACAAGCTGTTCAAACAGAGCGGCATGTTCCGTGACAACCAGGCGGTCGCCGAGCGGCTGATGGATTCCATGGATCTCGAGCGCGAGCGGGGCATCACAATCGCCTCCAAGAACGGCTCTTTCCAGTTCGGCGAGCACACGATCAACATCATCGACACCCCCGGCCATGCCGATTTCGGCGGTCAGGTCGAGCGCGTGTTGCAGATGGCCGACGGCGCGCTGTTGCTGGTCGACGCCCAGGAGGGCCCCATGCCCCAGACCTTCTTCGTGCTGAAGAAGGTGCTGGCCCGCAACATCCCCGTGATCGTGGTCGTGAACAAGATCGACAAGCCGGCGGCCCGGATCGACTGGGTGGTCAACCACGTGTTCGACCTGTTCGTCAAGCTGAACGCCTCCAGCGCCGCGCTCGACTTCCACACGATTTATGCGTCCGCGACCGGCGGGTATGCGTCGATTGATCCGCACAAGCCGGGCCCGGACATGCGGCCCATCCTCGAGGCGATCGTCAAGTACATCCCCATGCCGGGCGGCGATCCCGAAGCGCCCCTGCAGCTGCAGGTCAGCTCGATCGACCACTCCACGTTCATGGGACGGCTGGGCATCGGCAAGATCACCTCGGGCTCCATCAAGGTCGGCATGCCCGTGGTGGTGGCCAATATGGCCGGCATGCTGGTCCCCACGCGCATCACCAAGCTTTACCGCTTCAACTGCAACCAGAAGGTCGAGACCGACCAGGCCGGGCTGGGCGAGGTCGTCGCCGTCGCCGGGCTGGACACGGTGAATATTGGCGACACCTATACCGATCCCGAATTCCCGCGGCCGGCGGCGGCCGTTCCGGTCGATCCGCCCACGCTTTCCATGAATTTCATCCCCAACAATTCGCCCTTCGCCGGCACCGAGGGCGTCTTCACCACCTCGATCCATGTGGCCGAGCGGCTGAAGCGGGAAGCCCTGATCGATGTGGCGCTGCAGGTCGAGCAGCTGTGTGACGGAACCGGGTACAAGGTTTCCGGTCGCGGCGAGTTGCATCTGTCCATCCTGATCGAGAAGATGCGCCGGGAGGGCTACGAGTTCCAGGTCAGCTGCCCCATTGTGATTTTCCACAAAGACGAGGCCGGCCGGACGCTCGAGCCCTACGAGGAGCTGACCATCGATGTGGCCGAGCCTTACATGGGCACCGTGATCGAAAAGCTCGGGGTGCGCAAGGGCATCATGCTGGAGATGGAAAAAGGGAACGGCATGGTCCGGCTCAAGTTCAAGATCCCCACGCGCGGCCTTCTTGGGTTCAAGTCCGAGTTCATGTCGGACACCAAGGGCATGGGGGTGCTGACCTACATTTTCCTGGAATACGGCCCCTATGCCGGCGAGATGCGCAAGCGCCGGAACGGCGTGCTGATCTCCATGGAGACCTGTTCCACCGTTTCGTACGCGCTCTTCAACCTGCAGAAGCGCGGCAAGATGTTCATGGGACCCGGCGTCCGGGTTCAAAAGGGCCAGATTGTGGGCGAGCATTGCCGGTCGGAGGATCTGACCGTCAATCCGGCCAAGGGCAAGCAGCTGACCAACATGCGGGCGGCCGGGTCGGACGAGAACATCATTCTCACGCCCCCGTTCCAGATGAGCCTGGAAGATTGCATCGCCTACATCAACGAGGACGAGCTGGTGGAAGTGACCCCCAAGAACGTTCGCCTGCGAAAAGATCCCAAAGTCCGCCGGGCGGGCTAGCAGCCTGTCGGACTTTGTACTGGCGCGAAGCAATGGAGGGCGAAGACAAACTCCGACAGGCGCTAAACGCTTCGGGAATATGGCGGGTTGTTTTGCCTGTTTTTCCCGATGGCCGCGTTTCTTCCGTTGCCCTACTGTTGGGGGAAGAAACTCAACACCGGAGAAACGATTATGAAGACGATGACAGGCGCAACGGTAATTTCAATTTGTCTGGTGGCGGCGGCTGGCCTGGCGCAGAGCGGATCGAGCACCATCAAGCCCGGATCGAGCACCATCAAGCCCGGATCAAGTACCATTTCTGGAAACGTTGGCGGCGCTGCGGCGACGGGTCCCGGGGCCGGCACTATTTCGGGGAGCATCGGGGGCGGCGCGGCGGTTGAAGCCGGATCGACCAATATTACCGGCGGTGTCGGCATGGGCAGCTCGACCGGGTTGCCTCAAGCCGGCCTGTCCGGCGATCCCTTTTCCACCCGCGCCGGGCTAGGTGTGTCAACCAATCGCCCGTAGCGCCTGGCGCGCCATGCGGCCACGGCGGCCACAGCGCTAACCGCGCAAAATCCCGCAATCAGCACCCCCTGTTCCGTGCGCGACATGAAGTCGGCTGAGGCCGCGCCCCAGCCGGCTTTTTCAATGTCGATCACGCGCAGCAACGAGCCGGCATACCCGTATAGGCCGGCCCCCATGCCGATGGCGAGCCCGGTCCAGACAAAGGCGGGCTCCAGGCGGCGGGGGGCGTAAAAGGCGGCGAAGACGAGGGGCACCACGGCGGGCGCGAAGACATTGTAGGCCGCGAAGAGCAGCGTGTAGAGCGTGGCGCCCGGGGCGGCCAGCACCAGCAGCACGGCGGCAAGCGCGATTCCGGCCACCCACGCGCGCACGCCGGTCACGCTTTCGCGGCGCAGCAGATCCTGCTGGGCGATCGAGGCGGTGACGAGAAGCGTGGTGTCCGCCGAGGAGATGATGGCCGCCAGGATGGCGAGGCCGAGGAGAATCGAGCCGGGTTGGCCGGCGGCGGCCGCGAGCGTGGCGAAGACGGGCTGGCCGGGGGCCACCGCGCCCGAAGCGGCGGCGTAGACGCCGATGAAGGCGACGACGACTCCGGTCAGCGCGAGGATCGGCGCGGCCGCCAAGGCCCCGCAGCGGGCCGTGGCGGGATCGCGCGCGGCAAATGCCCGGCTGAAGAGGTTGGGGCTGATGACATAAATTCCCCCGACGATCAGGAGATGATAGAAAAATTCACGCGCCTTGAACTGCTCGTTAAACAGCGGCAAACGGACCTGGGCCATGGCCCCGGGCGCATGCAGAAGCAGAAAGACCAGCAGCCCCACGATGCCCGACGCCACCATTGTGAACTGTACCGCGTCCGTCAGGATAACGGCATGCTGGCCGCCCGGCAGGGTGTAGAAGACGATCAGGGCGGCGGCCAGGATGACCCCGGTCTCGAAGCCGATGCGGTTGCCTGACATCCCTTCGGCGAGACTGCCGGCGGCCTTGAACTGCGCCGCCACGATGGCGGTCCAGCCCAGCACGATCAGAACGGAGATGACCCGGTGCACGCGGGGGCCGAACTGGCGTTCGACGACTTCCGAAAAGGTGCGGCAGCCGGTTTCGCGGATCGCGCCGGCCACGGTGAGTCCCTGCACGAGAAGGCCGATGGCGGCGGCGCCGAGAAACCAGAAAAAGGGAAAACCCTTGGCGGCGGCCTGGTCCATGAGGCCGACCGTGGCGGAAGCGCCGATGGCGGTGGCGAGGATGGAGAGGGTGACGGAAAAGACGCCGTGCGAGCGGCCGGCGATGACGAAATGGTCGTAGGTCCGCGAGCGCCGGGCCGCGTACGCGCCAATGCCGACCATGCCGGCCGAGAACAGAAGAATGAAAAGCAGTGTTGTCACGGGGCCTTCCGGGGTTCCAGCTCTTCCACCGTCCACGCGAGCGTTTCATCAATCCTCACGGGCGCGCGCGGCTTGCCGGGTTCCGTGATGCCCCGGAAAAACCAGTTGCGGGCGGCGAGCATGATTTTATGCGATTCGGGATCCATTTTGAAACGCCATATTTCCAGGCGCCAGGGTTGCGACTTCTCCGCCTCCAGGGTGGTGCGGCCGCGGCGGACCAGGTCCACGAGCGCATAGGCCTCCTCCGCGCCGGGCGCGCGGCGGACCCCCAGCACCCGGCGCTGGTCGAAAAAGTCGCGCGCCTCGGCGACCGCCTGCGTCACGGCCATCACAACCGCGGGCTCCGCCTCGCTCTTCCAGGCCGCCGTGAGGTTGTCCCCTTTTTGTAACGCCACGAAGAGCGGCTTGCCCAGCGGCGAGTCGATCCGGAACGACCCGGGCTCCGTCCGGGCCCGCGCCGGCAGCCGCACGAGCGAGCTCTCGGTGATGGCGCAGAGAGCCATGCCGGGTTCGGCCTGAGGCTTCAGGGTCAGGCGCGCCAAACGGTTTGGGATCAGGCCGCCATCGGTGAAGCGGATGCAGACGGGGTAGACGAGGGCCTCCAGCGTTTCGCCGGGCTTGCCGCGCTGCTTGGCCAGGATCACGAGCTTTTGGGTCACGCCCGTGGCGGTGACATAGAGCGGCAGGGTGTGCAGGTGCCCCTCCCAGCCGGGGCCCTCGCGCAGGATGAGGGAGGCCGACAGATGGCGGACCGGGAAGGGTTCGCCCCAGCGCTCCTTTTTGGCCTGGCCGGCAACGGGGAAGCGCCAGTTTTGTTCCAGGGCCTCATTTTCGGGAGTGAAGCGGATTTCCTGCACCGATTCCAGCGGGACGACATGCGGCTTTTTCCCGTCGTGCAGGGTCAATTCGTAACCCGGCGTGAGGGACAGCTCGCCCTCAATCAGCGAGCCGTCCGAGAAGGAGACGGAACCGGGGCGTGCCGCCAGCGCGAAGCTTGTCGACAACAGCAGGAGCAGGCATGTCAAGTTATGTCTCCTGCGCAAAATCCATTCCGCCAGCAGCGCGCCGAAAACGAGGAGCGCCGGCCAGGGCCCGCTTTGCGCGATCGGGATTTCCACGGCGACCGAGCGCGAAAGCGCGGCGGCGCGTACCCGGGCGATCAGGGTATCCGCTTTTTCTTCCGGCGCATAAAAGCCGCCGCTTTTTTCCGCCAATCCGGCCAGCCAGGCTTCATCCGGAAGCAGCCGCGCGCCCTCGGGCAGAAACGGGGCCACGGCCCAGCTCTTTTCGACCGTTTCCAGCGTCATGCCCTGCCGTGCGGCGGTCAGCGTGACCGTGTAGTCGCCCCGTTCCGAAAACGGCACACGCAGGCGGTAGGCGTCTTTCAGGCCCGCCTGGGCCTCCAGGGGAAGCCGCGCCGTTTTTCCGCCGGGTCCCGTCACGGCGGCCGTCACCTCGGCCCCCTCGGTCTCCCGCCCGGCCAGCGTGACGGCGGCCGAGGCCTCCTCGCCGGGTCGGTAGCGGTTGCGGTCCCATCGCACGGCGATCAGGCGGCCGCCGTCGGACTCCCCGGCCGCCCACCGGACCCACTGGCGCAGCAGCAGGCCGTAGGCCTCGCCCAGCGGCTCCGAGCGCCGCGCCCATTTCCACAGCGTGTTCGAGGCGAGCGCGCCGGCTCTGCCTTTTCCGAACGACTGCACCGCCAGCAGACTGGCCGGCGCGCCGCCGGCCTGGGCCTCGAGAATGGTTTCGGCGGCCGGGCGCCGCGGGCCGGGCTGGTTCAGGCTCTCCACGCTGACATCGCGTTCGCGGGCGAAGAGGGCCTCCAGTCCGGCGGCCACCGGGTGCGCGGCCGCTTCGCGGGGGATGGCGACCGGGAAACGCCCGGCCAGCAGGGGCGGCTCGCCGCTCCTGATCTGCCAGGGAAACAGCGGCTCGAGCGGGGTGCCGGCGTAGCCGCCGGCCCCGAAGGCTTGTTCCCCTCCTAGAAACAACACGGAGCCGCCCTGTTCCACGTAGTTCGTCAGGGCCGCCAGGCTTGCGGCGGACCAGTCCGCCGCCGGAAACGCGCCCAGGATGATGCAGTCATAGAGGGCGAGGGTTTTGGCCTGGTCGGGGAAGCCCCCTTCAAGTTCCTCGTCCCCGGCCAGCCGCTCGCCCTGGAGCGTGAAGCGTTCGCCGAGGGTGCGGAAAAGGGCGGTGAGCGTCACGCCGGGGTCGCGCCCGAGCTCCTGGCGCAGGAGCTTGAAATCGGCTCCCAGCTCCCGCGTGAAATAGAGCACATGCAGCGAGCGGCGGCGGACCCGCACCGTCAGCGGCCGCCGGTTGTTGAGAGCCGAGAGTTCGCCCCGGAAAGCGGGCAGGGCCGCCTCAAGTTTCATGGGACCCTGTTCCGGAGCCTGGAGTTTGAAGCTCGCACGCACGCGACCGCGGGAAAGATTGACCGTTTTTTCACCGGCTTTCCGCCGGCCGGAGGCGGTTTCCACAATAACCGTGATGGGCAACTTGGCCAGGGATCCCGCAAAGGGGGCTTTTGCCGCCCCCCGCACGGTCACATCCACCGTGAGATCGAAGGAACCGCCCGACTCCACCTCCGACGGAACTTCCACGGCTTCGATAGCGACATCCGGCCATTCGGTCTCCCCGGTTCCCAGGGCTCCGATGAAGAGGGGGGCGGATGGGACCGGCGGCGGATCGGGCGACTCATCGCCCCCGTCCGTCAGCAGCACGATGGCGGTTGGCGGATCGGCCCGCGCCGCGAGGGTGCGCAGGCAGCCGGCCAGATCGGTGCCCGCACCGGGGCGGGCGACAAGCGGGGCGGGCAACGGCCGCAGGGCGGTATCGAAGGTCAGCAGTTCAACCTGGCAGGAGGCGGGGAGCGCGCTCTTCAGTTTTCCGGCAATGCGCACGGCCCGCGCGAGTCGGGAGTCGCCGCCTTCGGGCACCCCCATGGAGGCGGAGGTATCCATCGCCACCACGAAACGGGTATGGCCTTCAAGCGGCCGTTCGGTTCGCCAGGCCGGTTCGGCCAGGGCCAGGACCACGAGGGCGATCACAATAATTTTGGGAACAAACAGGGCGGCCGCCTGCGGCGCCGAGAAGCGGCCCCGCAGCCGGCGCCACAGCAGCACGCCGGCGGCGGCGGCCGCCAGGGCGAGCGCGGCGAAAGCGACCGGGTGAAGACTGGAGGGCCATGCCAGCATGTCAGGATTCCTTGATCCGGGGGTTGGCCAGCAGACTTTCCGCCAGCAGGGCGAGCAGGCAGGCGATCAGGAAGGGATGGAAAAGACTCAGGCCCTTCCGGTCGCGCTGAAGGCGCGCGGCGAGGTCCTGGCCGTGACGGAGAGGCTCGACGGTGTGGGGCAGGCCGAGGGCGGCAGGGACAGGCGCCGCCTGTAATTCCCTGAACTGGCCTTCCCCGGGATCCACGGAGACGGCCAGGCGGAGACGATTGGTTCCGGACTCGAGCGTCCACAGCCCGGCGCGGGAGGGAACCGGAAGGTCGGCCGCCTCGCCTCGCCATTCGATGGGCGGCGCGGTGTCCGACAACAGCCGCA
Source organism: Kiritimatiellia bacterium (assembly GCA_046484345.1). Classification (GTDB taxonomy): domain Bacteria; phylum Verrucomicrobiota; class Kiritimatiellia; order CAIKKV01; family CAIKKV01; genus CAIKKV01. The sequence goes on from JAWOJA010000053.1 coordinate 30,868, forward strand.
CCGCTCCCGGGGGGGCCGCCGGGATAGACTGACCCGCCAGCAACGCGGGCGACGATCCGGAATCCGGCCGGTCGCCCAGCGCCAGGTTCTGAATCAAGGGCAGGAAAGCGGGTTTGAGCGGCAGACTGCTCCACGTTCCCTCCAGCGCGAGGCCGCACACATAGACGCCCCCTTTGCCTTCCTCGCGCCGCGTGAGCAGGGCGCGTCCGTCTTCGAGTCCGAGAAGGGCGGTCGCATCCTCCCCGGCGGTCAGCGGGTGGAAGCGGTTGACCCGGACCTGTCTCAGCCGGGGGTGGCCCTCGGGGTCCCGCAGCGAATCGAACAGGGGTTGTTTCTCATCGAGCACCATAAGGGGAACGGGCTGGGCGGGCTTTTCCGGGGCGCCCGCCGTGGCGCCCAGCCAGGGAAGGCCGGGCAGGGGGGCATCCGGGGCGGCCGGATCGGGCAGCGCGAGCAGGCGGCCGCCGCCGGAAACATAGCTTCGCAGGGAATCGGCCAGGGGTGCGGTGTCCTTGAGCCGGCTCCAGGATACAACCGCGAGAAGCGGCTTGAGCGCGAGCGCTTCCGCGAAGCCGGCCGGTTCGGCAAAGACGGGCGCCAGGCCCGACAGCGCGGCGTCGCCGCCGGGGGCCAGCGCGGCGGGCAGGAACCCGAACTCGGCCCGGGCTCCGAGGAAGAGCACGCTCTGGCGGGCCTCCACATCGAAAGCGATCACGGCGCGGTTGTCGGCCTCGAAGCCGTCGCCCTCGAGCCAGACCGGCACGATGTGCAAACCGGGCTCCCGCGGGGCGAGCGGAAGCACGACCGCTTTTTCCTCGTTTGCGGCCAGCCGCGCCTCGAGCGCGCCGGGCGCGCCGCCTTCCTCCCGCCAGTTAATTAAAACGGGAACAGCTTGCGCGCCCGCCCGGACCCGCACCGAGAGCGGCAGGCGGCGCGAGGCGAGCCGCCGCGCGGGGGGCAGCGACAGGGCGAGCAGCGTGGCGTTGGGCGGCGGGTCGGCCGGCACGAGGCGGTGGAAGCGCAGGGAGAGGCCCGGGGGGGCGGCCACGGCTGAGGCGGGCCGGGCCCATTCGTTTTCCTGAAGGTCGGTGAAGACATGGATTTCGCGGCGTGCGGCTCCCGCGTTGGCCAGCAGCGCGAGAGCGCGGGCCAGGGCATCCGCCGGCTGCCCGGCCGCCTCGGTGGGGGGCACGGCTTTCAGGGCCGCGCGCAGGGCGTCGCGGTCCCGGTTCAGCCCGCCCGCGGCGGGTGCGGCCGGATCGCGAACCGTGAGAAGCAGGGCGGCGGAGTCGCCGGCTTGCAATGTGCCGAGCGCGGTTGCGGCGGCGGCCTTGGCGGCGTCGAGGAGCGTCCCGCCGGAGGCGGCGCGGCGGGACAGGGAGGCGGAGTTATCGAGCACGAACACGGCGGCGGTGCGGCCGCCGCGGCCGGCGGCGGTGATGAGCGGGCCGGAGAGGGCGAGCAGGAGAAAAGCCAGGGCGAGAACGCGCAGGAGCAGGATGAGCCAGTCGCGCACTTTGCGCCGGGCGTTGAGGCGCGGGGAGAGGCGGTGGAAGAACATGAAGGTGGAGAAGGCCACGGCCTTCCGGCGAATGCGGAAGAACAGGTGGAACAGCACGGGCGCCAGCGCGAGGGGCAGCAGGCTGAGAAAAAGGGGATGGGAGAAGAGGAAGGTCATGAGAGCTTCAGGATATGCTCCTCCACGGGAAGGCGGGTATCCACCAGGTGATATTCCGTCAGGCAGGCGGCGCAGCCGAGACGCAGCTCCTCGAGATACCGCTGAACCTCCTGCGCGTAGGCGGTGCGCAGGGTGTCGGCCTCCAGGCTCATGCGGGCGCCCGTTTCAAGCTCCCGCAACTCCGCCGCGCCCTCGGCCCCCAGGGTCAGCTCCCCGCCGTCCAGCACATGGAGCGCCAGCACGGCGTGGCGCTCGTGGTGCAGGCGCCACAGGCCGCGCAGGATTTTTTCGGGCGGCTCGAGGAAGTCGGAGATCACGATCACAAGATGGCGCGTGTCGAGCCGGTCGGCCAGCGCGTGAAGCGCGCGTTCAATGTTGCCCTGTCCGGCGGCCTTGACCTCGTCCAGCGCGCGCAGGTGACGCGAGAGGCCCTCGTGCGAGGAGGTGCCGGGAAGGACGAGGCGAAGGTCGGTGTCGAAGGTGGCGAGTCCGGCGGAGTCGCCCTGGTTGACAAGCACCAGGAGCAGGCCGGCGGCGAGTGTGGCGGCGTAGTCGAGCTTGGAAAGCCGGCCGGCCTGGCGGAAAGCGAGGCTCTCGGAGGTGTCGAGCAGGACCCAGGCGCGCAGGTTGGTCTCCTCCAGGTAGCGGCGGACCATGTAGCGGTCGCTGCGGGCGTAGACGGCCCAGTCGATCATGCCGGGCGGATCGCCGGGCGCATATTCGCGGTATTCGGCGAACTCCACCGAGGCCCCGTAGGCGGGGGAGCGGTGGAGGCCCTGGCGGGGCCCCTGGACCGGGCGGCGGACCGAGAGGGTGAAGTGGCGGAGCCGTTCGGCCATTTCCGCGGAGAGGCGCTGGGAGGGACCGGGGTTCACGTGTAGGAGGGCTCCGGCACCGACTCCACCAGGCGGCGGATGATGGTATCGGGCCCCACGCCTTCGCTGGCGGCCGCGAAGTTGCAGAAGAGGCGGTGGCGCAGGACGGGTGAGGCGTAAAGGGCGATATCCCTGCAGGAGACGCTGAAGCGGCCGTCGAGCAGCACATGGGCCTTGGCCGCGAGCAGGAGGAACTGGCCCGCGCGCGGGCCCGCGCCCCAGCGGATCCAGCGGCTGACGAAATCCGGCGCCTCCTTTGTGCCGGGCCGTGTGGCGCGCACGAGCGAGGCGGCGTAGGCGGCCACGTGGTCGCTCACGGGGACTTGCCGCACGAGGCGCTGGACGTCGAGAATGGCGGCGGCGTCGAGCACGCGGGTGACCTGGCGCACGAGGTCGCGGGTGGTGTCGAGCAGGATCCGTTTTTCCTCCTCCGCGCCGGGGTAATCGACATGGATGCTGAACATGAAGCGATCGAGCTGGGCTTCGGGCAGGGGGTAGGTGCCCTCCTGCTCGATGGGGTTCTGCGTGGCCAGCACCATGAAGGGTTCGGGCAGTTCATAGGTGGAGCCGGCGGCGGTGACGCGCCGTTCCTGCATGGCCTCCAGCAAGGCGGCCTGGGTTTTGGGCGGGGTGCGGTTGATTTCATCGGCCAGCAGGAGGTTGGTGAACAGGGGCCCCTTGTGGAAGCGGAAGCGGCGCAGGCGGGTTTCGTGGTCCTCCTCCAGGATATCCGTGCCCGTGATGTCGGCGGGCATGAGGTCGGGCGTGAACTGGATGCGCTTCATCCGCAGCTCGAGCGCGTCGGCGAGAGTGCGGACCATGAGGGTCTTGGCCAGGCCGGGCACGCCCACGAGCAGGCAGTGGCCGCGGGCGAAGAGGGCCACGAGCATCTGGTCGAGCACCTCCTTCTGGCCGACGATGATTTTTTCGATTTCGTGCAGGAGCGTGTCGCGGGCCTCCTTGAGGCGGGCGACGGCGGCCTGCTGGGCGGGAACGGATTCGGGGCTTTCGGGGGTCATGGCGTTGGGGTTCCTAGTGGGTCATGGCGTAGAGGACGAGGTTCACGCCCATCGGCATGGCGACGGCGGCTTCGTAGGTCTTGGCGGCGGGATAGGGGCAGCCCAGCCAGCCGGCTTCGAGATCGATGGGGCTGTAGATCACGCGAAGCTCGCCGCCGACGGCGATTCCTTCCAAAATGGGAACAGACGATTTCGACACGGCGGCCGCCTCGGGGGAAAAGCCCGAGGTGTCCACGGTGAAGGCGGCGCGGTAGACGGGGTGGTCGGGCGGGAGGGTTTCGAAGGCGGCCTCGGGCAGGAGGCGTTTCATTTCCCGGCGCACGGCGGCATCGAAGGTTTTGAGGCCCAGCGCGTTGTTGATGACGAGGGTGCCCGAGCCGGCGAGGAAACGGCGCAGGGCGGCGGCGGCCTCGTCGCCGAACCGGAACTCGTCGAGCCCCGACAGAAAGAGGAACGGCGTGCCGGACAGGTCGTCCTTGCCCGGGTCCACGGGGGCGCGTTTGAGACTGGCGCGCAGGGCGGTGCCCGAGCGCAGGCGGCGCAGGAGGGCGGCGGCGGCGCCGGGGTGGGCGTTCCAGGCGCCCTCGTGGCGGATCTGGGCGAAGACGAATTCGTCGGTCGGATCGCGCTGGTCGCGGGCGCCGAAGAGTTCGGGCTTGCCCTCCTCGCGGCCGGCCTCGGCGTAGCCGATGATGTAGGCGATCAGATTAACGCCGATCTGGGAGGCGGATTTGACATCGTAGAAGACGGCCTGCTGGAGCAGGGGCACGTCGTGGTCGTCCCAGCCGGTGCCGAGGCCGAAAGGCGAAAGGATGACGGCGGCGCGGCTGCCGATGTAGATGGCCTCGAGGCGGGGTTCCCGCGAGGAGCGGTTTTTCGGGAACGCGACCTTCTTGATGGGATAGACGATTTGGTAGACGGGGTGATCGGGCGGGAGGAGGCGGAAGGGGGAGTCGGGGAAGATTTTCCGCATGACGGAGCGGACGGAATCGGTGAAGTAAGGGGAGCCGGCCACGGAGTCGCAGAGGATGGCCCCGCCGCGCATGACGAATTCGCGCAGCTTGGCGAGCTGGTCGTCGGGCAGGCGCAGGGTGCGCGAGCCGCTGAAGAAGAGCAGCGGCATGGCCACGGGATTGGGATCGAAGGAGGCGAGCGAGACGGTGTCGAGGGTGTAGGGCTGGGCGAGGGTGCCGCCGGCCTTGCGGAGCAGTTGCTGGAGGTCGGCGGGGCAGAGGTTCCAGTCGGCCACCGGGGCGGAGAGGCCGTTGGCATAGGTGTAGGTGGCGCTTTCGCCCCAGATGACCTTGCCGGCGAGTTTGGGCGGGGCGGGTTCGCGTTTGCGTTCGGAGCGGCGCAAGGGGGTGGCGGGCAGGGGGAGGGGGGGGAAGCTTTCGCCGCCGGAGATGCGTTTGGGGGAGGCGACGGGGGGGAGGCCGAGGGGAACAAACCAGTCATTTTCGCCGGCGAACGACGCGGAAGCGGCGACGAGAAAGCAGAGCAGGCGTGGAACAGGATTCATGGACGCTCCTGAGTTGGGCTGCCACTATATAACAGGCAAACGATTTTGGTGAGATAATTCGTTTCAAGATTTCCGGCGGTGCCTTATTTGGTTTCACCTTGACTCCGAGTGCTGATCCGGGGAGGATTGCATAAAGAGCAGGAGCGCGTATGACGCAGGACATCCGATGGAAGCAGCGGTTTCAAAATTTCGACCGTGCCGTGATCCTTCTCAAGGAGCCCTTTGAACGGCCACTTGAGGCGTTGTCCGATTTGGAAAAAGAAGGCACGATCCAGCGGTTCGAAATGGCGTTGGAATTGGCCTGGAAAACGATGAAGGACTACCTGGAACACGGGGGCGTTGTTGTTCAACCGCTGACTCCCCGCAATGTCATCAAAGAGGCATTCGCCGCGCGGTTGTTGTCCGATGGCCAGGTTTGGATCGATATGCTCGATCACCGCAATCTTCTTTCGCATACGTATGACCGCCCGACATTTGAAAAAGTGGTGCTGGCCGTACGGGATCGGTACTTGCCTGTGATCGTGGAATTGCATGGCTGGTTTGAAAAAAGAATGGTGGGCTGATGGCCGGCATTGGATTAACGGAACAAGAGGTTGCCCTGATTCGCGGAGTGCTCGGAAAGCACTCCGCTATCAGCAAGGCGATCCTTTTCGGTTCCCGTGCCAAGGGAACGGCCGCGGCCTCCTCGGATGTGGATTTAGCCCTGGAGGGAACGGATGATCCCTTGCAGGCCGAAGCGATTGCGCGCGAGTTGGACGATTTGCCGCTGCCTTACCGTTTTGATGTCAAGGCGCTGGCCACCATTGAGCACATCCCTTTGAGGGAACATATCGAACGCGTCGGCATTGTTCTTTATAAGCGCGAGCCAAAACCGCTGGCTTGGCAGGTTGCCGAGCGGCCTGTTGAGTGAACAAGCGTGAAAGCGGGAAGCCCGTTCAGGCTGGCTAAGGATTTTTCCAGCCGGCAATGAAGGGTTTGCGGGATTCGACGGACGCCTCTTTTCTGGCAGTGTGGGGTCATACGGTTGCACTAAAGGAGACCTTATGACAACGGCAGTGAAATCGGCCCCCGCCAAGCGCTGGTCGGGAAGAGTTACACGGGAAAGCCATGCGCTGGCGCTGGAAGAAGGTGTTTTCACCTGGACGGATCCTGTGCGGATTGCGCGCTCCCTCAAGCGCTCGGCGGATAGCAGCGACAACCGCAAGGCCCCTCCGTTTCGTTCCGCCATGTCGATGCTGGTTTTTTACATCAACCGGGCCGGCCGCAACATGGACAAGGACCAGTTGCGCGTGCTGGAGCAAACCAAAGATGAGTTGCGCGCCCTCTACGGGAAGAATACTCCCGTATGAACGCGTTGTGGAATGAATGGACCGAGACTGCAACGCGCATACGACCATGGGGTTAATTAGCTTGTCCCCTATTGCCTGTCCGCTTAGAATCCTCACATTAATTGTTCGAGAATTTGTTGAGGAAAGGGGTGGGGAACGATATGGCCATGCACTCACTGGACTTCGACTATGGCGACAAGACGATTAACGAATTCGTTCTGCTTTTTAATAATGGTCAATTGAATCTCGAGCCCGGCTTTCAGCGTGATTCCGTGTGGTCCGGGAGTGATCGACAGAAACTCATAGAATCAATCCTTCAAAAATATCCGATTCCATCGGTTTTTCTCTATCGGCAGGAGGAAAACGGCAAATTGAGCTACGACGTGATCGATGGGAAGCAGCGATTGGAGACGGTGCTGATGTATCAAGGCGCCGGGTATTTTCGAAGGAACCGCTTTGCAGTGAAGCAACGGCTTGGAAACGACGAAGACGTTGAGGAGTGGGATTGGAAGAAGATTCAAAAACGCGGCCGTGAAAACCTCCTCATGGGTTACAAATTTCAAACAGTTGAAATCAGAGGCGATTTGTCCGACATCATTACGCTGTTTGTACGAATCAATTCAACAGGGAAAAGGCTGACTGGTGCGGAAAGACGGCATGCCAAGTTTTTTAGCAGCCCTTTTCTGCGACAAGCAGGAATACTTGCCGAAAAGAAGAAGCAGTATTTTGAACAAAATCGCATACTCTCTTCCGGTCAAGTCAGCCGCATGAAGCATGTAGAATTGGTTTGTGAGTTGATGGCATCGATTGTCGAAAAGGGCTTGATTAACAAAAAGAATGCTTTAGATGGGATCATTGGCGGCCAGTCGGTTGATCCGAGGGCCCTTCGGAGAGCCCTTCAGGAAACAACCCGGATATTGAATCTGCTGAAGAAAATGTTTCCCGATCTGCGGAAAACGCGATTCGCGAATTCGGTCGATTTCTATTCTCTATTTTACCTGATCTGGGAAATGGATCAGGAAGGGAGCATTCTGACAGACGCGAAACGCAACAAGCAGGCGCAAAAATTGATGGTGTGGCTTTCGAGCGGCGTTGATTCGGTACGTCAACAGCAACGCAAGGCTGAAGGGGCAAATTCAGACCAGAGGCTCTTTGCTGATTATCTTCTGACCGTGCAGGGGGATACAGACAGCCGAGCCACACGACAAAGAAGGTCAGAGATTCTCAGGAAGGTTTTAGGAGGCTTGTTCGAAAAGAAGGATGCGCAACGAGGATTCTCCATCGAGCAGAGGCGGTTGTTGTGGCATTCAGACGACCGGAAACGTTGTCCGACATGCCACGAAGCATTGTCTTGGTCAAATTTCACAATCGATCACATAAAACCCCATGCGCTCGGAGGAAAGTCCGCTCTTTCAAATGCCGCTTTGATGTGCCGTTCATGTAATTCTCGAAAAGGCAAAAGGCTTTAATCCGTATGCCCACACTAGATTGGATTGGAAAACAGGCCGTGGTGAATCATCACCACACAGTGCCGTTTCATTTGTTGAAGGATGTTCCCGAGTTGTCCGTTGGTGATCCGGGTACAGGAAATTTAATCGTGCAGGGCGATAACCTGCTCGCCCTTAAAGCGCTCCTTCCCTATTACGCCGGTCAGGTCAAGTGCATCTATATCGACCCGCCGTACAATACCGGGAACGAGGGCTGGGTCTATAACGACAACACAAACAGCCCGCTCATCAAACAGTGGCTCGGGAAAGTGGTCGGCAAAGAAGCCGACGATCTTTCCCTCCGGCGGCGACGCGTCCGCCTTGGAATGGTCAGCCGCTAATCAACCCCCGATAACTGACCGATTACGTAGTCATTGAACTCGACAGATTCCCCGCAATGTGTCAGGCTTTGAAAAATATAAAAGGAGAAAAGCAGTGAACTATAGGCGTGCGGCAATTCTTATTCTTTCGGGACTGCTCTCCACATGTTTTGCCGGAGAATCAAAGGGGAAAAATCGGATCGAGGAATACGGCGCCAACCCGTTCTTTCACGCCTACTACGGAACGCTTGCGGTCACGCCGCTTCCGGACGGCACAAGCCGGATCATCCGTTCCGGCGGCGCCCCGTTCAGCGGCGAGTTTAAAGGGAAGACGTTTGTCGCCTTCAGGATCCACCGCAATCCGACCGCCTACCCGCCGAATTTCGACTATTACCCGTGCATTCTCGGGTGCCGCTACAGCACCGTGACCGACGTTGTCGACGACAGAACCCTTGTGGTCGATTTCGCTTATAACGGAGGCAACCGTGACAGCCCGAAGGCGACGGCCGGCGCGAGCGGCGAGTTTTTCTTCGACAATCGCAGCGTCTTCAAAGCGGTCCTCGAAAATCCGGAACGGCCCTCCGAGATCCTGTTGCAGGGCGGCAAAACGTATGTCAGCCGCGGGAGCTGGCAGGCGAACCTCGACTTGCGGCATCGGCCGTTGCTTCTCCGCGGCGACACGCCTGAGAATCGCGCCGTCATCAAGGTCAGCGCCGAGGACGCCTTCGCCATCGATATCGGCGGCGGCGGCTCCCGCTTGCCGCAGGGACAGGCCTTTGCAATTCCATCGGGCGCGCTCCTCAACCTTTCGCAAGGCGACCAGGACTGCGTCCTCCGCGACATCGACATTGTCGGCCCGATCTACACGCCGCCGCGGGTCCAGGAAGGATTCAACTATGCCCTCTATCACTATGCGGGCGGACCCTGCGCCCGCACCGTATCGCTTGAGAACTGCGACACCCAGCGCCAGCGCAAGGAAATTGAAAAGACGGGAATAACGCTGCCCGAGGGCGCCAATTTCGTGGGACCGGATTTTGGCTATTTCGCGGGCGGCGGAAAGCATGACGGCAAGGACATTACCGGCGAACAGATCCTGAAAATTGACAACTGCGTCATCCATGCCTCAAGCATCATTACCGTAAAGAACCAGGATGGCGGCGGCAACACGCTCGTCTTTCAGGGGAAGGATGCGCAGAATCGCACGGAACTGATCGAAATCATAAAAGGGCTGAAGCTGGGCGATGCGAATCCGACCGAAACCGAAGTCGCATTCGGCGTGGACGATACGCTCTACAAGGACATTGTCGCCAACCGGGAAGACCCCTACGGCGCGCGCCTGATCACCATTACCGATCCGCGGCATTCCTGGTACATGTTCGCGAACCAGTACTGGACCGGCGGCGTTTCGACCGACATTACCGAACCCATCCAGGTCGATGTGGACGGCCTCTATTTTCGCCTTGGAAACAGTGCGGACTGGTGGGCGTTGGTCGGGTACAAGGATTCCAGAGAAGGGCAGCCCCAGATCAAATCGAGCGCCGAGGCCCGTATGTTCAACCGTATCCCGCGCGCCGGCGAAACCGTGCGGAGCATGCCGGCGCCGGACGGCGTGACATCGAAGCATGCCGCTTATGACAAGGAAAAAGGCATCGTCGAAAAGGGCCCTGGCTCTCTGTTCTACGCCTGGGACTGGATGCCCCAGGTCGGCGACGTCTATGCCGCGGGAGGGGAAACGTACACGGTCACCGGCATCGAACGCAAAGGCGGGGGCGGTCCCAGCTTGCACTATTGGCTGGTCAGCACCCAGGGGCTCTGGCATGGCTACGGCACGAGTAAAGGCGAGGGCGTTCTGCACGTCACGCTGTTCAGTCTGGACCGGCCCGTGCCAGCCCGCGCGAAGGAAATGACCTTCACGGTCGTGACCTCGAAGGCGGAATATCTGCTTGATGGCAAGCCGCGGAAGGCGAAGATCGCCTATGCCCGGGACTACAACGGGCATTGCATGTACAATCGGCAGTGGGTCGGGCACGATTTCAAACACGTCACGTTCCAAGGCTACTTTCGCACCACCTACGGGTTCTACCAGGGAGGCGCCGAAGACCTCTGGAATTTGCCGCTTCGTCGACGGTGGGTCGACGTCATCCACCGGGGAGGCGGCCAGCACCAGGGTAGTTGCATGAAATTAAGATACGCCCTGACAGGCAAGGCGGAAGACCGCTACAGCATCATAGACGGCGGCCGCCTGAGCGTCGACAATTTCGACGCCCCCGGCGAGTTCGCCTTCCGCAACCGTCCGATCCTCAGCGGCGACTGCCGTTTGGCCGATCCGGTTATGCTCGACGACCGCGGGCTTGCCTACCGCCTCTGGCAACCACAGGACTGGGGCAGACTCCGGGTGTATGTGACCCGGGGCCAGACGGTTAATCTGAGCGGCCTCGAGTCCGATGTGGATGTTTCGCTCAGCGGCAGCGGCAGCGTCCTGATTGACCGCCTGAAAGCGCCGACTCTCCGCTTCGAGGAAAAAGCGGAGGGGACCGGCAGCCTTGCGGTGCGCGGCAAAAACGGCGTGGCCGACATCATGATCGGCCGCGAGACAAACCTCGATCGGACTTCCGTCGAACTCCGGAACTGGCAGGGCAAAATCAACGCGCCAGAAACGATAAAGACCCATCCGGCCTTCGCGGAAAAAATCGTCGTGAAAAAAGGAAACTGAGCCCGGATTGCAGGTGTTCTTGTTCGGGAGAAACGGATATCATGAGGAATGGAATCGGGTTTGTCGGCGGAGTGGTTGCGCTGGCCTTGTGCGGATCGACGATGGCCGCGTCATGGGAAGTCGCGGAACAGCCCGATCTGGGCAAGGTCCTTGCGGCGGCGCCGCAACTTCCCACCGAACAGGTCGGAAAACCGATGCGCAGCACGACGCGCGGCTCGCTGATGTATGCGTATGACCGCAAGCGCGGCCATGTGCATCTTCTGCAATGGTATTTCCGCGCCTACCCGGGGCCGACGACTGGCGTGATCATCAACACCGGCACGGGCGACATCAAAACGGTCGCCATTCCCGACAACCTTCAGATTCACATGGCCGCCACTCAGATCGGCCCGGACGGCAAGCTCTACATCGTCACGCCGTGGTGGTATCAGGCCGAGCGAAAAGGCATGAACCTGTTCGTGTACGATCCGACCGACGGCAGTTTCGAGGATCGCGGAGTCATTGCGCCCCAGTTGGGCTACGAACACCGGCAACTGATCATCGGAACCAATGGCAAGCTCTACGGCGCGAGCACCTACCCGGGGCGCTGGCAGGCCGGCTTATTCGAGATCGACACCGAAACCGGCAAGGTCACGGATTTCGGCCCGTTCGGCCCCGCGTACACGCCGGCCTGTTGGAGCTGGGGGCTCGCCGCCGACGACACTCACGCCTACGTCTACACCGTGCATAACCCGCGCCGCCTGATCGCGCTGAATCGCGAGACGCGCCAAAGCGAGGTCTTGCTGACGGCGAAGAACGACGGCGGCAAAATAGGCCTGCGGCAGCATCGCCATGGAGTGAGCGTCACGGCCGAGGGATTGATCGATGCCGGTCAGGAGAAGGGTCGTTACTGGCTGCTCAACGGCAAGCTCATTCCGCGAACGGACGACAACCCGCCCTGGGACGGGCCCCTGGATGGCAAGCCCCGGGTCGAGTTCCCGCCTGACCTCATCGAGGTCTTCACCGAAAACACCATGCCTCTGCCCGACGGCACGGCCGAGATCTGGTATCGCGGCGCAAAGGCCGCCGCGGTTTCCGACACCGCTGTGGCCGAAGATCGTGGCTGGAAGCGCGCCCGATTCCAGGTGAGCGTCTACCCCATCCGAACCCAGTACGCTGTCGAGCTGGACGATGGACGCATCTTCTGCGGCTCCTCCGGCTATCATGGCGGCTACTTCGTCTATACCCCTGCCACCGGAGAAACCGAGTTTCTCGGAAAGCTCAGCGGTCTCAGCCAGTATGCCCGCATCGTTCACGACGGCAAGGTCTACATGTCCGGCTATCCCTCCTCGCCGCTCTACATTTACGATCCCACGAAGCCTTGGACCGCCAACAAATGGCTGGAGCCAGGCCAGCGGGCGCCCGATGCCTTCAGCCGTCAAAACAATCCCTGGTTCGCCTTGCGGTTGCGCGCGTTCGCCGGAACCCACTACGCGCGCTCGGCAACCCGCGCCGCCGACGGCAAGATCTACTTCGGCGGCGAATGGGCGCGTGACGGCGCTCACGGCGGCTTGTCCTGGTGGAATCCCAAGGAAGAAAAGGGCGGCGGTTTCTGGGAGGACCTGAGCAACGCCGCCGTCACCGACCTGACAACCAGCGACACGGGCCGGCTGGTCGTCATCGCCACCCGTCCCGCAACCGACCGCTTGCTCAACAAGCCGGCGCTCGAGCAAGGTCGGATGTTTGTTTTCGACACTACGGCAGGCGCGATCGTTCGCCACTTCGATCCGCTGCCCGGATTCGACAACCTCGGCAGAATCGCCGACGCCGGCGGCTCGCGCATCATCGGCCTTGCCGCCGATCCCGAATCGCGCGGCCAGTCCGTTCTCTACGGCGTCGATGTCGCCAGCGGGCGCCTCGTCTTCCGCAAAACGCTCTCCAGCCCGCCCGCCGGCGACTTCCGCGTCGGTCCCGATGGCTGGGTCTGGACGTTTCTGGGGAGCGCTCTCGTTCGCATCGACCCGCGGAACGCCCAAGTCGACGTGGTCGGAAAGACCGCTTCACAGGGACACATTGCCTTCAGCGGCGGCGACATCTACATTAGCGGCGGCGAGCGCCTCGAACGCATAAAAGGAGCGTATCGTCCGCGCCCGAAATAATCGAAGGACGCATTTCGCCCCCTGCGCTCACCCTGGCGCAGGGGGCTTTTTCATGCCTGACGAAGCGCCGCCCGGGCGGCTTTCCCGGTGACGGCATAGCCATTGGGATACTCGGGGTTGAGTTGGTAATCGGCAATACGTTCCATGAATCTCAGGTACTCGATCCCGTCGCGTGCGGCTGTGTCGGCATCCGGCACCATGGGCGCGCTTTCAATCGTGCAATATCCCCGGTACCCGCATCTCTTGATTGCCCGAATCACCGCCTTGAAGTCGACGGTCCCGTATCCGGGTGTCAGCGAGTTCGAGTCCCGGAAATGCATGTGCCACAGAAGGGGTTGAGCATCCATCACCGCTTCAACCGGATTCAGCTCTTCAAAATTGGCGTGAAACCAGTCGAGTTGGATGCCGATATTGTCCCGTTCCGTCTTTTCAATCAACCGTTTATGGTTCGCGGCCGTGTTCACGTACTTGCCCATTTCAAGATGATTGGTCGCCTCAAACACAAGCCGGATCCCCTTGGGTCGCGCGTAGTCGCACATCCGCCGAAGCGCGTCGACGGCGACGGCCGAACACTCGGCGACATTCCCGGCGGTAATCGCATCGTGCGTGGCCACCGCGACCGTTACGAATGGGGCCCCGAGTTCGGCCGCCAGATCGATGGTGCTCTTCGTCTCGGACACGGCCAGGTCCGCGGTCTTCGGTTCGGTCAGCGTTTTGTACACGGGCGAATACGGGTCCCACATCTCGCCCCAGCATTCGTTGACGCACGACACCGCCAGGCCGGAATCGGTCGTGAGTTTCCGGTGCGTCTTTGCGTACGACTCCATCGACACACCCAGCCCGTAGCGTCCCTTGGGCGGACACAGCTCGATCGCGTCATACCCGAATTTCTTCAGCCGCGCGTAGGTCTTTTCCGGGTGCAGGTAGGTCTCTTCCTGTCCGAATGTAAGCTGGAAATAGGAGAACTTCAGCGCTTCCATGGACGGTCCTTTCTACCCGTGAACATGCACGTCCCAGCCGAAATACGTGCCGCAGGCCTCGGCAAGCACGCCGGCGACTCTGCCGCGCACCATGGCCACGTGGTGCTCGAAACCGTTTCGGCACAGGTGGTCCAGCAGTTTCTGAAGGCCCTTCACGCGGCACACGGCCACCCCGCCCGCCGTGTCCACGATATCCTTCGTGAATTCGCCCTCGCCCACATACATCCGTATCCGCCCGTGTTCATCGTCGGTGGATATCTTGGCGAACGTCATCGGCCCCGCTTTCACCGCCCCTTTCACGGCGCCAAAACACTTCTCCTTTCCCAGGCTCGCGCCCAGGATGTCCAGCGAGCCGATTTCCCGGATTTTCCCGATGAAACTCTTCGGGTAGTTGGAGCAGTGGATGCAGACGCACCTGTCGCGGTCGTCATCGAAATTGTTGTTCCAATCGAGGTACCCCGGAACGCCGCCCCCGGCCAGCCGGAGCGCAAGCATGCTCAGCGCGCCCATCACGTCCACTTCGCAGGCGCTCGGTTTGCCCTGCTCCCCCATCATGCTCATCCCCAGACAAGAGGCGCAGCCGTAGTTTTGCTGGATCGACGACCAGCACTGAATCGCGCTGGCGTCACAGCGGTTCTCGTTCAGCCAGCGCTCCACGGTGAGAATCAACTTCGCCTGTTTCACCAGAACGGCCCGCGGCGTTCCCTTCGCGATCGGGCCGTAGTTTGTAATTTCGGTTATCTTCGCGTTTACAGCGGCGCCGTCCGGCATGGCAACGGCGGCGGCAATAATCTCGGACATGTCGACGGCCGACACATGGATACCCGCGCGTTCGAGCAGTTTCTCGGAATAACGCACGGTGTTGAACGGGTCGGGCCGCTGGCCGATCATGCCCAGCCGGGCGCGCGACAGGCCGCGCGCAACGCGGCAGATTGCCGCGAACCGGGCCAGGTCCTCGGTGAATTCCCGGCTGTCGATGGCGCAGGTATGAAGGCGGGTGTTGGTGAACGGAATGCCGCGCTGGCGAAGGTTGTTGCAGACCGAAAGCTTGCCGCAAAACGAATCGCGGCGGTGCGCCATGTCCATCCGCGCCATCACGTCGTCACAGGCCTGCACCAGCACCGGCACGCCAAGCTTCGCGCGGCTGAGCGTCTCGGCCACCCCGAGTTCATCGCCGAAATTCGGCAACACCACCACAACGCCGTCGATTCCGTCCGCATTCTCGCGAAACAGCCGCGCGCACTTTTCGGCGTCCGCCAATGTTTCCACCGCCCCGTTCGGCGTGGCGCTCTCGGGGAGCAACACGGCCTCATATCCCTGTTTTTTCAGCTTCTCAAGGACCTGCCTGCGCCCTTCCCTGGCCAACGAGGCGGGAAAGAACCCGCGTGTCGATACAATGACGCCAAATGTCGCTTTTGTCATGCCGCTGCTCCTTCCTATCGGATTCACGGAAACACTTTTTCCGGTGGTGCGCGCCGTTTCGGCCGTTCGATAAGCTCGATGGTGGTGCCGATAAGCTCCTCGGTGTCGAGGTACGCATAATGCCCGTCATCGTCCGGCCCGAACCCGGCGCCGTCCTGGGTCATGCGAAGGTCCGCCCGATTCGCCGCGGCAAGAGACGCGTTCATGTTGTCGGTCAGCACGCCCACATGGTGGACGCCGTATCCGTGTTTTTTCACGAATTCCGCATATACCGTGTCGCCCTCGAGCGGTTCGATCAGCTCAATTCGCATGGCGCCCACGTTCGCGAGCGCCACACGCATGCGATATTCCGAAGGACTGCCGTTGCGGGTCATGCGTTTCACCAGCGGCTTGCCATACGTATAGAAATGCCAGGGCCCGACCTTGAACCGTTCCCAGTAATTTTTGACGGCCGCGTCAAGATCGGGTACGATGATGGCAATCTGCGCAATGTTGTCAAGTTCGAATGCATTCACCAGCGCGCTCTCCTAATTTGTAAACACCGTTTTCAACGCCCGTCCCTCCAGCGCCTCTTTCGCCCCGGCAACGAACGCATCGAGCGGAAAACGGTGCGTGATCAACTTCTCCCCGTCAAGCCTTTTGCTTCTCAGCAGATCGAGCGCCATCCCGTGGTGCCGGGGCGCGAATATCGTGGTCCCCATCACGTGCAGGGCGTTATAATGAATCAGGTTGGTGTTGAGCCCCGGGCGGCATGCGTCGGACGGCAGGCCGCCGAACAGCAGGATCCGCCCGCCCTTGCGCGCCATCTCCAGGGCCTGCACCTGCGACTCGGGCGCCGGGTTGGCCGTGATCACCACGTCAACGCCCCTGCCGCCAGTCAGCCGTTTCACTTCCTCCACCAGGTTGACTTTGGAAATATCCACCAGGTGCTCGGGCCCGAACCGTCCGCACATCGCAAGCCGCTCCGCGCTGACATCGGCCACGATCACCGTCGACGCTCCCCGGGCTCGGGCCAGCATGACGTGAAGGCAGCCGACCGGCCCGGATCCGAGGATTGCGACGGTATCGCCGAGGCCAATGGCGCCCTTTTCCTGCGCGTGCAAACAGGATGAAAGCGGTTCGGCCACCGTGGCGACAACCGGATCGAGTCCGTTTGGAATGCGGCGTATCGTTCCAAGCCGCACGGCCTCTTCGGGCACCGCGACATATTCGGCGAACCCGCCCGGCCATGTCTGGGCGATTTCCCGGTATCCGCCGCACAGTTCGTAGCGGCCCTCGACGCAAAAACCGCAGACGCCGCAATACACCAGCGGTGCGATCGAGAGTGTTTCGCCCGCTTTCCATTGTCCCCGGTATGCCTGCCCGGTTTCAACCACCACGCCGCTGATCTCGTGTCCCACCACAAACGGAAGTTTAACCCGGTGATGCCCGCTTCGGAGCGTGCGAAGGTCGCCTCCGCACAACCCGCAGGCAAGCACCCGCACCACCATGCCGCCCGCCGGACAGGCGGGCCGCTCCAGCTCCACCGGCCCATAATCGCCGGGCGCGCGTATCAGAATCGCTTTCATGCGAGCCACCCGTCCTGCTCGGCGCGAAGCCGGGCGATGAAGGTGTCGCTCACCGGGCTGAAATTCGACCCGGCCATCGGCTGGCCCCGGGCGATATCGGCCAAGGCCGTGCCGCCGGCCGCAATCCCGATTGGTATCATCGAAGCCGCCCGCGCCTCGGCATACGTGTAAATCCGCCCGTAGATATCCGCACTGCCAATTCCGGCGACCTTCTCGCCCGCGCGAATCGCGCGCTTGGCCACGCATACGACTTCCGCGTGCATCGTCTGCGCCGCCACGGTCACTTCGTTCATCAGGACCGCCTCGACGATCGATTGCGGGGTCTCAATATCGCACAGATGGTACGGGCGAAAATGCAGGTAGTAGGGCCCGTCGGCGCGCGTGATGAATTTCATGTCCTTGCGGACTCGCGCATCGGACGAGTGCACAATCGCGAACACGCCCGGCGCGATCGCGCCGGTGGTGAAATCCACACAGCCCCGGCGCGAAAATATGCCGCCGTCCCGTTTCGGGATGAAGGTCTTCACCAGTTCATCAAGCTCCGCCTTCGGGGCGTGCATGCCGGGCACGTCCGGGAGCAGACCGGTGGCGTTGGACACCGCCGCCATTTCAACCATGGTCTTGGTGCCGTCCTTGAATGCCGCAAGCATCTTGGGATTCATCTCCTTGGCGGCGGCCTCTTCCGCGCAGCTTTCGGGAGTGGCGCCATAATCGATCGGGTTGTTCTTGCCCTTGCCAAGGCAGACGACTTCAAACCCCATCAGCATCGCCTGCTCGTAAAGCATCGCGCACACCCCGGGTTCATCACCCGAGGCGACCGTGTATAACGACCCCTTGGCGCGCGCCAGGTGGCTGAGATAGGCGCCGACCGTGACATCGGTTTCGACATTGAGCATGATAACCGGCTTGCGCCGTTCAATGGATTCCCAGGCGAAGCGCGCGCCGATATCCGGAACACCGGTCGCCTCGACATTCGCTTCAAGCGCCTCAAGACGCGTCATCAGCAGGGGATCGGCGGTGACCAGGCGTTTGCCCCGCCGCAGCGCGTCCTGCGCCGCCGATTCGGCGTCGGTCACCACGATATCGCCGCGGTTGCAGCCCAATTCACAGAGCGTATCGATGCCGCGCTGCGGGCTGATATCGGCAATGGCGGCCACGCGCATCCCGTTTACGTTCGACACCGCGTGCGCAAGCCCGGAACCCATCTGCCCGCACCCGACTATGCCCACGCGGATCGGGTCGCCGCGTTCATCCCTTGTTTTCAATTTCCTCAGCAGTTCCATCCGGCACTCCCTGTTGTTTACAGAGCCCTAAGCCTGGCCAGCTCGCGGTAATCATCCTTCACATGGCCATACAGGCTTTTGTACAGCGCGAAGTATTCCCGATAACGCGCGTGCGCCGCCGCATCGGGCTCCATCGGCTCCACCAATTCCACCCACTGTTTCGCCACCGAAAAATCCCCGAACGCACCGGTGGCAACCCCTGCCAGGATCGCATCGCCGTATGGCGCGCCGGCACGGTTTTTCACCAGCACGGTCGGCATATCGAACACATCGGTAATGATCCGCCGCCACAGCGCGCTTTTCGCGCCGCCTTCGTTAAGCACGATCGGACCGGCAATCTTCTGCCCGGTTCCGCGAATCATGCGGAAGGAGTCATAGAGCGCGTAGGCCACCGATTCCATGGCGGCACGGGCGACATGCCCGCGCGTGTGGTTAAGCGACAGGCCGAAAATCACCGCGCGCGCGTGGACATCCCAGATCGGCGCCCGCTCGCCCATCAGGAATGGCAGCATCACCAGCCCATCAGCCCCTGGGGGCGCGGCGGCGGCTTCGCGGTTGATAAGATCGTATGTGTCGACGCCGTTGATTTTTTCAGCCGCTTTCTCGGCGGGATAGAAATTATCACGAAGATACCGGATGAGTTGTCCGCCGGTCGTGGTGGTGGGAACCGTGATATACACGGGGCGCTCCGGCGTATCGGTCGTGTAGTTGATCGCGATCATGCTGTCGTGAAACACGGGCGCCCTATGGATGATCCCAAAATTGCCGCAGGTCCCAAGGTTCATCTGCATGTCGCCGTCATCGATCGCCCCGGCCCCGCTCCAGCCGGCGTTGCAGTCGACCTGGCCGGCCGCAACCGGAGTCCCCGCCGCAAGCCCGGTCGCCTCCCCTGCCGCGGCTGTGATTTCGCCGACAATGGCCGTGCAGGGAAACAGCTCGGGGAACAGACTGCGATCGATGCCGACCCGATCGAGCACGTCCTGATTGAACGAGCGGCCCAGAAGATCATACGCCACACCATAAAATACCGCGCCGGAATAGTGGCAGACGGCCTTCCCTGTCAAATTCAAGGTGATGAAACCGTCGATCGTAAGCGCTTTCCACACGCGACGGTACCGCTCCGGGTGGTTGTCCCTTTCCCACATCAGATTGATTATCGACGGATGATCGTCCAGCCGGTTCTTTGTCAGTTCAAACACCCGCTCGTCGCCGACCGCTTCACGCACCCGCCGCACCTGCGCGGTCGCACGACGGTCCATTAGGTTGTAGGCGTTGCCCACGGGGTTGTGCGCTTTGTCCACCATCACCATGGACGGCAACGCGGAGGAAACGGCGATGCCCCGTATGTCTTTGGGATCGGCCTTCGAATCCGCGACCACGGCGCGCAACATGCGACAGGCCGCGTCCCAGTAACGTTGCGGCTCGTGCTCCGACCAGCCAGGATGAGGCGTGAGAATGGGATATTCCTCGAATGCGTAGCCCAATACCGCGCCCTGGCTGTCAATCAGCGCCGCCTTCGTGCCGCCGGTGCCGTAGTCCAGCCCGATAAAAAATGCCGCCATGAGGACCTGCCGTTAAAATTCTATTCGTTCGCGCCCTGTTTGGCGGAAGCGGTCTCCAACGGTACCGCGGAATCGCCCTGGCGAACGATCTTAATATCCGCCACGGCAAAGAACTGGCCGCGATTCAGCACGCCGCGGCCGACACGGTCGGTGCTCTTGTCGCTCGCGCGCTCGCCTGGCAACAGTTCCCAGTCCCCCACCATGTATGCCCGCCCTTGCTCATCGACCGCGAGCGAATGAAGCCGGAGCGGAACCCGCCCGTCCTGATCGACAATCGTGCCATGATTGACCAGTTCGTACCTGCCATCGGCGCGCAACTCGATGCTGTTCAGGCGCAGATCCCCATCGCCGCCGCCGACACCGGAGCGTCGCGCCCAGTATCGGCCATCCGGCCGCTGGATGAAATAGATGCGATTGCCCGACACGACATTGCCGAGCCCGGCCGTGCCGACGGCCTTGATTAGCGTCATTGCTCCGGGTTTGCCGGCGCGCGTCATGTCGAAGAGGCGAAACTTGCCGATGGCGTCGCGGGCCAGCGTGGTCAACCCCGTGAGAACGACCGCGCGATCGCCATCCGGAAGCAACTGCGCGAAGTCCCACCCGCTGTCGCCATCGGAAAAGGCATTTTCAAAGCGATCCACCCCGCTCTGGTCGGCGCGGGCGCGAAAGATGACGCCCGGATGCGTGCGGATCGTGAACCAGCAATCCCCTCGCCTGTCGACGACCATGAATAAACATGATCCGCCGGGGGTGAACCGTGCAATCTGCGTCTTTTCTCCGGTGGCGATGGCGATGCGGTACAGCCGGCTTTCCTCCGTCCCATCGATCCCGTCGACGGTGATAACCCAGATGCACTTGCGGAACGAGTCGGCCGCCAGACCGGCGTAAATTCCATGACCGGGATGCACAATGCCGTAGTTTCGGAACGCGCCTGTTGCCAGCTCGTAGCCGATCACCTGTCCGCCCTCGCCTTTCTTGCCCGGAGCGGCGAGACCCCACCGGGAAGCGAAGTAGATCCATCCATCCACCTCTTTCATGTCGGTGTGAATCTTCTCCGTTGGCGCGCCCATGTTGCCGTCGATCCGTGACATGTCGGCCTGCCGGCAGGTCAGCTCCCGCGTGAGCGGATTGTATTTGAACAGGGCCGAGCCGGAATCCATCGCATGCGTCGAGCTGGCGAAGTAGCAGTTGCTGTCCGACGCCACAATAATGCCCTGCCACTGACCGTCCAGACGGGAATTGTAAGGATTCAGCGCGTAAGACCGCACCCGCAGTTTGCCGGTATTGTCGCCGGCGGCGTCAGCGGCGCGCAGTTGCGTCGGAGGCTCGCCGGAGGCAACCGTCACGCCGCCGACCGCCAAGCCAAACGCCAGCACACCGATCAAATGGGCGCTGCGAACCGTTTTCATGTTGCAATCGCTTGTCATATCCCCCCGATCATCTGTTCCCGCCGGATTGTCCATGTTGTTCCCTTTCCAGGATTGCGCCACCAAGGCCGGCTAATCGACCGACTCCAGCAGAAAGGCCCGGTGCGTCTTCCCGCTGAGCGGCACACTCACCTCGCTGTTTCCGGCTCCGGTAATGATCGTCTTTGTCTTTTTTACCGTCATGTTCCACGGGTCGATGTGCGTCAGCCGGTATCGTTTCCCGGCGGGCAACTTTGCCAGCGTCTCGTTCGGCTGGCGCATGCCGGTGTAGCAGAGTATCCAGTCGTCGCCCTTGCAACCGCAGCTCAGACCGCGCATCCGCTCAGGGTGCGGCTCCATGCCCATGTCCGGCCCCGACTCCATCAGCTTGCGAAGAAACGCGATTCGCGCCGGGCTTTCGCCCCTCAGTACGCCGCCCTTGTTCCACCACATCACGTGGTTTGGCCGCAGGAAGCACTCGCTGTGGCCGGGGTAGCCGCCGTTCAACGCCACATCCCAGAACCGGCGCATCATCTCCAGCCCGCTGATGTTGCCCCAGCCAAACGGCACCATGCCTTCGTAGCTCATCTCTTCAATAACAATTGGCTTGCGGTACTCTTCGCGCCATTTCCGGATCTGGAACTCGCTCGTCTGGATGGAGCAGTGGGTGATCCATGAACGGCGGTGGTCGAACCACTTCGAGCCGTTGTGGATGCCGGTCAACCGGTGGTAGGGGTCGCATTCGGCGATGGTCCGGCCGATGGTTTCCCAGTCTTCCCCTATCTTATGTTCCATATAGTCGTACTCGTTGGCCAGCGACCACCAGACGTTGCGGAAGGCGCCGATTCGGGCGATGACGTATCGCAGGTAGAACAGGTCGGTCTCGCGGCTCATCTGCGCGAAACCCCAGCGGTCGTACGGATGGAACAGGATGACGTCGGCCTCCACGTTCATCTCCATGAGCTGACGGATTCTTGTGTCCAGCATGGCGAAAAAGGTCGTGTCAAACCGATCGAGATCGAACCGCCATTCCAGCGTTCCACCCTTGCTCTTCAAGTGACCGTCCCGCGTGGTTCCGCCCTTCTTCAGCAGCGGAAACGGGAAGAGCTGCGGATCGTCGTGTTCGTTGTAGATGTAGCTTTTGGGGAAGACGGTCATGCGGAGTTTATTGAATGGAGAGTTCTTCAGGCTCGCAAGCGTCTGCCGCGCCAGCGTGTCGCCCTGGTGAATCCAGGCGTAGCTGGTGGTGCCGATACATGAGTAGAACGAGCGGTCGGCATAACGGAAGTGGTGGTCCTTGTCGACGCCGACCGGTCCGTGGTTTCCTTTTGACGGCGCCACGCATTCGAACGAACCGGTCTGGCCGTCCAGCTGTTTCGCGCTGCTGACCGTACGGTAGGTCCATGCGCCCTCGGTGTCGGGCATGAACCGGACGACGTACTCCCCGCCGCCGTCGTAGAACCCGGCGACTGGCACGGTGCGGTTGCCCATGGTGAACACTGCGGAAAACACGACGTCCTTGAACGGGTTTCCGGACTTCGGTCCAACAAGCCGCGTTTCGAACACGCCCCATTTCTCGATTTTTATCGACATGCCTGCTTCTCCATGTTGCATCGCCCCCCCCTTCTGCCGTCCGATGGCGGGATGTCTTTCACCGCGTCGCGAACAGCTTCCAGGATTGCAAACTGGTCGGGCTGGATTTCCAGGAACGGTCCGATGCGCGACCCATCGGGCTTCCGCCCGGTGGGGATGTCCGCCGGCAGTTGGTGGAAACAGCCCTCCGTGAACGTCCCGAGATCGAAGGTGAAGACGCCGCCGCCGCGGACCACATCGACCGCGTATCGGACGAGGTCTTCCGGTTTCTTGTTGCATCCCGGGGCGCCCCAGGTAGGCCCAATGAACTGAAACACATGCCACTGTATGTTGAAGTCGGGATCCCAACGGCCGTAGAAGGGTTTCACGACCTTGCTTTGGCGGGCCCAATTCTCCATGCAATGGCCGTGGGTGAAATCGGAGACCTCGTAGTCGCAGGCGACGATCGTGTCGGGGTTCCCGTCTTTGAGGGCCTGCCGGATGTTGACGCGGTAGTCGGGTATGAATTCACCCAAGCCGTCCAACCACCAGCCCTTGCACCTTGCGCCGTAGTGAGAGGAATACCATTGCGCGACCTTTTTCCAGCCTTCAAAGCGGTCGGCGTACGTCATGGCGGGCGGTTGAGGCATCTTGTGCTGGTTGTCCGATGCAAGGTAGAGCATCAACGGGATTCCGCGTCTGTCGAGCGCCTTCCAGAGATCCATGGGAAGGTCACGCCTGGAGGTGAAGGGGCCGAGTTCGCTCTTCCAAAGCTCATCGATGATGGGGTTGGGCGCGCAGGAATAGATATGGTTCTGCCCTAGCGTAAGGATGACATAGCCAGCGCCGACGGCCTTGGCCTGGTCGGCGACTTTTTCGACATCCACTGCATCCACCCACCGATTCCATTCTTCCGGGGTCCATGCCCCTCCAGAGAGATAGTGAAAGAAGATCCCGTATTTGGCTTCATGAAACCACTTGACGCGCGCTTCATACGTCTTTCGTTCTTGTGGCGTCCAGCTCTGGCGCGGAAGACGCCCGGGCAGGTCGGGGGGGGCATCTTTATATTGGGGGAAACTCCAACTGTACGGTTCGCGAGTCTGCGCGGGGGTAATGCCCTCCGGCGGATTCAGCGTGGAATACGGGACCGGCTCCACGCCCTGTGACGAGGGTGAGGACGCATGATCACCGGCCATCGTGGCGCATCGATCATCTGAATTCTCGGGCATCATCGTCCTCCCAGCGAGCCTCTTGCGCGCAAGACAGCGCTATGGCCCGTCGACCTTCGCAACCAGTCCCTTGACCGTGCCGACGATCCGGTCTTCGATCCCTTTCGCCCACTTCGATGGCCAGCCCCAATAGGTCTGGGAGGCGCCGCCGACACGACATAGCGGCCCATTGAGCACACCCTCTGTCGGAACATACGCGAACTGGTCGTTGTTAAAGCCCGTGACCCAGACCCGCCGATCCGGATACTCCAGCTCGGAGAGCCGGTACCCATACCCTTCGGCCGTCTCGCCGGAAAGAAAGATGAAGGTCAGGTCGTCGCCAATCCGAAAAACCTGCTCGATGGCCTTGTAGGAACCGAGCGGTTTCCCGTGCTTCTCCTCGTATGCGATCAGGAACTCGTCCCGCCGCATCAGGTAATCGCTTCTGGCACTTTCTCTCCGCCGCGCCAACAGTTGTTCCTTGGCCAAGGGGCTGGCGAAGGGCAACTCCACCTCCGCGACGGCACAGGCGATGGTGCCGCCCCGAATCGGCTCCATCGGTTTTTCCAGGGCTCGGACCGCCGCTTCAGAAAGAAGGGCGCCGGTTTCCTCGGATGCCTCCGGGCTAAACACCGGATGGTTGAAGCCGCGAATGGTGGTGAGCGCCCCGGTTCCCAGGAGAAACATCGCTTGGGCGCCCGAATATTTCTTCTCCAGCTCGAGCATGGCGAACCCCATGTACCCGCCATGGATGATGTTGCCGGCGCTTTGGGCATGCGTGGGGTAGCCGAAGAGAATCGCGATCAGGGCGCCCTTCGCGTCCTTGACGCGCAGAACCGGAACCCGATCGTGAAAGGACCGGTCCCTGTCGATCTCACCCGTGTAAGGCTTGATGTCTTTATCTTTGTCCCGGATATCGCAGGCGTCCTCGCCATAGTCGATGACGGCCGGACGCAGGTTCCCCACCGCCTCAACCACGGCCGCGACCATGCCGTCCTGAACTCGTTTCGTGTAGCGATGGATGACGTCCCAGCGCTCGGAGGTCTCAACAAGCACCCGGTAGGCGGGCGGCAGGGTGCCGGCCAGGAGCGGCAGGGCATGGCAATGACTAAAGTTGATCGCCACCCTGTCACGGCCAAGCCCGATTTTTTTCTCGATCGCGTCCCACACCTCATCGGTTTTCGGCCGCTGCATGCCGAAAATATCCGCCGTGACAATGACCGCGCGCCGCCCCCGCGCATCCTCAAAAGCCGCCGCCTTGATCCAGATCGGATGAAGCGCCTTTTCGGAAAACCGAGTGTTGTTTACATGGCCGGCCAGGTAGATGGACTCGGTCGGCGTGATGTCCCTGCGCGCCAGCCCAACCTTCCAGTCCGCGGCGGAAAGCGTATTTCCCATGACTAACACCCCCAGCACGGTTGCCCGGAAAAGCGATGTCCAGTAATTTGTCACAAACCTTCCTCCTGTTTGCCCAACGACCCGGAGCCCGCCCCGAGTTGCCGGGGTTGAATGCAGACCCGAAAGCCGATTGAACTCGATGACGTCCACATATGGCTGGCTTCGTTGCGTACATCGGCCGCGTTGAACCAGGCGCTGTCGCGCCAGCTTCCGCCGCGAATGACGCGCCCGCCGACCTCGCCGCGAAATCCCTGGTAGTCGCTGACCGCCTCCTTGGGCAGACTATACCCCCAGTCGAGGCACCACTCCCAGACGTTTCCGTGCATGTCGTAAAGCCCCCAGGCATTGGGCCTGTATGAGCCTGCCGTCGCATGCTCCGTGTACCCGCCTTTTCCGTCCGCCACGTTGCCGGCATAGCGGGCGACCTCCGCCATGCGCGGGCAGACAAGGGTCGCGCTCAGATCGGCGCCGGAGTTTATCTCCGTTGTCGTTCCAGCGCGGCAGGCATGCTCCCATTGGGCTTCGGTGGGCAGATCGAACCTGTACTCGCCTCGGCACAGCGCACGGAGTTTCGCAAGAAAAGACGGATCGACGGGGTCGCCGCCAGGCCAGGTTCCTCCGCGAACCATCCGCCCGAGCTTCGAGTGTCCCTCGAACTGCACCTGCTCGACGGGGCGGTGCGGACCGGGATAACGGCTGGGGTTCTCCCCCGTCACCGTTTCCCACTGCGCCTGCGTGCACTCGAAGACTCCAAGCCAGTAGTCCTGAGTCAGCGTGACCGCCAACCGGCCTCCGTCCATTTTCACCGTCCCGGCGGGGATGCGGCGAAAAACCATACGGGTCGTCTTGTACAGGTCGTTGGCCAGCAGGTCCGCGGGCGCGTCCCGGCGTTCGACGACCTCGCCGGTTTTCAGATCGACAACACGGAACAGGCCCTCCCCCTGGACGCCGCCCGCCACCAGAATCGCCGCCAACACCAGCCACGCCATCCCATTAATCGTTTGTTTCATATACCCGTTTCCGAAGTGAGCGTCTGAATCATGGCAGAAATTACCCTTAAGTGATATAGTCCATAATTTATACTATAATGCGGCACATTTGGCAACTTTTTTTATTGGCTTTTTATCAGGGCAAACTCATCGAAAAACACTCGTCTGGTCAAAGCTGGCATGGGTCTTGACCGTACGGGTCATCCAGCATCCAAGTCGCTTGACATCCCCCCCCCCGGCGCGTAAAGTAGATCGCCAAACTACAAGGAGCCTGCCATGTCCGCCTCCGCCCGCACGACCGAACGGCCCGATTGGGAAAATCCACAGTTGACTCATCGTCTCCGGCTCCCCTCGCGTGCTTCTTTCATTCCCTTTGGCGATCGCGATTCCGCCGGTCTCGGCGACCGGGCCGCCTCCACGCGCATCCTCCTCCTCAATGGGTGCTGGTCGTTCCGGCTCGCGCCCACGCCGGCCGAAACACCCGCCAGGTTTGAGGATCCGAAATTCGATGCGTCCGGCTGGGACAAAATTCCCGTGCCCTCTTGCTGGCAGATGCGCGGCTACGGCCGGCCGCATTATACAAATGTCGTCTACCCCTTCCCCGTCGAGCCGCCGCACGTGCCCACCGAAAATCCGACCGGTTGCTACCGCCGCGAATTTCGCGTTCCGGAATCCATGAATGGGTTCCAGCTTCGCCTGCGGTTCGAGGGCGTGGACTCCTTCTTCGAAACGTGGGTCAACGGCCGTTTCGCCGGTTGCAGCAAAGGCAGCCGCACTCCGGCGGAATTCGATGTCACCTCTCTGGTCAAGCCCGGCGTCAACACGCTGGCGGTGCGCGTGCTCCAGTGGTCGGACGCCTCCTACCTCGAGGATCAGGACATGTGGTGGCTCAGCGGCATCTTCCGGGATGTCTTCCTGATCGCCCGGCCCGGCCTTCATCTGGCCGACTACGTTGTCCGCACCGAACTCGACGCCGCTTATCGCCATGGCGTTGTCACGCTCGAGGCCGATCTGCTGAATGCCGGCCCCGCTGCCGGCACGGGCGTGCTGGCGGCGGAACTTCGCGACCCGCAGGGCCGGCTGCTGGCGCCCCGCGAATCGCCCGCCCTCAAGCTGGCGGCCGGAAAAAAGAAAACCATTTCGCTGACCTGGTCGGTGCCCGAGGCGCAAAAATGGACAGCCGAAACACCCAGCCTCTACTCGCTTCTGTTGATCCTGCGCGACCCGGCGGGCAACATCCTTGAAACAACCGCACAGGCGGTCGGCATCCGGAAGGTCGAAATCCACGGACCGGTTTTCACCATCAACGGGAGCCCGGTCAAGATCAAGGGCGTCAACCGCCACGAGCATCATGCCGAATGGGGCCGCTCCGTCCCGCTGGAGACCATGATCCACGACGTGAGACTCATGAAACAGCACAACATCAACGCGGTCCGGACCTCGCACTATCCCGACGATCCGCGCTGGTACGACCTGTGCGACCGGTACGGCCTCTACATCATCGACGAATGCGACCTGGAGACGCACGGGTTCGGCCACACGATTCCGCTGAACCCATCCATGCAACCGGTCTGGGAGAAGGCCTGCTTGGACCGCATGGAGCGGATGGTTCTGCGTGACCGCAACCACCCCTGCGTCATCAGCTGGTCGCTCGGCAACGAAGCCGGCTTTGGGATCAACCACAAGGCCATGGCCGCCTGGACCCGAACGGCGGACCCCACCCGCCCCATTCATTACGAACACGACCAAGCGTGTGAAGTTACCGATTATTACAGTTGCATGTATCCGCCTGTGGATATGGTACTCAAATGCGGCTCCGGCGAACCGGGCGAGCACTGGGAGCACAGATGGTCTTTTGAGAAATTAGGGGGCAAACCCTTCTTCATGTGCGAATACGC
The DNA here is from genome assembly GCA_046484345.1 of Kiritimatiellia bacterium. Lineage (GTDB taxonomy): Bacteria > Verrucomicrobiota > Kiritimatiellia > CAIKKV01 > CAIKKV01 > CAIKKV01. Next base: position 59,231 of record JAWOJA010000053.1, read on the forward strand.
CCATGCCATGGGAAACGGCCCCGGCAATCTCAAGGATTATTGGGACGCCATTTACGCCCATCCGAGTCTGATGGGCGGTTGCATCTGGGAATGGATGGATCACGGCATCCGAACGAAAACAACTGACGGGCGCAGCTATTACGCGTATGGCGGAGATTTCGGGGATTTTCCGAACGACGGCAACTTCGTGATGGACGGACTCTGTTTCCCGGATCGAACGCCGTCGCCCGGTCTTACCGAGTACAAGGCCGTCCTCTCCCCCGTCACCATCCAGGCGGTGAAGCCGCTGGAAGGCCGCATCCGGGTGACCAACCGGATGGACTTCCTAAAGGCCGACTGTTTTCGCATCAGTTGGTCGCTGATGGCTGACGATGACCTCCTGGCGTCCGGAAACCGGGCGCTTCCGCCTGTTCCACCGCATGAAACAGAGGAAATAACGCTGCCCGTGACCCTGCCCGACACGCTCAAGCCGGGCGCCATCTGCCGCGTGACCGTCCGCTTCCTGTTGGCCTCGGACACCCTGTGGGCCAACGCGGGCTTCGAACTCGGCGCCGCCCAGTTCGATGTGCCTTTCAAGGCTCCCCCCCGCATCCTGCGGCCCGTTTCCGCCATGTCGTTTATCCAGGTCCATGAAACCCCGACCACCCTTTCGGCCGAGGGACCCGGCTACCGCCTGGTGTTCGATAAGATCCGCGCGCGGCTCGCATCCTGGAAGTTCCAGGGAACGGAGCTGTTGCAGGAAGGCCCGCGGCTGGATCTCTGGCGGGCACCCACCGATAACGACAAGGACACCGTCCAGGCATGGATTGCCGGGCATCTGAACCACCTGCAACATCGCACAGAAAAGGTCACGGTCACCCAATCGGCAAAGGGGCGGAAACTAATCATCGAGGCTGCCGTCACCATCGCGCCGCCTTCTCACCGACACGCCTTTCGTTGCACCTACACCTACACGCTTTACGGATCCGGCGACCTGTTTCTAACCATCCGGGGCATTCCTTTCACCAACCCCCTCGATACGGGGGAGAAAAAGCATCAATGGCCTGAAAAATTGCCTCGAATCGGGTTCGGTATGACCTTGCCGGGCGGCTTTGAACGGGTGGCCTGGTACGGCCGCGGACCGGGGGAATCTTACGCCGACAGCAAAGAAGCCGCCCTGCTCGGCGTCTGGCTCTCGTCCGTGGATGAACTCATGACCACCTATATGAAGCCGCAGGAAAACGGCAACCGGAGCGACACGCTTTGGGTCGCATTTTCGGATGGCCGCGGTCTTGGCCTGCTCGTGTCGGGCCAGCCGTCCCTGAACTTCAGCGCCCATCACTACACGGCCGACGACTTCCATCAGGCGCGTCATCCGGTGAACCTGAACCGACGAGAAGAGATTGTGCTCCATCTCGATCAGCGCCAGAGAGGACTCGGGAGCGGCAGCTGCGGGCCCAAGCCGTTGGAACGGGATGAAATCAAGCCGGAAGCATTCTCTTTCTCCCTGCGGATGCGCCCGTTCTCGAAGGATCAGGGCGCCGCCATGTCCCTTTGGCGCGAAAACGTGGCAGAAGAAAAACCCGGCTAACCTGAAAAAATGGCCCTTTTCAGAGCCTCCGAAGCGGTGGATTCGTCTTCGCTGGAATCTGCAACGGTGCAGAGCCTGATCTATAAAAAACTCCTTGCATCCGATAGGGTTTGATTGTAACTTCAGAAACTTCTTGTCCAAATACTCTCAATGGAAGCTTGCCGACCTATGAACCCCGCAGACGACCTTCAGACGTTGTTCGGCGATTTGAGCCCGTGGCGAGAAGCCCCCGCCTTCTGGCCGGCCCACCCCCGCCAGGGCATTCCCTTCCTGAAATCACTGAAGGAGGCGGTCGTCCGGAGCATCGGTCGCAGTGCGGGCGGGCTCGACATTCTCGCCGTCGAATACGGGACCAAAGATCCGCTCGATACAGGGACCGACAACCTTCAGTCCGCCCTCGCCGCCGGCCTCGAAAAACCCGATCCCACCGCCATCTTCCCGGAAAGCTTCTACGGGTCTGCCCGTCGAACCCGCCCCGTGCTCGTCCTCCAGGGCGCCATTCACGGCGACGAAATCACCGGCACCGCCGCCTCGCTCAACCTTTGCCACATCATCGAGACCGGCAACGACCTGCGGGGCAGGCCCTGGCCCGACTTGCGCGACATGGCCCGCGCCGTACGCCTCTGCATCGTCCCCTGGCTCAATATCGATGGTGCCGCCCGCTCCCCCGTTGCGCATCACTCCAACATGCCCGCTTCTCTGTCCGCGAGCCTGGTTGGAGGCGTCAAAAATGACGGAACCGTTCTCCGCTATCCGGCGTTCAAGAACAACTTCCCGATCCCCCCGGCCGATATGGCCTTCATGGGCACCTACTTCAACGATGCCGGCGTGAATCTTCAGTACGATTTCTGCCTGCCCCGCCGCCAGCCCGAGACCACGGCGTGGATGGACTACTATCTCGGCGAACGGCCCGACGGCGTCGTGATCTGGCACTGCAATGCCGGATCGCTGATCGGTCCGCCGGGTTTCTACCTGCCCCCGGGCCATCAGATCGAGGAGGCCCGGATCGGAGGCGCCGTGCACGCCCGTCTGCTTCGGGAGGGGTATGATCATCCCATTGCCGGCCGCATGAGCTGGGCCAGCCTTCCCGGCATGGGCAAGCCGTTCATCGAGCAATCCACCGCCGTGTACCACGCCTGCGGCGCCCTGCCGGTGATGTGCGAATTGCCGACAGGCGGCAACGGGTGTGACGCCTCGTGCGACGACCTGCTCACCATCGGCCTGCTGACGATCGAGGAGATCCTGCGGTACGCGCACAATGAGGGGTTACGTCCCTATGAGTACTGGAAAAAGGTGCGCGGCGCGGCGCGGCGTACCACACCGTGAAGCGGATGGCAAACATGGATTCAAACGGTAGCCAGCACGGATCGACCCCGTTCGCGCCTCCCGCTCCGGAGCGGGGCCTGACCGGGCGTGCCGTACTGCTGGCCCTCGTGGTGGGCGTTCTGGGCTCGCTCGTCGCCAACTACCACGACGGCGTCATTTTGCATATCGATCTCGCCCAGCATAACGTCGTGGCCCCGCTCGCCCTCGCCATGCTTTTCGTCTTCGCGTTGTTGCTCAATTCCCTCCTGGCCAGGCTCAGCCCCCGGCGCGCATTCAGCGGCGCCGAACTGGGCGTCGCGCTCGCCCTCGCCGTCCTCGCCACGCCGCTGTCGCGCGCCTTGGCCGCCAACTGGACCCGAACCATCGGCTACACGAACTCGCTGATCGACTCCCAGAACGCCGCCGCAGCCCTGGTGAAGGCCAACGTGTTCGACGTCCTTCCCGAGCGTGCCCTTCTCGGGCCGGAGGCGTCCCGCGCCTTCGACGACGGGGTGTCGCCGCAAATCGGCCGCATGGCCCGGCCGGGGAACATCCCGTGGCGCGACTGGTTGCGGCCCGCCCTCTACTGGGCGCCTTTCCTGTTCGCGTTCCTGGCTCTAGGCATCAGCCTCGCCCATCTGCTCTACCGCCAGTGGGCGGAACGGGAACTAGTGCCGTTCCCCCTGGCCGAACTGGCCGCCGACCTGGTGCGGCGCGCCAGCCACCGCCCGTTCCCCGATATCTTCTACGTCCGCTCCTTCTGGTATGGGTTCGGCGCGCTCGTCCTCGTCTTCGGCATCAACGGCCTGCATGCCCACATGCCCAAAACGATCGAAATTCCAGTCAAATTCCAGTTCTACGAGTTGGCCCAACAGTTCCCCTTTCTCAAGAACAGCCTGGAGGGCTATTCGCTCTTGCGCGGGTGGATCTTTTTCGCCGTTGTCGCGGCCGCCGTGTTGCTGCCCTCCGAAATCAGCTTCACATCCTGGTTCACCTGGCCCCTCATGGTCTGCTGCACCTACTTCTACTACGCACAGACCGGCCAGAAGTTCACCGGCGTCGAAAACACCATGATTATGACCGGATCGTTCTGGGCCATGGCGCTCGTGATTCTCTATGCCGGACGGACCCACTACGCCGCCCTCTTCCGCCGGGCGTTCGGCCGGGGTGCCCGCGCGGGTGAAGCCGGCGGAGTCGATGCCCACAGCATCCGGGTCTGCCGCTTTTTCCTGCTCTCGGTCGCCGGGTTCGCCGCCCTTCTCGTCCTCTACGGAATCCCCCTGGACCTGGCCGTCATCTGGACCCTGGCCCTGCTGATGCTTTTCCTCGTGACGTGCCGGATCGTGGCCGAAATGGGCATCCCCTGGACGCCCCTCTCGAGCGTCGGTCCGATGCCTTTCCTGCTGAGCGTGCTCGGAGAAAAGGCGCTTGGCGCCAAGGCCTACGCCATGCTGGCCATCGTCGACAACCTCACCCTCAACACCACCGTCTACATTCCCTCCGCCGCCGTCAGCGCGGCCCACATCGAGGCCCGGTCGAGCGGCGGTCGCCTGTCCGGCGCGCGCGTCCTGATCCCCTTCCTGGCCGTCATGCTGACCGCCTGCGCGGCCACGGCCATCTGGATCGGGTACAGTAGCGAAGGCGCCGCGAACGACTACCCGAACCGCGGCTTTGACACGATCGCCACCGCGGCCGCCACGATCCAGAACTTGTACCTGCGGGGCGACACGCCGCCCGCAATGCGCGACCTGCTGGCTAAAAACGTCCCATTCCGGGAACGCTGGACATCCGTCCGCGTGGACCCGCGTCTCCCCCCTCTTTTCGCCTTCGGCGCGGCACTCATCCTGGTCACCAGTTTCGCGCGGTTGCGCTTCGCATGGTTCCCCCTGCACCCCCTGCCCCTCGTGCTACTGGGCACTTGGGTCATGTCGCGTTACTACTTCTCCTTTTTCCTTGGCTGGTTGATCAAGGCCGCGATCCTGAAAATCGGCGGTGGCCGGCTGTTCGAAAAAACGAAACCGTTTTTCGTGGGCGTGGTCACCGGCCTGGCGTTCGTCTACACCGCCTGGATACTCGCCAACATCGCGATCTTCCGGCACAACAACTTCACGTTCGAAACGGATTGGAACCTGATTTTCAGGGATATTTTCTCGAATTAGGACCGGCATGGCCACTCAACTGAACATTCGCGAACAGCCCTCGCTGCGCTGGAGCAAGGAGACGGAGATTGCCGTGGACGGCATGCACTACCGCATCCTGCGCTCGATGCTCACGCTGGGCGTCGTTGTTCTGGCCGTGGCCTTCCTGACCAACATTCTCATGGAGAGCCGGATCGCCGCCGCCTGCAAGCGAGGCGTTCATGACCAGGCCGTACAGCAGCGTGAACTGGTCATGCTGGCCGCCTTCACGGATGTTCCGCTGAATCCGCGCGAACTGGCCGCGCGCATCGCCAGCCTCCGCCCGGGCGCCTGGCCCCTGTCGGCCCTCGCCGGCTGGCTCGGCCTCCCCGGCGAGTCGGTCGACCGGTTTCAGGCCGACTGCCGCGCCTGGCAGGACACCGAACAGTGGCTTGACGAGCGCGCCCCCGGCCACCGGCGCCTGCTGGCCGGCAAACGCGACATCGAGGAAACCTTCGCCCTGCTGGAGGACGAGTCCGAACGCCGCGCCTTCGCCGAATCGGCACGCCTTATTCCGTTGCAACTCCCGGCAGGCTTCCTCGATTTCACGGCGCGCCGCCGGGCTTTCCTGTCGTCGTTGGACGAGGTCGCGAACTGCTTCGCCCGTGCCCGAAGCCGGTTCGCAATCGCCCGCGGCAACCGCACTCTCGCCGACTGGCTGGCAGGGGGGGAGGCCGGGGGGGTTGCGCCCGTACTGGCCGAACACGGCTTGACGGTCAAGCCCGACCGGCTCGACTCGCTCCTGCGCCGGGCCCGGGAACGGGAGGAGGAGCGGCTCCTCCTGAACCGGTTGCGTCTCCCCAGCCTGCCCACAGCCTGGCGCGAACGTTTCAACGAGGTTTTCGAGCAGAACACGGCGCTTGTGAGGCTTTCCGCCGATCCCGCCAGGGCCGACTGGCTGGTGGCTCAACCGGCGCCCGCCGGCTCTGTCCCGGCGCTGGAGGCGCGGCAAGCGGCGGCGGCGGCGGCCCGGATTCTGGAGGCGCGGCGACTGAGCGACGTGGAAGACCGGTTGCTGGCCCAATACGGGAACAGGCCCGGCCTGAGCGCCAATCTGTTCTGGCTGCTGGTGGTCTCCTTCCTGGTCTGCATGGCCGGCATCACCAACGCCATGCTGCTCAGCGTCATCGAGCGGTTCCGGGAAATCGCCACCATGAAATGCCTGGGCGCCCTCAACGGATTCATCGCCCGCCTTTTCCTTCTGGAAGCCGCCGCCCTTGGCCTCGTCGGCGGGATTCTCGGCGTTCTCCTCGGCGGCGCCATCGGCGTCACGCGCATGACCCTCGCCTACGGCGACTGGGTGGGCCGCTTCTTCCCGTGGTCGGGCCTGGCCTCCATGGCGGGTCTCGCCGCTTCCTGCGGACTTGTGCTCGCCACCCTCTCCGCCCTCTACCCCGCCTGGTCCGCGGCCCGCATGCCGCCGATCGAAGCCATGAGGGTCGAATAAAATGGCCCGTCAACTCTCCCCAGTCATTATCCGGACACAGGGCCTCCGCAAGGAGTTTCGCAAGGGCACTGTCGTCACCCATGCGCTCCGGGGCGTCGACATCGAGATCCGGCGCGGCGAATTCGTCTCCTTCATGGGCCCGTCGGGCTCCGGGAAAACCACACTCTTCAACGCCATCGGAGCCCTCGACACGCCCTCCGCCGGCACGGTCTACATCGACGAGGTCGACGTGGCCCAGCTAAACGCGGACGAACTGGCCTACATCCGCTGCAAGAAAATCGGCTACATCTTCCAGAGTTACAACCTGGTCACCGTTCAAACCTGCCTCGAAAACGTCATCACCCCCATGATCTTCGCCGGACTCATCCCCGACCGCGCCATCAAGCGCGGCATGGACCTGCTCCGCCTCGTCGGCCTCGCCGACCGCTGGGACCACCGGTCCAAGGAGATGTCCGGCGGCCAGCAACAGCGCACCGCCATCGCCCGCGCCCTGGCCAATGACCCCGCCATCCTGCTCTGCGACGAACCCACCGCCAATCTGGATCTCAAGACCGGCCAGGAGATCAACGACCTGCTGGTCCGCCTGCAGAAGGAGCGCGGTGCCACCGTCATCTGTTCCACCCACGACCATCGGATGCTCAACGTCTCCGACCGGGTCATGTGGCTGCGCGACGGGCACATCGAACGCATCTCCCGGCGGCAGGAGCTCAATATTCAACTGGGCGAAGTCGAAGTGGAGGCCCGCCCATGAACATGCAGTCTTTCGTCAACATCCTCCTCGGCGTCTCGGCCTTGGCCGCGACCGCCCAGACCGCGATCGACACCGGCCGCCTAGCCCGCACGGCAACGGACCTGTGCGCCTCGCCCCACCGGCTCGCCGGCACGCCCGAAGGGATCGCCGCGGGGGATCTGATAGTCCAACGCCTGAAGGAGGCTGGCATTCCGGCGGATTTGATCATTGAGCAACCTTTCGAGGTGACCCAGCTCCGCCTGAACGAGGGCGACTGCCGCTTCGAGAAGGACGGCGTTCGCGTGCCCCTGCAACCGTTGCGCCCCAACGGCTTGGCGTTGCCCGTGACGCCGCCCGAGGGCCTCGAAGCAGAGACTGTGTACCTGGGAAACGGCTCCGCGGAGGCCTTCCGGGGGAAAACGGTCCGAGACCGCATCGCGGTAATGGATTTTCACTGCGGCGAACGCTGGCAGGATGCGGCGCGGGAGGGTGCCGCATCCATAATTTTTGTGGGCTCGCCGCCGAAGGCGGACAAGGGATTCTACGACGAGAGCGGCGCCAAAAGCCTTTACGCCAACTTCGACCTGCCCCGCTTCTTTGTCCCTTACGAAACGGCCCGAACCCAGGGGCTCCTGAGCGGCACCCGTATCCGGCTCTTCTCCCGCATGGGTTTCCAGCGCGCGATGGGACGCAACATTTTCGTCCTCATTCCGGGCCGGGAAGACGGTTTCACCGACGAATTTGTGACGCTCGCGTGTCATTACGACACGTTCGGGCCCCTGCCCTTCGCCGCGCGCAATCCCGGTCAGGCCGCCAATGCGGCGGCCCTTGTCGAAGCCGCCGCCTCCCTCTGCCGCGCCCCCCCGACCCGTTCCGTGCTGATCGCCTTTTTCGACAACGAGGCCCAGCAGCAGGCGGGCCAATACCAGTTCCACTTCGCGCGCGACGCCTATTCCGCAGAGGATGTCGCCGGATCCCTCCCGCGCATGCTCAAGGACCGCAAGTCGGAACGCCTCCTGCTCGAATCCAAGCTCGCGGTCCTGCGCGATCCGGCCGCCGTTCTGGACCGCCAGTCCGACAAACCCGCGATTCGATCCGCCCGACAGGAGGTGCTGAACGCCGCCGAATTGGAGTATAACCGGAGCGTCGGCGAACTCAGCGAAGCCCGCCGCGAATACAACCTGCTTGATCGCCAGGTCGTCCGTCTCCGGCAACGCCTCCACCGGGAAACGAGCGGCCGGATCGACCCCCAATCCGCCTCTGTGGAACAGGCTGCCCTTTCGCTCGAACTCGCCAAGGCGGAAAGGCTCCGCGACACCCAGTCGAATCAGGCGTTGGCCCGTATGGACGCGGCCAAACTCGCCAAGGACAGCCTGTATGCCGCCCGCAAACTGCTGACCGCGGGCCTGGCGCCAGGCCCGCAAACCGACACCGCCACGCGCGCGGCCTTCGACGGTATCCTTGCCGGCGTGCAGTCCGGCTGGAAAGCCCGGCACAAGGAGCAGTTTGCCGAAACAGAGCTGTTGAAACGACATCAGGCGCTCGCAAGCCTGCTGAACGGCAAAAAAATGGTCGCCCTCATCGTCTGGGACATCCAACCCTCGGTTCGCCGCTGGACGATCCTCGGACCCAACGACACCCCGGAAGGCATCGCCAATCTCCAGATCACGCGCTGGATCAAGACCTTTCTCGAAAACGAAGGGCAAGCCTTCCCCGGTTGCGCCGGCCTCGTCACGGATATCAAAAGCGCCGCGGCCGCGGGCATCGGCGGACGCGTCTCTTTCGTGCTCGAACTGGGCACCCTCGGAGCCGTGCCGACCCGCCAGCCTGCCCCGGCCGAACCCGAACCCGAGCTCGCGGCCTTTGCGGATCACGCGGCCGAAGCCCTGGCTTTTTGCCGCGAGCTGATCCGTCAACCCGAACTGGGCCGGGTCCGGATTCCAGCCCGCTTGAGCGCCGCACTGGTCTTCAACGTCCCGCGCTGGGCCAACATCGGCCGCTACGACGGCTGTTACGTCCGTCAATACGACGAAAAAACCAAGGCCGGCGCCCCGATTACGGACGCTCCGATCTTCCTTCAAAACCGCTTCTTCGGTGCGCCGGCCGCCGACATCTGGGGGGGCGTCTGGGCCTCCAGTTCCAAGGCGGGCACCTTCCCCCTGCTGACCACCCGGGACAAGGGTGTGCTCATCCAGTCCGCTGTGATCGACGAACAAGGCCGGATCGCGGCCATCAGCCAGCGGCATCCGGATGGAAAACCGGGCATGGCGGGGAACTGGGAAATGCCGGCATGGTTCTATGAGAATATCAACAACCAGATCGTCCTGTGGGATGTTCGTTCGCGGATCCGGGTGGCCGGTATCCGATCCGCCGGCGGAACCGTCGCCGACAACACCGTTCAGTTATGGGACGCGACCAGCGCCGGCAAGCCCAAGCGGCTGAACCTGAGCCTGAGTGAGGACCTGCTGGCCGCCTATACCGGCCGCCTGCGGGGCTACCTGCTCATGCAAGGCTCCCAGCTTCTGCTGAACGCCGACCCGCTCGAGCCGACCGGAATCGGGTATGAGCCCGAGCCGGGAATCGTGGATGCGCTGGCCCGGTCGGCCCGGGACGTGTGGCAGCTCGACGAGAGCCGCCTGAACAACCTGCGGCGGCACAACATCTTGGAGAACGCCCTGGAACGGCTGCATGCCCGGGCGGAGCAACTGCTGGACCTGGCCGAGCAGGAGACGGATTCACCCGCGCTCGCGCGCGCGCGGCGGATGGCCTCGCTGGCCTATTCGAGCCGCGTCTACGACCCTGTCCGCAATGTCACCAACGACCTGATCAAGGCTGTCATCATCCTCCTGCTGCTGGCCATCCCCTTCAGTTTCGCCATCGAACGGGTCGTCTCCGGCTCTCCCAACGTCTATCTGCAGATTCTAGGCTTCGCCATCTGCTTCAGCGCGGTCTTCACGGTACTCTATCTCGTGCACCCGGCGTTCCGATTCACTTCCTTCCCCCTGGTTGTGCTGCTCGCGTTCGTCATCATCATCCTTAGCAGCATCGTCATCGCCCTCATGTGGAGCAAATTCGAATACGAGGTCCGCAAACTGCACGGCGTGGCCACGGCCAGTCACCAGAGCACGCGCACCGCCCAGGGCACCATCGCCGCCGCCGTCACGCTGGGCATCGCCACCATGCGGCGGCGCCCCATGCGAACGGCCCTGACGGGCGTCACGATCATTCTCCTCACCTTCACCATCCTGTTCTTCGGCTCCTTCCGGAGCGAGGACGGCATCCGCCTAATCCTCGTCGGCCCCGGCCCGTCCAGGCCCCAGGTGGAAATCGGCTCCGCGCCCGGCAAATCGTTCGACGCCCAGTCGGTGGCCATGATCCGGCTGCTGTTCGAGGATGCCGGGACCAACTATGTCCGGTCCTGGTCCGTAGCCAACGAGGACCGCGTCCTGGCGGGCCGCCTGCCGGACGACTCCGTTTTTACGGCCAACGGCTTCGCCGACCTTCCGCCGGCGGATCTCGATCTTTACCCGGAGTTGCGCCAAGCGCTCACCGGCGACGTGGAGGGCTTCGCCCGCGAGGGTGGCATCCTCCTGCCGGCAGCACTTTACGCCCGGATCCCGGAGCCGCTCCGCGGCACCGCGCCCCTCGTCGATTTCGAAGGCCGGCGCTATGCGCTGCGCGGATCCTTCGATCCGGCCCGGCTCAAGGCGGTGCGCACGCTGGACGGCGCCTCTTTCGTGCCGCCGGACCTAGTGAAGGTGCAACGGCAACTGGACCTCGAATATCCCCGCGATCCTGAGGCCGTCAAGCTGAAGCTGGACGAAATGGATCTCGCGGATCTGCCGACGATCGATCCGGAAAGCGTGGTTCTTATTTGGGAACCGCGCGCGCAGCAGACCGCCATGGCGGCCCAGAGCATAGTGTTCCTGCCGAAAACCGAAGCCCTGGCCCGCGCCATCGCGGCGGAGGCGGCCATCCTGCTTAACCGGCGGACCAGCCTGGCCGCGGGCGGGGAACACCACCGCGCGCTTTACACCAACCGGCTGTCGCTCGGCGGCTTCTCGAAGGTCGTGGTGCCACTCATTCTCGGGGGCCTGATCATCTTCAGCACCATGCTCAGTTCCGTCAGCGACCGGCAGAAGGAGATTTTCACCTTTTCCGCCCTGGGACTCGGCCCCAGGCACGTGGCCGCGCTTTTCTTCGCCGAAGCCTCCGTGTATGCGGTAATCGGCGGCATAGGCGGTTACCTGTTCGCCCACGCCTTTGCCAAAATGGTCGAAGCCCTGGCCCGGCTGGGCTGGACCGAGGCGCCCGCCATGAACCATTCTTCCATGAACGCCATGCTCACACTCCTCATCGTGATGGCCACGGTCCTCATCTCCACCATCTATCCCGCGATCAAGGCCTCGCGCTCCGCCAACCCCGGCGCCCAACGCCAATGGCGGATGCCCGAGCCCGAGGGCGACCAGCTTAGCATCGACTTCCCCTTCACTGTCTCCGACTACGACGTGATCGGCCTGGTGAGCTTCCTGGAGGAGCACCTCCTGGCGCACCACGACAAGTCCGTGGGCCTCTTTGCCGCCGACCGGGTGGAGGTCCGGCACGCCGCAGGCCGGTTTACGATCGGCGCCATGGTCTGGCTGCAGCCGTTCGACCAGGGCGTGTCCCAGACCTTCACGCTGCGCACCGACCCCAGCGAGATCGCGGGCATTGATCGGGTTCATGTGGACATGAGGCGGCTCAGCGGAAGCCCCGCCATATGGCGGCGCAGCGCCCGTGTGTTCATCCACGAGCTGCGCGCCCAGTTTATCCTCTGGCGCACGATTCCCGATGAGGCGGCCGAACACTACTACCGCCTGACCACGGGCCGATTCATGCAGGCAGAAGGGAAAGACGCATGAAACTCGACAAAGAACTGGAAGAATTTCGGGACTTGATGAAACGCCCAACGGAGTTCGTGGACGGCTTCACCTGGACGTCCCTCGCGGCCGCCGTGTTCATCGCCCTCCTGATGGTCCCCGGCGCCATGTATATGTCTCTCGTCTCCGGCCAGGATCCAACCGGTTCCGCCAAGTGGGTAACGGTCATCCTGTTCCTGGAAATCGCGCGCCGCACGCACAAAAGCCTCAAACGGTCGGAAATATTCGTTCTCTTCTACCTATGCAGCGCGGCCATGGCCATGCCTTTCTCGGGGCTGTTATGGAACCAGTTCATCGTCCAATCCGACGCCGTCTACGGCCAAGGCTGGCAGAACGAGTTCCCCATCTGGTTTGCGCCCACCGATCCGGAGGTGCTGGCACAGCGCTCATTCCTGATCCGGGAATGGATGCCCGCGATCGGAATGGCCCTGCTGTTCAGCGTCCTGGGCCGGCTTGACGGCAGGATTCTGGGCTACGGCCTGTTCAAAATGGCCAGTGATTATGAGAAGCTCCCCTTCCCCATGGCCCCGGTCGGCGCCATGGGCGTGCTCGCCATCGAGGAGGAGGGCGAGGAAGCGTCACCGCGCTGGCGCGCCTTCGCGATCGGCGGCGCCATCGGCCTGATTTTCGGCTTCATCTACTTGGGCATTCCCGTGCTCTCGAACACGATCTTCGGGGTCACCATGCAGGTCCTGCCGATCCCGTTCGTGGATTGGACGGGCAAAACCGAGGGATTCCTGCCCGCCGTGGCCACAGGCATGAGCTTCGACCTCGGCAGTTTTCTCACCGGCATGGTCATGCCTTGGTGGGCCGTGGTCGGCGGCTTTGTCGGGTTGCTAGTCACGTTCGTAGCCAATCCGCTCCTCTATCACGGCGGCATCCTGACGACCTGGCAACCCGGGGACGGCCTGATCGAAACGACTTACAAGAACACAATCGATTTCTACTTTTCCTTCGGCATCGGGCTCTCGCTCGCAGTGGCACTCATCGGCTTCTACTCCGTCTGGCAATCCGTCAGGCGACACAAGGCCACGAAACTGCTTCGCGAGGAGCAACTGGGCCCGCCGCCCGGCCGCGGCGACATCCCGAACTGGGCCATCATCACCACCTATTTCGCCTACGTCAGTCTGTACATCGGCATCAGCGGATGGCTCATCGACTGGCACCGCGGCGTCATCGCCGTGCTCTGCGTCTACGGCCTCATCTACACCCCCGTCATCAGCTACGTGACGGCGCGCTTGGAGGGACTTTGCGGGCAGGTGGTAGCCCTGCCGTTGGTTCGAGAAATCGGGTTCATCCTCTCGGGCTACGAGGGCCTGAAAATCTGGTTTCTGCCCATCCCCCTGAGCAATTACGGGGAGGACACGGTCTTCTATCGCCAGGCAGAACTGACCGGCACCCGCTTCTGGTCGATCTGGAAGGCCGATATGTTGCTCGTGCCCTTCATCTTGCTCTCGTCCATCCTGTTCGCCAACTTCATCTGGTCCCTGGCTCCCATCCCATCCGCCGCCTATCCATTCGCCCAGAAAATGTGGGAATTCAACGCGCTGAACACCACCCTGACCTGGGGCGCCACCATGGACGACTTCTCGCCATTCTTCAAGGCAATCAACCCCCTGTTCATCTGCATCGGCGGCTTCGTGGGTCTGGTTAGCTATTCGGCCATGGCCCTGTTCGGCGCGCCCATCCTCCTGGTCTACGGCTTCATACGCGGCATGGGCCAGTCCCTGCCGACTGCGATGATGTTGCAGTTCGCCGGCGCCCTGCTCGGTCATTTTTATTTTCAGCCCCGCTGGGGCCCGCGCTGGCGCCAGACCATTCCCATCGTGACCGCAGGCTTCGGCTGCGGCATGGGGCTCATAGCGATGTTCTGCATCGGGGTGACTTTTCTCAACAAAGCCGTATTCCAGTTGAGCTACTGAACATGGAACGTAACGACACTATCATCGAAGTGCGCGGGGTGACCAAGGTCTTCAAGACCGGCCGGGGCTTGGTGCGAGCCATCGACGGCGTGGACCTGGATATCCTCGAAGGCGAATACCTCTCCGTCATGGGCCCCTCCGGTTCGGGCAAGTCGACCCTGTTCAACATGATCGGCGCCCTCGACCGCCCCACGGGCGGCACGGTGGAAATCGGCGGCGTGTTCCTCGGTAAGCTGAACAACCGGGAGGCGGCCTACTTCCGCAGCCAGCACATGGGGTATATCTTCCAAGCGTACAACCTGATCCCCTCCCTCACGGCCCTGAAAAACGTAGCCCTGCCCGTCTCCCTGGCCGGCGCCTCCACTGCGGAAGCCATAAGCCGCGCCACCCAGGCCCTCGATGAGGTGGGGCTCGGCGAACGCATCGGCCACCGGCCCGAGGAGCTCTCAGGCGGCCAGCAGCAACGCGTGGCCATCGCGAGGGCCATCGTCAACAAACCCAGCATCCTGCTGGCCGATGAACCCACCGCGAATCTCGACCTGCATACGGGCGAGCAGATCATCGACCTGTTGCGGAGCCTGTGCCGAAAACATGGCGTGACGGTTATCACCGCCACCCACGATCACGCCATGCTGGCCGTTTCGGACCGGGTGGTGTGGATCGCCGACGGTAAAATTAAAAAGATCGCCAAGAGTTCGGAATTACGCATCAAAACCGGCAGTCTGGTCTGATGGGAACGCGGATATCAACTCGCGGATTTCACCGGCCCCGTTTCCAGCTCGACACCAAGAAGGCCGCGGGCGCCCAATGACCGGATAAAATCCGTGACGGACAGCTCCGCTTCGCGGTGGCTGATGCGAAACCGCTCCCGCAACAGGTCAATGATTTCGCAAACGCGGCGGTTCCGTCCGCATTCGCGCCAAACCAGGGATCCGATCATATCCAGTTCCAGTTTTTTTGCCTGTTTCTCCGGCCCGGCGGGAAGCCCACCCAGCAATCTGAGCAGGCGCAGGCTCCGCGGACGTTCCACCGTCCAGGCAAGGATCGCCCGCCCGTTCTCACCCATCCGGACGGTCGCCTCCGGCGAAATCCGCACCCGGGCCCGCAGAGAACGAAGCCGTGCCAAGCGAGTGTCCGGCATCGCGTTCGCGCGGGCCGGTTCGGTTTCGACTTCGCACCCCGGCGGTTCCGCCGCAAGCGTCAGGCGTAAGCTTCGCTCGAAAGCGTCAATCTCCGGACCCATCTCCGGATACGGCCTCAGGAGCTCGACGGAATAGATTTTGTTGGCTGCGGCATCCCAGATCACATCGATCCTCCGCGGGAGACGACGATGCCGGGGAATCAGCCACCGCATCTCGATCGGGGCCATCAACCGGCGCTTCCCCTCCAGACGCAACAGGGGCCGGCCCGTGGAATCGTGGAGGAACTCGATCCCATACCGCATGTCGTAAAATTCAGCCGCATAAGTCATGCGACACCAACGCTCGAGATCCTCCAGGCCGGGAGACGGCGTGCCCATGGCCGCATCGGCCGCGCTGAACCGGCGCAGGGCCAAAATGCGGCGCCCGTTGCGGAACTCCAAGTAACAGACACCCGCCTTCAAAACGCCTTTTTCCAAACGATAACCCGGCGGACTGCGCACAGCAAAATCGAGAACCGCAAAGTCACGCCCTTCCTCCCTGCCCTGGAGCCGCAACCCCGACAGCATGGCGCGTATCCGGCTCCTGGCGGGCTGCCCCCGCTCAACCAGGAACCTGAGCATCAGGACACGAGCCGCGGATTCTTTCTGCCAGATCACCAGCAATTCCCGGTCCGGAAGCGACTGATCACCGGCGATCTCGGCCTCGAAGGCGACCGCGCGTTCGTTCTCCCGCCGGCCCAGACCCAACCCCTCAGCGCGCGTGAACCGGGGCGGCGGGCCGTTGCGCCGGCCGTGCACAGTCTTGGCATGCTCCCGCACGAGATCATCGATGGGAATGGGACGCGCTGCCGTCCACCAGCGGGCCTGGATCACCACTCGCGCCTCGTCGTCCACCCGAAACAGGCCGCGTCGGTGATCCCCCTCGTGGCGGCCGATCTCCCAGCGCTGGGGAACAAACAAACCCACCCCCTCCCAGGCCAGAAGCTTGAAGCCGGGGGGAGCGAGGGTGGGTATGTTTTCACCGCCTGCTTCTTCATCGGGCAACAACTGCCCGAAATCCAGGGACCGGTCCGACAACCATCTGCGCTCAGACACGCGTTTTATGTGTTCTGTGACATTGATAGCAGGCTATATATCGAAATCGACGGTGGAAGTCGAGCACGAAAGCGTTCTTGATCATCCCTTCTCACCATATGGCTCCGCCTTCGATTCCGGACTGATAAGCTAGGGGACGGCAACGACCCCCTCCCGCTCGGCCTGGCCGTTCACATGCGAAGCGATTCGAAAATCCCAATATCGATCCGCTTCCTCCGGCGTTCCCGAATAGATCGCATACAATCGCGTGTTGCGCGCTTCCAGGAGCAACCGGATGTCCCGCTTCAACAGGCGGGACAGATCCGGATTGCCCCTCCAAGCCAGCACATGCGCCGTCGAGTCGCCCGTAACCGGAATGGCCTCTTTCAGGGTCAGTCCGGGAATCTCCGATCCGTCCAGCTCGAGCACCTGGGCTCGAATGAAACCGCCTGGACGAATCGCGGCATTCACGCAAAATCTTGGCGTGTCCGTCCAGAAGGGGCGCGTCTGCAGACCTCCGTTCGATCCTGCCACCAGGGCCACAAAGCGGTCCGGCTTGCACGCGGCGTACCCAATGCCCGCGCGAGGCCCTTTCCCTTTCCATACCTCCTTGGCATTATGCCGGGTGCGCGTTCCGGTATAATAGAAACGGATTTCGTCTTTCAGAAACACCGGGGCGCTCACGGGCTGGACCTGCCCGGAATCGAAACGCTCCTTCTCCCGGCTCACCGGGATCCACGGCTCGCCTTGCGCCGTGCGGTGCCAGCAGTAACTGCCGCGGGAATGAACAAACTCCGGCGACTGGTAGCCGGACATCTTGTAAAAATCCGTGTTGTCCGGATCCGTGTGGTAAACCCACAGCGTGCCGATCAAGTAGGCGCCATACACAGCCGATCCCATTCCGTAAAGCTGGGTATTGGGCGGATCGTTCTGATCCGGCTCCATGACCACGACCGCTTCCGAGAAGTTTTTGAAATTCCAGCTTTCCGTCCGGCCCACGCGCCGGTCGGCGAAACCGGGCCGGTGGAAAGCCACATAACGTCCGTCCTTCAAACGGCAAAAACTGATGGGACAATCCGGATTGCTGCCGATGACGGGATTTTCGGCGGCTGGCATCCAATGCATGCCGTCCGCACTGCGGAACACGCCGATGCGGCCCGAGGGTGCGGCACCGGTCATCATCTTGTAGGCCCAGCCGGGACGGGTCTCGGCGGCGTCATAAAAGACCGCCGCGCCATGGGCTTCGGTCTCGAAAACCACATTGGTCTTCCGCCCCTTGTACTTAACGATATCCAACGCCGGCCGGGTCCACTCGATCCCGTCCCTGCTTTCGGCATAGGCCAGGACCAGCTTTTTCGCGGGCGAGAACGTCGTATACCACATCTGGAACAGGCCGCCGTTGGACCGCTTGATCACCGATCCATACGTGGTCAGAAAGTCCGTCCCCCAAGCCTGTTGCGAGTCCAACAACGGGGTTATGGAATATTTCTTTGGCAACTCCAACCGGCGTTCAAAACCCCGGACGCTTTCGAGTTGCCGATAATCAAAGAACAAGAACTTTATCATGCCGATCACCCCAAATAATGGATACCCCTTGTCATTGCCGCTCGATGAATAAGCATCTCTCATCCGCGCGCTCATGCCAACCAATTTCGTAACCGAATTCCCATGGGGAATTGCCCGGGGCGGGACTCGAACCCGCACGACTTGCGTGAGGGGATTTTAAGTCCCCTATGTGTATGACTTTTCCTCAATATTCTTCATGTTTTTCATATTATGGTTACTTTCACTGCCATCCCGTAGTTCGTTTCTCAAACTGTAGGGCGATATCCTGAAAAAGTGCTGACCGGGCGGAGGCTTTGCCTGTAACCTACAGGCATGAAA
This sequence comes from Kiritimatiellia bacterium, assembly GCA_046484345.1. GTDB lineage: Bacteria > Verrucomicrobiota > Kiritimatiellia > CAIKKV01 > CAIKKV01 > CAIKKV01. The sequence goes on from JAWOJA010000053.1 coordinate 77,400, forward strand.
AATAAACGTACCCAGAGACGCCGCCAAGCGTCCCGCGCCCCGAAGGGCGCACCGACCCGGCCAACGAGGAATAAGCATACGGTGTTTCAGCAGGTATGCAATCTGATTCCTAGGTGCGATAGGGGTCAAGTCCCGACAAACGACAAAAGTGATTGACTCACCCTGTTACGGCGCGACGCTGGCAGGGCGAGCGGTTGTGTTATGACAAGGCTGACCGGCTTCATTTTCTCGATCTCCTGGGCGCGATGGTTGAGCGGTACCGCGTTCGGCTGCACGCCTATGCGCTGATGGCGAACCATTTCCACCTGCTGGTGGAGACCCCGCACGGAAACTTGAGCCGGGCGATGCGGTGGTTGAACGTCAGTTACGGCATGTG
>JAWOJA010000058.1:0-18453 GCA_046484345.1 Kiritimatiellia bacterium
AGCCCGCGCGGGGGCGCGCGGGCGAAAGGCGCTCCCGCCCCGAGGGCAGGGGCGGACAGCGCCGACCGCCAAGCCGGCCTTTTCGGTCCGGTGTCCCTCGCGGCCTCTCAGCATCCCCGTTCCCGCCTGCGGCGACGCGTCCGCCTTGGAATGGTCAGCCGCTAATCAACCCCCGATAACTGACCGATTACGTTACAGTTTAAATAGACTTGAAAGCACAAAACGATTAATATTCATCGCAAGTGGACTGGCGATAGGATGCTACGGGGAGGGAAATCTTTTGAAAATCACTCATGGTATTGCATGGCGGTCCCTGTTAATTGCATTCCTGCTATTTGGAGCCGGAAGTGCGCAGGCCCAGTATCTCTATACGGTGACCAATGGGGAGGTCACCATTACTGGGTATACCGGGCATGAAAAAACAATTACGCTTCCCCAAACCCTGGAGGGCTTGCCGGTCATCGGCTTGGGCCGTGAAGCTTTTCGAGCGGCCGGGGCGGGTGTCACCAATTTGACCATACCAACAGGGGTAAAGAAAATAGGCTATTATGCCTTTTATTCGATCAGTCTGGAATATGTCTATATTTCAGAAACAGTAACCAGTATAGAAGAGGGGGCATTCGGACAGTGCCAGAGACTCATGGCTATCGATGTTGATGATAATAATCTCAATTACAGTAGCAAAAATGGGATTCTGTTTGATAAAAGCGGCTCTACGTTGATGCGATACCCAAGTGCTATAAAAGGAAATTATGTTGTTCCGGTTGGAGTCAAGACAATCTCGAAAGAGTGTTTTGGTTACGGGTCTGGTATAAGCGGCATTGAAATTGTGGAGGGGGTTGAAACCATTGAAGACTCCGCTTTCATATCTTGTTTCGGGCTCACAAACGTCGTGCTTCCAAGCAGTATCCGGAAGATGTCGTCGGGTTCTTTTCGCAATTGCATTGAACTGAAGTCCTTTTCAGTCGCTGAAAGCAATCTGTTCTTTTCCTCCCAGAATGGCGTTCTGTTTGATAAGCAGGCTGCACTGCTGGTACGATACCCGACTGCTCATGCGGGAGAAAGCTATTCGATTCCCATGGGTGTGACGGGAATAGCATCGAGCGCTTTTTCTACGTGCCCTTTCTTGAAAAAGATGTATTTCCCAGACAGTGTCATGGAAGTTGGACAATTTGCTTTCGCCGATTGCACAAATCTTGCAGGCCTGTATTTTGAGGGGCCGCCTCCTACTGTCATTGAGCATTACGGGCCCCCGAATGTATTTGGAGGAAGCGCCCATGTCGTGTGCTATTACCTGCCAGGAACAGCCGGCTGGGGTTCGACCTATTGCCAGCGACCCACGGCTCTTTGGCTGAAACCGGGCGCCACTTCAGCTGTCCAGGTTCTGGCTGAACCCGAACGCGGTGGCACCGTTAGCGGAGGGGGGGATTATCCCTGGGCTTCGACCGCAGTGGTTTCCGCTGTAGCGGCGCCCGGTTGGGAATTCAGCGGGTGGAGCACGGGTGGAACCAACGGGGCCGCATCTGTATTCGTGCCGGCTACGGGCATCACGGTTTATGCTTATTTTTCACCTGTTCCTTTCGGTCTGACCGTCGAGGCTTCTCCACTCGAAGCCGGCAGTGTGACAGGCGGCGGCCAGTATGAGGCGGGCGCAAGTGTCGTGTTGACGGCGGTGGCCGCCCCGGGTTGGTGGTTCACGGGCTGGAGTGACGGATCGGCCGTGAACCCGCGTACGATCGTCATGCCGGCTGAGGCTGCGGGCTACACAGCGCAGTTCGGCCTTAGTCAACCTTCGTTGGTTCACTATGCCAAGGCGGGAAATCCCTATGCCCTCGCGCCTTATACCAATTGGGCAACCGCCGCGGCCAGCATTCAGGATGCGGTCGATGCGGCAGAGGAGGGCGACACGGTTCTGGTGGCTGAGGGAGTTTATGATCAAGGGATCGGGGAGAATCCTTTTGGGCCTTCGCGCGTGGCCATAAACAAGCCCATTACCGTTCGCAGTAGTGCCGGGCCTGCCGTGACCATCATCAAGGGAGGCCGTTTGCCTGATGGAACCGGGATCCGTTGTGTGTATCTCGGGGATGCCATGTTAGCCGGGTTTACTCTGACGGAAGGGGTTGCCGAAATGGGCGGCGGCGTCTTCTGCGACCTCGGCGGGGTCATTTCCAATTGCGTGGTCACCGGCAATTTGTCTACGGGAATGGGCGGGGGAATTTTTGGGGTGCCGCTGGATTTCCAGAGCCCCGAAACTAACTCCTGTGTCGTGGACAGCGTTGTCAGCCTAAACCGGGCCAGGAGTGGCGGGGGATGTTTTTGGGTCAGCGTCATTCGAAATTCACGTGTGGTCCAGAATGTCTCGGAAGAGGGCTTCGGCGGGGGGGTAGAGGGATTCCTTGAGATCTCGGGTTCTGAAATTATCAGCAATACCGCGCCATCGGGCGCGGGTGTTTTCTGTCCTGGTTATGGAAACCTGTCAACGAGCCTGATCGCCTACAACCGGGCCACCAATGGCAACGGAGGTGGCGCCTTGACGCTGAAAACCATCGACCGGTGTACCTTTGAAGGCAATGAAGCCACCGAGTGCGGCGGGGCCGCTTTCGCAGTATGTACGGAATCCATCAGGGATTGTCGTTTTATTGGCAATCGCGCCGGCGACAAGGGAGGCGCCACTTATTGCCAATTAGGCCTGACGGAAAACTGCCTGTTTGTGAGCAACCGGGCCGTGCAAGGAGGGGCCGCATGGGCGCCGGAGGCCGGCTATTACCGGAACTGCGTATTTGACGGAAATGAGGCCGTAGAAAGCGGCGGCGCCATCTTCCTGCCTAGCCTACTCGAACACTGCACCTTTGTCCGTAACAGGGCCGGCCAACGCGGCGGAGCGGTGGACACGCTGGGAATATTCTCCCTTGCTTTGGAGAATCAGGAGCTTGCGCGGCCATTCTCACTGGCCGTCAATAGCGTCTTCTATGACAATGAGGCTCCTTTCGGGGCGGACATTCAGTGGGCGTTCCCGAACGAGGACTGGATGCCGGCGGCGGGGTTTTGGAATATTTTCAATTGCAGCTTTTCATCAACGGCCAGCGTGAGCCAGGTTTCCGTGCCTGTTTTCCCTGTCGGCCAGGGCAATATCATCGGGAATCCCGGCCTTGTCCCCGGCTCCTATCGGCTTGCCGGATCGTCCCCCTGTGTGGACGCGGGCGACACCGGCGAGGTTTTGGACCTCTGGGCGCAGGATGATCCGGACTGCCCGACTAACCCCTTGACGCTTGATTATGAGGGGCGGCCGCGGGTGATCGACGGCAACCGGGACGGCGCGGCAGTGGCGGACATGGGCGCAAACGAGTTCATGGCCGCGAGCCTCGAAAAGCCTGATTTCGTCATCACGTCCTTCACCACGGATCCGGAGATGCTGGTTCCAGGTGGATCGTTTGAAGCCCGCGTAACAGTGCGTAACGAGGGGCCGGGCTCAGGGAACGCCGGCAAGCTGCGGCTTTGGCTGAATCATCCGGCCAATGCGCTCCCGGGCGAGGCTGGGACCGCCAACCAGGATGTGGGCGTGCTGGAACCGAACCAGAGCCAGGAATTCACGTTCAGCGGGCTGACGACCACGAGCGGCTACGGCACCTTTACGCTCCGTGCCTTCGTGGATGCCGACGACGAGGCCGTGGAGCTGAGTGAGGGCAACAACCAGGCCAGCAAGTCCTATACGTTTGTCAAACCGTACGCGGAAAAAGTTGACCTTGTGGCACTGTCGCTCACGACTGTGCCCGCGATCCTGACGCCCGGTTGCACGTTCAAGGCCAAGGTGAAGGTTAAAAACACGGGCAAGAAGGCGGGCACGATCGGCATTGTCCGGCTCTGGCTCAACCATCCCCTGGCGGCGCAGGCGCGCGAGGCGGGCAACGTCCAGAAGCGCCTGGGGCTGCTCGATTCCGGGGCGGTGACCAACCTGACCTTCGGCGGGCTGGTGGCAACCAACGGAACAGGAACCTTCACGGTGCGCGTGTTTGTGGATGCCAATAACGCGACGGTCGAGGCCAGCGAGGGGAACAACCAGAACACGCTCACCTATTCTTTCGCTCCGGTATACCAGGAGAAACCGGACTTCGTGGTGGAGTCGGTAACCACGGAACCGGCGGTCCTGGTCCGTGGCGGCGCGTTTACGGTCAAGGTCGTGGTGAAGAACACCGGGTTGGGCGCGGGAGAGGCCGGCCTGGTCCGTCTGTGGCTGAACCACCCGGCTAACGCCACGCCGGGCGAAGCGGGCGATGCCAGTCAGGCGACGGGTCCCCTGGAACCCGGTCAGAGTGTGGAGCGTCTGTTCAGCGGACTGGTCGCGCCCGACGCCAATGGCACATTTACCCTCCGCGCCTATGCGGATGCCGACAATGCGACAAGGGAAACCAGCGAAGGCAACAATCAGATCAACCGGACCTACGAGTTCCGGTAAGTGCGGCGGACCAGGCGCGATGAAAACATGATTTCATGTAGGGCGGCGAGTTTCTTCGCCGGGAAGTAGATGGACCACGGCTTCCGCCACTCGATTCCGCCGGACTTTTCGCACCAGGACAAGAACGCCTTCCGCCTCAATCCGGTCTCCGCTGCGAGGCGACAACTCCCGCGTTCGATCCACCCAATCCGCCAACGTCCACTTTTTGTCAATGTTCGTCAACACGGTGCCGCCCAGTGCCTTCGCCAGGTCCCCAATCGTCACGCCGCCGCCGACCAGCCATCCTTCCCCAATGAGGTTTAGATGGGCCGGCAACCGGTCATATTCGTCGCGGATGTCCCCGACCAATTCTTCGACGATGTCTTCCATTGTGATCAACCCCATGACCTGTTCATCCGTCGTTGCCAACGCAATATGAACCCGATCCCGAATCATTTCGGTCAACGCTTTCGCCAGAACCGTGTTAACGGGAATGCGCCGAATGGGCCGGATAATGCCTTTTACGCCCGAACCCGCTGGGGCCACCTTGAGGGACGTCACAATGTCTTTGAATGTCACATATCCCGAGATGCTTTGCGCATCGCCCGGCTTTGTGCAAACGGGATAACGCGTGTGCATGTGCAGGTGCGCTTCGATCAGCGCGTCCGATAAGTTCGCGTCCGCGGGTATTGTCGTAATGTCGCGTTCGGGAACCATGGCTTCTGCCACCGTGCGCGACGACAGCTGCACGGCTGACATGACAATACGCTCTTCCAGTGGCCCGATCATGCGGGTGGAGCGCGCCAAGGCGGCGGCCGCTCTCAACTCGAGCAGCCCGGTTTGGGCATCCCCCTCTTTGGTCTTTCCCCACCGGCTTTGACCGATACGCATCAGTTTTTTGACCGCACCTTCAAACACGAACACGGCCGGATGAAAAACCCGGGAGACGACCTTCATCGTCGGAGAAAGCGAGAGAACGACAACTTCTTTGTTGTTGATTCCGACCATCTTCGGAACAAGTTCGGCAAAGACAATGGTCATCGCGCTAAGGGGGACAACGAACATGACAAGGGCCAGGAACTCGGATGTTCCCTCTGACAAGTTAAAGGATTGCATTAACCAGGGCGACAGCCACTCGTCCACGGCGGCTCCGCCTGTTGCAGCCGCAATAGCACCTGCCAGCGTGATTCCCAGCTGAATCACCGCCAAACTCCCCTCCAGACGATCCTTCATGTAGGCGGCATGAGTGGCGCCCCTGCGTTTGGCTTGGACCAACACCTCCAAACGAGCACGCGAAATTGAGGCCAAGGCCATTTCATAAGAAGCGAACAGGGCGTTAATGGCCAACATGGCCATAATCACAAATATTTCCACAACATTTTCCATTGATGAAAACTCCACAGGCGAAGAGCCTTGATGATTGAATATAATGAAATATCAGACCATTGGCATGTTTTCGAGTACAAATTTTAAGGCTAAACGCGATGTAATCTGTTTTTTATCGCGGCGGGGCGCTAAACTTGGTCGGACCAGGCGCGGATCCGGCGGATTTCAGGGTCGTTCAGCCCGAGCGAAGCCAGGAATTCATGGTGGGCTTGCGGGGCGCGGCGCTCGAATTCCAGATGCCAGCGTTTCATGGACTCATCGCTCATGCCGGCGGAGCGCATCATGGCAACCCACAGGGTCTTGTCCGCGGTGGGGGGAGGGATGACCCCTGCCGAGATATTCTTCAGCATGCCGGCCAAGAGGCGCTGCTGGTTGCGCAGGGAGACGATTTGGCGGCTCGTTTCAAGCAGCCGTTTTTCAAGCACCTTGGCATGCGGTTTGCCCTTTCCGGCCAGTAGCGTTTTTATGGCGGACAGGTCGAGGCCCGCCTGGCGGAAATGGCACACCTGCTTCAGCCGGGCAAGGTCCTTATCCGTGTAGAACCGGTACCCGGATGCCGTACGTCCGGAGGAAGGCAAAAGCCTGATCCGGTCGTAGTACAGCAAGGTGCTGCGCGAAAGACCCGATTCCTGGGCCAGTTGGGAGATGCGATATTTTTTCATGGGGTAAAGCGGGACGATTGGCATCATAGCCAATCGCCCCGCGCGACGCTAGCGGCTTTCCGCCCGAATGTGGTTAATCTCTTCCGGGCTCAGGCCGAGCCAGGCCAGGAACGCCTGGTGGCTTTCCGGGTGGCGGGCCTCGAAAACCCGGTGCCATTTCTTCATGGCCTTCTCGTCCAGGCCGATCTCCTGGAACATCGCCTTGAACGACTCGACTCCCATGCTCTTGCTCATCGTCTGTCCTTTCTCTGTCTGGTTTCGGTTCCGACTGTTGTTGTGGCCGCAACAGGGAAGAAGCCTAAACTATGAAGCGATAGACGGGTCAAAGAATATTTTAAAGGGCGTTCACATTCGATCACCGATAAATCTTGAAACCGCGGATTCATGCCATTTTTTATGGGCTTTTAACCCCTCTTATCTTTTTTCCGATAGGCGGTAACATATCCGGATGAAAAAACATCCAATCCAACCAAAGCCTTCGTCGTTTTCAAACGCCGATTTTCATTTCGACCGACGCCGCTTCCTGCAGATGCTTTCGGGCACAGCCCTGTTTTCCCTGCTGAATCCCCGCGCCCTTCAGGCAGGCGAAGCGGAGGATGCCCCGGGACCCAATTCGCAGAGCGAGATGTTCTGGGTTCGGGACATACCGAACCAGCCTTTCGGAAACAACAATCACCATGCGGGGATTGACACCCTCATTGGCATGCTGGGCGCCGGCGGGCTTAAATTTTACCGGTCGCCGAACCGGAGCCGGGTCAGCGGCCGCTGGGGGCTGATCGCCAAACACGACGTCGTCCTCATCAAAGTCAACGCCCAGTGGAAATATCGCGGCTGCACCAACAGCGATGTCATCCGGGGCCTGATCCAGCGCATCCTGAATCACCCCGATGGATTCGCGGGCGAAGTCGTGATCATCGAAAACGGCCAGGGCCGCGGAAGCCTGAACTGCGACACCAGCGAGCTTTACGATAACGGCGCGGTGCGGGCCAATGCCAACGATCGCAGCCACTCATTCGTTTATCTGGCCGATACCGTCTTCGCCGGGAGTCCGGTTTCCGCCCTTCTTCTCGACCCCTTCCGGCAGCGGTTCATCGATGCCGACGACCACTGGACCGACGGGTACCGAAAGCTGAGGTATGTCTCCTACCCCTGTTTCACCACTCCCTACGGCAATCGGGTGGAACTCCGCGAAGGCGTTTGGACCGGATCGGATTACAGACAGAACCTGAAACTGATCAATGTGCCGGTCCTGAAGCACCATGCGTATGAAGAATCGGGCATGACGGCGTCGCTGAAACATGTCTACGGCCTGCTGTCCATGGCCGACGGCTATTCCGGCTTCCGGCATTTCTCGGGTCTTGGCCGCACATGCGGAAAAATGTTCGCCGATGTGCGCGCACCGGCCCTGAACATCATCGATGCCATCTGGGTCTCCTTCGCCTCTCAGCGAGGCCATCCTGCGGATACGACCCGACGGATGAACCAGCTGCTGGCCGGACAGGATCCCGTGGCCCTCGATTACTGGGCCGCCAAATACATCCTTCATCCCATAGACGGAAACAACGCCCATCATCCCAGTTCGCCGGCCATCGCAAAGTGGCTCGATGACGCCGCCACCGTAATCAACAACAAGGGCGGGCTCTACAGGCCCCAACAAGGAATTTTCGTGGATCGCGTCACGCTGGATGAAAACCACATGCAGACGCATGCGGATTCACCCGGAGCGGCGACTCCGATCTGACGGCTACCGCGCTGGTCGGCATGCAAAAAGGCGGGTGTGGTGCGCCGGAGCAGCGGGGCAACCACAATTACGATCAGCACCGCCGCGTCCGCCAGGGCGTGCCAGAGACGCTAGGGGTCAAGTCCCGACAAGCGACAAAATAATTGACTCTTTGGCGCGATTTTGAGAGTATAGGGGCATGGCAAGACCCCTGCGAATTCAGCTTAAAGGCGGCTGGTACCATGTTACGGCGCGACGCTGGAAAGGCGAGCGTTTGTATTGTGACAAGGCTGACCGGCTTCATTTTCTCGATCTCCTGGGCGCGATGGTTGAGCGGTACCGCGTTCGGTTGCACGCCTATGCGCTGATGGCGAACCATTTCCACCTGCTGGTGGAGACCCCGCACGGAAACTTGAGCCGGGCGATGCAGTGGTTGAACGTCAGTTACGGCATGTGGCATAACCGGCGGTGGAAGGAAAGCGGGCCGGTGGTTCAGGGGCGGTATCACGCGGTGCCGGTTGACAGCGAAGGGGCCTGGGCGCTGGAAGCGAGCCGGTATATTCACCTGAACCCGGTTAGATTGGCTCGGCTGGGGCAGGGGAAGAAAGCTCGCCGGGTGGAAGCGTCCGGATTCGATACCGGCCCCAGCGATGAGCAGCGGCGGCTCCTGGTCAAAACGCTTCAGGATTATCGCTGGAGTTCCTACCCGGCGTATGCGGGATACCAACAGGCTCCCGGGTGGCTGGAATGCGGCGTGTTATGGGAAAGAGCGGGGAGTGGAAACAAGACCGGGGCGGAGGCATACCGGTGTTGGCTAGAGGAGGATGTCCTGCTTCAGGGGGCCGAGGAGGCGTGGACGGAGAAGCTGACAACGCGCCTGGCGCTGGGGAGCGAGGCTTTTCACGAACGGCTTCGGGGGCTGGCGAAAGGGAATCGGAAAGAGCAGCCGGAGTTGAAGCAATGGCAGAGGCGGCCGGGGTTCGAGGATGTCCGGCGCGCGGTGGAGGAGGTCAAGGGCGAGAAATGGGAGGCGTTCCGGGATCGGCAGGGGGATTGGGGGCGGGATGTGGTGCTGTGGTTGGCCCAGCGTCACACGGGGCTGACGCTGCCCGAGATCGCAAAGGCGGCGGGCGTGGCGGATCACCGGGCTGCGGGGAAAGCAGTTGAGCGGATGGAAAAATGCATGAGGGAAGAGCGAGAACTCAAGCGGATTGCCGCTCAAGTGAAAAAAAGTTTTGTCGTTTGTCGGGACTTGACTCCTATGAGCATGCGAAGCGCTCGAGGCGAAGGGTTGATTTTCATGAACCTGTTTATGTTCATTTTGTTTTTATCCGCCGCGCTGGCGTCGGGGGAGGGACCCCGCCTGCGCTTCACCCGCGCTTCCGACATGCCGGAGACCGGAATCCGCCTGCGGCTTCCGGCGGGGGCCGTGCCCGAGCCCCTGCCGCCTCCCAATGTGTTCGATGGGCGCTTGGGATCCTCCGGCGGCGCGGAACGGGTGGAGCTGCAGGATCCGGTGGAAGTCTGGCGCTGGAAGCAGTTCCGCGGCCAGTGGGTTGACCCGCACGGCGCCCGGTTGATGCTGGCTTCGCCAACGCTGGCGGTTCTTTACGCCGCGCCTGCGTATGTTCCCAAAAACGAGATGGATTCCCTGCTGGCGGCGGCGGCGGTTTCCACGCGCGGTTGGAGCGGCCGCGATTTGGAGCGTTGGTTGGAAGTTTTCTGGGGTGTTTCGGGCCTGACGGGGGCGCCCCTCCAGCGGGGGCGGCCTTTCGGTCTGGCGGAGGTTTTCGTTTTTACGCACGCGGGACCGGGTCCCCGGGGCGTGGCCTGTGCATTCCGGTTGAAGGCGGTGCCCGAGGCCTGGATGGTGGCCGTGGTGATGCCGGGCCCCGGCGCCGACCTGTCCGCGGCGGAGAAGGCGCTGCGCGAGGATTTTCTGCCCTCCATCGAGTCCTTGCCGCATGGGGCGGCGCCTGTTGCCGGGCCGCGTTCGCCGGGGCCCCCCGGGTCCGCGCGCGAGGAAAGCCGCCAACGCGCGCGCGAAAGCATCCGCAACATGAAGGGCTGGTGGTTTGTGGAGTCGGAGAACACGATCGTGCTGTCGAATATCCGCTCGGGGAAATCGCAGATGGTCGATGCTATTCTGGAGGACCTGGAAATTCTGTGGCCGGTGTGGACGAATCAGGTGCCGCCCTGGGGGGCGATCCGCGAGGCGGCGGTGGTGCGGGTGTTCGACAAGCCCGAGGAGTATGTGCGCTACGTGGGGCCGGAGCAGGAATGGACGGCCGGCCTGTTTGTGGCCGCGCGGCGCGAGTTGGTGATTCGCTCCCAGGAGGAGGGGTCGGCGTTCCGCAAACGCCGGGCCTTGCTGGAAGTGATCTACCACGAAGCTTTTCACCAATATCTCGATGTGGCCTTTGACCGTGTGCCGGCGGCGCCGTGGTTCAACGAGGGTTATGCATCCCTTTTCGCGTCCGTCGCGATCACGGGCAAGCGCGTAACGTTTGAGAAAGATCCGCAGCGGGTGGATATTCTGGTCCAGTTGGCCCGTGAGGGCCGGGCGGACCCCGCCGCCCTCCTGGCGCTTGACTATCCGGCATTTTACGCGCGTGACGAACAAACCCGGCGGGAGCACTATGCGCTCGCCTGGGGGTTCCTCTATTTTCTGCACGGCGATCCGGGCAACCGGAAGGCGGCCCCGTTTCGGGACGTGACCGCCCGATATGCCGCGGCCCTGCGCGAGACCCGTGATCCGGCATGGGCCACACGCAAAGCCTTCGAAGGCATCTCCATGGCGGAGTTGAAAATCGCGTTCCAGGCCTACTGGAAGCGAGCTTGACGAAGACTCCTCAGATAAAGTACAAGAGAACATGCTTTTAGCTTACATAGATCCCGGGTCCGGCGCGCTGGTCTGGCAATTGGCAGTTGCCGGAGTGATGGGTTTTTTATTCTATATCAGCAAAGCGCGGAAATCCATTGTGCGCGCCTTATCCCGGCTTTTCCGGAGGAGGGGCGGCGCTTCGGGCGGTCGGCTTACGGAGAATCCCGAAAAGGATTGAGTCATGGCAGCGCGTGTGTCTTTCCGCGACCCCTCCGGCCTATGCATACGATTGGACGGTCGCATTCTGCGTCTGGTCCGCCAGGAAGCCGTGGAACCGTTCGAGGCATTCCTCGCCGGGCCGGCCGGCCGGGATGCGGTCAAGCAAGGGTGGGTTGTCGAAACCCGGCGGCTGGCGGCTCCCGAGGAGCGGGTTTTGCGTGAACGCCTGGCGGTCGTGCAGCCCGGTGTGACGGTGGGAGACGGCGATGTTTTTTACGAACACGCCTGCGTCCCGTTTGTGAGTTATCCCTCCGAATGGCCGCCGGAAATGCTTCATGCGGCCGCCGGGCTGACCCTTGACCTTTCCTGCCGGTTGCTGGAAGAGGGGCTGGGACTGAAGGATGCGACCCCGTATAATATTCTTTTTAAGGGCCCCGATCCGGTATGGGTGGATTTGCTTTCCGTGGAAAAAAGGACCACGGGCGATCCTCTCTGGCTGCCCTATGCGCAGTTCTGCCGCACGTTTCTTTTCCCGCTGCTGATGTGGCGATATTGGGAACTGGACTCGGCGGGCTTTGCCCTTCTTTATCGGGACGGGATCGAACCCGAGGCCTTTTACCGGCTTTGCGGCTGGGGCCGGCGGTTGCGGCCCCCGGTCCTGCAGCACGTTTCCATTCCGGTCTGGTTTGGACGCCGCGCCGGGAGCGAAACGGTGTCCCGTCCGAATCTTCTCCGGGATGCGGAGCGGGCGCAGTTTGTTGTCGCAAGCCTCTTCGCCTCTCTGTGGGGCGCGATCGGCACGGCGTGCCATTCGGACCGGGCCCCATCCGCATGGATCGATTACATGGGCACCCACAGTTACTCCGAGTCGGGCTTCGCGGCCAAAGAGGGGCTGGTGCGCGACTTCCTCGGCTTCATCCAGCCGCGATCCCTTCTCGACGTGGGCGCCAACACCGGGCACTTCAGCCTGCTCGCGGCCCGATTGGGCGCGCGCGTGGTGGCCATCGATTACGATGCCGGCTGCATGGGACGGTTATGGCGGCAGGCCCGCGCGACCCGCGCGAATGTGTTGCCCCTGGTGGTCAACCTGGCCCGGCCCACGCCGGCCGTCGGCTGGCGCAACGGCGAGTGCGGCTCTTTTCTTGAGCGGGCGGCCGGCGCGTTCGATACCGTTCTGATGCTGGCGGTCGTTCACCATTTGCTCGTGACCGAACGGGTCCCCTTCGTCGAATTGGCGGAGCTCGTGGACACCCTGACCACGGCCTGGGCGGTCATTGAATATGTGCCGCCGGAGGACCCGATGTTCAAGCGCATTGTGCGCGGCCGCGAGCATCTTCATGGGGGAATGACGCCGGCCCTTTTCGAGGCGGCCTTCGAAAGCCGTTTTACCGTGCAACGGCGCGAGCCGATCCCCGATTCGGGACGCATCCTGTATTTGCTGAAGAAGAAGGATGGCCGATGAGAATGCTCCACCCCGTCCTGTTTGCCCTGTTTCTTGTGGCGGGGGCCTTGTATGAAGTGCGTCCCCTGGGGAGCCTCCCGGAGGCCGCGGCATGCGCGCCGGTTCTGATTCTAATCGCCTTCGGCCTCTTCGCGTTATTTCGTTTCGCTCTGAAAAAAAACGACGACAAAGCGGCCCTGTTGACCACCGTGGTGATGGCCTACCTGGGTTTGACAGGGGAGTTTTCGCTGGCCATTGCCAATGTGTTCCGGGACAAGGGTTGGCCTTTGTTAGACAATGTGTACTGGGGACTCCTGGTACTGACCGGCCTGCTGATCCTTCTGGCGGCGGTCATCTGGCGCGCAAAAACAAGCTTGGCATCGGTAAACCATGCTGTTTTGACAATGGTTTCCGCGCTGTTGCTGATGGCGGTCGGCGGGTTCTGGACGGATCGGCGCGAAGAGGCCTGGCGGGTTTTTTTAAAGCCAACGCCGGTCAGGCTGGAAATGCCGGAGCGGCCGCACGACATTTACTACATCATCCTGGATTCGTATACGAGCGTGGACAACCTGCGTGAGTTTTGGGGCTATGACTCGGCCGAGTTGAGGACGTTCCTTAGTGAAAATGGCTTTCAGCTGGCGCCCGGCGCGCGCAGTGAATATAACTACACCACCTTTTCCCTCGCTTCCCGCTTGAACATGAAAAACCCGCCGCCCGTTTTTTGCGATTGGGAGAATCGATACACCCGAAACGTGTTGTATCGATTTATAGAACAAAGCTCCGTTCCGAAGCTATTGGAAGCGGCCGGCTACAAGGTCGTCAACCTTTCCATGTTCCCCCTTGGAAAGCAGGCCGCACGCTATCCAGTATCCTCTTTTCTCTGCTTCAACTCCGTTCTCAAGATGATCCGCGAACGGTCGGTCGTTTGCGCCATTTTCGCGTCCGTGCCAAAGAAGAGGGCGCGCGCGCTTCGCTTGCCCGGCAGTCGGCTACAGCCTTTTTTGGACCTTGAAGCCGTGGCCGGCGAATCCTGCGACCAGCCGCGTTTTATTTATGCCCACGTCTTGCTTCCTCATGAGCCCATGGTCTTTAATCGTGACGGGAGCCTGCACAAGGCCCGGTCGAAGGGAAAGGCGACTAAGGAAGATTATCTCGATCAGCTTATTTTTACCACCCGCCTGTTTTGCCGAACCGTCTCGCGGATAATGAAACAATATCCGCAGCCCCCGGTGATCATTGTGCAGGGAGACCATGGGTACCGTTTTCTAAAAGAAAGCGCCGAGGCTTGCGAAAAGGAGTCCTACGGCATGCTCAACGCGATGCTGTTGCCGGGCCTGGACATCGGCCAGGAACTGAGGGCCCTGCCTCCGCAAAACACCTTCCGGCTGGTGTTCAATCAGCTCTTCAATGCCGGGCTTCCATATGTGACAAATTCCGTCTCGCTCCGGCCGGTTGAAGGGGCCGGGACGGATGAATAGGCGCGCGGGGTTGCAGTTTTACGCGTGGACCCCGGCGGCGGCGCTTGGGCTGCTCGTGATCCTGGCCTGCCCGCTATTGGGCCAGGAACCCATTCTGCTCAATACGGTGGAAGAGCCGTGGCGCGTGGTGTCGGTCCAGCTGCTGCTCGCCCGGCAGGGATTCAGCAGCGGGCTCATGGACAACCGCTCCGGGGCCCGCACGCGCGGCGCCCTCTCCGATTTCATGGTTGCCCGCGGACTGCCAGACGAACTCGCCGCCTGGCAAGCTTTGAAAAAAGATAACGTCCCTGTTTTTGGATCCTATGTCATTTCCGAGTCCGACCTGGCCTCCCTCGGCCGAGCGCCCAGCGATTGGGAGCAGGCCTCGCGCGAGCCCGCCCTGGCGTTTGAGTCGCTCCCTGAAATGCTGTCCGAAACGTTTGTCATCTCCGAGCCCTTTCTCCGCGCCATCAATCCGGAGGTCGAGTGGAACGCGGCGACCGCCGGGGTCCGGGTGGTCGTGCTCAACTGGCGGGAGCCGGAGCCCCTCCGGGATGTTTCGCGCGTGGAGATCGATGCCGCGCGCTTCCGGTTGCGGGTCTTTGACACGGGCGACACGGTAAGACTTTCTTTTCCCTGTTCCGTTGCAAGGGACCGATCGCGCATTCCGGAAGGCGAGCTGAAAATGGCGGTTTTTGCCCCGAACCCCGACTACACCTTCAATCCCGCCAACTATCCCGAAAGCGCGCGCGCCCGCGCGATCGGCCGGTCGCTCATCCTGCCGCCGGGTCCAAACAATCCGGTTGGCGTGTATTGGATCGGCCTCAACCGTCCGGGTTTTGGCATCCACGGCACGCCGCATCCCGAATCGATCGGCTCGATGGAATCCCATGGCTGCTTCCGCCTCATGAACCGGGATGTGCTCACCTTGAGCCGGTGCGTCCGGTCGGGTCTTCCGGTCCTGATCAAAACAGGCGATGCGCCGGCGGGGGCCGTCTCTCCATGAAAAACGGAACACTAACGGATGACGCCGGCGCGTTTCAACCCGCCGCCTGCGTCTGCTGCCGCCTGTCCCGCGACTCCTGCACAGCGCCGTTTCTATCCGGTGAAGCCCGGGGGATCGAACCCGCCGCCGACGGGGGGCGGATCCTGATGTTCCTTACCAAGGGACGTGAACGGCAAATATTCCTGCCGGCCGGCGCGCTGACGGAATGGCAGGACGCCATCCTTCTCCGCGCGTTTGCGCTGAGCAAAAAAACGGGGCGGCGCGTCCGCCTCGCCTTCATGCATCTCACTGAAACGGCGGAGGGCCTCCGGTTTGCCGCGAACAGCCTGTTCGTCCTCGAGCCGGACTGGCTGTTCAGCGTCAGCGACGCCACGCATTTCGATTTTTGCGACCGCCAGAGGCTGGTGGCGCTCTACCGCTCGGAGCCGGCGAACCTGCCGCTTCTCCGCGGCACGCTGGTGCATGAGCTGTTTCCGGCCATCTGGGGCGGGGCCGACGAAACACGGCTGGAGGAAGCCCTGAGCCGGGCCGTGGAGGGGCAGGCCGTCAAGATCGGGCTGGCCGGACTGGCCCCCGCCGAAGTCGCCGAAAGCGCCCGTTCCCATTTGATTCGCCTCCGGCGCTGGGCGGCGGGCGTAAAAAAACAGTCTGACCTGGTTTCCGAAACATTCCGACTGGCACCGGGCTGGGGCCTGAAGGGGCGCATCGACGCCATTTGGGAACGGCCCGGCACGGGCCCCCTGATTCTCGGCGAACTCAAGACCGGCCGGTCGCGCGGGCGCGGCGCCACGCGGGGAGAGACCGGCAACGGCGAGGCCGAACTGGGCCACATTTTCCAGCTGGTGAGTTATGCCGCCATGCTGGCGGGCCGGGATGAACTGCTGGCCGATCCCCTGCACGCCTGCCTCCTCTACAGCGGCAATCCGGAAGTGGGCGGCAAGCTGGACATCGTGCGCAAGGTGGAGCTGACGGTGGCGCGGCTGCGCGATACGGTGGACATCCGCAACCGGCTGGTGCTGATCGAGATGGGGGATGCGCCGGCCTTCAAGGCGCACCCGGCCGTCTGCAACAAATGCCGCTGCAATTCGGAATGCGAAACGGTCGGCCGACTGGCCGGGCACGCGGATCCCCGGTCGCTCAAAACGGCCGCCTGGGATCGCAACGGCTTCGCGCAGTTGGAGGAGGCCGAGTCCGTCTGCTTCCGCCATTACGAGGCTCGGATCCGGGCCGAGCTTGAGGCGGTGCGCGGCGAGATGGCGCGCCTGTGGACGACCCGCCCGGAAACCCGTGTGGCGGCAGGACGCGCCCTGCGGCTGCGCGGGGACGGAAGGCAGGAAACGGCGGTAACCGGGGAGGGCCGCCGGACGCTTTGGCGGTTCGATGTCGAAGGCGGCAATCACAGCGAATTCAGGGCCGGCGACTCGGTGTTGTTGTCGGACCACCGGGGCCCGGCGGCCGGCCGGGCGGCCTTGGGGACGGTGATCGAGGCGGGGCCCGACTCGATTGCCATTGGCTGGGAAAGCGAGCCGGGCCTCAAGCCCGCCTGGGTGGATGGGTATCCCGACGAAAAGCTGACCCAGCGGCAGGGCCGCGCCTTGTTCCGATTTTTATCACGCCCCTCCCGGCTCAAGGATGTGCTGATCCGCGGGACGCGGCCGCCCGAATTTGATTCTCCGGCCGTGGAGCCGGAAGAATGGCTGGGACCGGACTCCCGGGAGCTGGTGAAGGAAAACGCCGGTCAGCGCGAAGCCGTGACCATGGCCCTGCGGACGCGGGATATTCTGCTCATATCGGGCCCCCCGGGTTCCGGAAAGACCCGACTGATTGGCGCTTTGGTGGAGGCGATTTTGAAACGGGATCCGCTCGCCCGCGTGCTGTTGGTGGCGGCCACCAACCGGGCGTTGGACCAGGCGATGGAGAAACTCATGACTCCCGCCCTGGCGGAGGTGCCCAAGGTGCGGCTGGGGGGCGAGTCGGTGGTGGCGGCGGGCGTGCGGCCCCTGACTCCGGCCGCCTGCGCCGAGGGGGTTGCCGGGGCGGAGGCGAAAGCGGCCGCCGCGGGCGCGGCGGTGCGCCACGCCCGCGTGGCGGGGGTTACGGCCAGCACGCTGGCGGGCGGCGCCTTGGATGCGGTTCTGGGCGCCTTCGGGTGGGTGGTGATGGACGAGGCCTCGCAGATGACCGTGCCGCTGGGGCTGGGCGCGGCCAGCTACGGCGAGCGGCTGATCCTGATTGGGGACGACCGGCAATTGCCTCCCATTGCGCGGGCGGTTGAGATCGGGCGGGGCGAATGGCCGGGGCTGTCGGTCTCGCTCTTCGCGCTGGCGCGCGAGCGGCTGACGGGCAAGGGGCCCATCCTGGTGGAGCTGGAGCGGCAGTACCGGATGAGCGAAGGGGTGGGCGCGGCCCCGGCGGCGGTGTGGTACGACGGGCGGCTGGCGCCGGGCAGTCGGGCCGTGGCGGAGCGGCGGCTGATCCTTTCATCAAAATGGGAACAGCACCCCCTGGCGGCGGTGCTCGACCCGGAGCGGCCCGTGCGGGTGATCGACATTCCCGGGGGAAGCCGGCCGCGGGTGCACGACGGGGAGGCCGCGTGGGTGGCGGCATTCCTGGCCGCGCTGGAAAGTTGCGGGGCGGCGCCGGTGGCGCCCGGCGAAGCGGGCGGGGTTTCGGTGGCGGTGATTTCGCCCTTTCGCGCGCAGGTGGCGCGGATCCGGACGGTGTTGGGGGCGGCGTTTCCGGATCGGGGTGCGCGGTGGCGGCTGTGCGTGGACACGGTGGACCGCTTCCAGGGCGGCGAGGCCGACGTGGTGGTGGTGTCGCTCTGTCCGCCGGCCGAGGTGTCGGAGCACCTGGCCGATCCGCGGCGGCTCAATGTGGCCATCACGCGGGCGCGGGCGAAAGTGATTTTGCTGGGCGACGGCGGGCGGCTTGGGAAGTATCCCGTTTTCCAGCGGCTCTTTGCGGAGTATGAGAAGCAATGGCCGGGCGGGGGGTGGCGGGTCGGCTAGATCCCTGCGGCGTTCTTTTGGAGGCTCGACAGCCAAGCCGCACGGTAGTATAATATTAAATCTGGCTATGATGAATAACAAACCAAAGATGGGCTTGAACAGAGGACTCGGCATGAGGCTGATCGGGTCCTTCCTCCTCGCATGCATGATTTCAGCTCCCGCGGTTGCCGAAGAAGTCGGGGCGGCCGACCACGTGACGTTGCAATTAAAGTGGACGCATGCCTTCCAGTTTGCCGGTTACTATGCCGCCCTGGAAAAAGGGTATTACCGGGCCGCCGGTCTGGACGTGAAGATC
>JAWOJA010000016.1:0-26642 GCA_046484345.1 Kiritimatiellia bacterium
GATATCTACGCTCTTTTCGGTCTTGCTTCCGCCGTCTTCTGGTATGGCGGCTGGCCGTTTCTCAAAGGGCTGTTTGATGAGCTCAGATCCGGCCGGCCCGGCATGATGACGCTGGTTGCCGTCGCCATCACTACCGCCTATCTATACAGCAGTGCCGTGGTTTTCGGCCTGACCGGCAAGATGTTCTTCTGGGAGCTGGCCACGCTCGTCGACATCATGCTGCTGGGGCACTGGATCGAGATGAAGTCGGTGATGGGCGCCTCAAAGGCCCTGGAGGAACTGGCCAAACTCATGCCCTCCGACGCCCACAAACTCATGCCCGACGGCAGCGTGAAAGACGTGCCGCTCGGCGAACTGGCGGTGGATGACAAAGTCCTGATCAAACCCGGCGAGAAAATTCCGGCCGACGGCATCATCGTAGAGGGCGAAAGCTCGGTCAATGAAGCCATGCTTACCGGGGAATCAACCCCGGTCAGCAAAAAGACCGGCGGCAAGGTCATCGGCGGCGCCATCAACGGCGAAGGCTCGCTCACCATCGAGGTCAAAGGCACCGGCAAGGATTCCTTTTTGTCGCAGGTCATCGATCTCGTCAAACAGGCACAGGAAAGCAAATCAAAAACGCAAAACCTTGCCGACACCGCCGCAATGTGGCTCACAGTTGTTGCACTGAGTTGCGGCGCCATCACATTTCTTATCTGGCTGGTTCCCATGAGCAAGGAATTTGCCTTTAGCATCGAGCGCGCCGTAACCGTCATGGTAATCACCTGTCCGCACGCCCTCGGTCTGGCCGTGCCGCTGGTGGTGGCCGTCTCCACGGCTTTGGCTGCCGGCAACGGGCTGCTGATTCGTAATCGTGTTTCTTTCGAAGGCGCCCGAAAACTGCAGGCCGTCATTTTTGATAAGACCGGCACGCTGACCGAGGGCCGCTTCGGCGTGACCGACACACTGGTACTTTCGCAGGACATCGACAAAGAAACGCTGCGTCAGTATGCGGCCTCCGTGGATGCGAATTCCGAACATCCCATCGCCAAGGCTATCGCCGATGCTTCGGATAAGAAGCTGCCCGTCGAAAATTTTAAAAGCATCCCGGGCAAAGGCGCCGAAGGCAGAGTCGAGGGCAAAGATATTAAGGTGGTTAGCCCGGGCTTCTTGCGCGAACAAAACATCGATCTCACCGACAAGCGGATCGAACCGCTGCAAGCCCAAGGCAAGACGGTCGTGTTTATCCTCGTTGACGGGAAGTTGAAAGGAGCGATTGCCCTGGCCGACATCGTCCGACCCGAGGCGAAGCAAGCCATTGATGCCCTCAAGGCGCTGGACATCCGCTGCATGATGCTCACCGGCGATAACCAAGCGACGGCCAAATGGGTCTCGGATCAAGTGGGACTTGATGAATACTTCGCCGAAGTCCTGCCCCAGGACAAAGCCGCCAAAGTGAAAGAGGTCCAGTCACGGGGCAAGCGGGTCGCCATGACCGGTGACGGTGTCAATGATGCCCCGGCGCTGGCGCAGGCGGATGTGGGCATCGCCATTGGCGCCGGTTCCGATGTGGCCGTAGAAACCGCCGACGTGATTCTGGTACGGAGCAATCCTCTTGATGTCGTGGCCGTTGTGCAGCTCTCCCGCGCCACATATCGGAAGATGATTCAGAACCTCGTCTGGGCCACGGGCTACAACGTCATCGCCATTCCGCTGGCGGCCGGAGCGCTTTACGCGTGGGGTGTGCTGCTCACTCCCGCCCTGGGCGCGATGTTGATGGCCGCAAGCACGGTGATTGTGGCGATTAATGCGCGATTGCTGAAATTGAAAACATCGCCCGGTGCTGAAGAACCCGGCTGAAAACATGGTGTATGAACGATGAACCACAACGGTGCATGGCTGGGCCGCGCATACTTGTCGGGGAGGGGCGCATGACGAGTCACTTGGCGATTTACGCGATTCAGCCAGCCAGTAGCGAAGCGATGCTGGACGCGATCCAGCGCAACGCCTTCGGATATTTCATGCACGAGACGAACCCCGCGAACGGCTTGGTGGTGGACAAGACGAGCCCGGGCGCTCCCGCGAGTATCGCCGCCGTTGGGTTTGCCCTGGCAGCTTATCCAGTGGGCGTCGAGCACTCATGGATCACGCGCGCCGAAGCGGTCGCGCGAACGCTGACGGCGTTACGGTTCTTCTGGAACAGCCCGCAGGGACCGGCACAGGACGCGACCGGCTACAAAGGGTTCTACTACCACTTTCTCGACATGCAGACCGGTCGGCGTGCTGGGAGGTGTGAGCTTTCAACCGTCGATACCGCTTTTCTGCTGGCCGGAATCCTCACCGCCGCAAACTATTTCGTTCAGGATGGAGAGGATGAACTGGAAATCCGCACGTTGGCCGACGCCCTGTACCGTCGGGTCGACTGGCCGTGGGCGCAGAACGGTGGCGCAACGATCACCCACGGATGGAAGCCTGAACGCGGCTTCTTGAGGCACCGTTGGAAAGGCTACAACGAGGCGCTGCTCCTGTACGCGCTGGGCCTCGGTTCGCCGACGTACCCCCAGCCAACGGAAAGCTATTCCGCCTTTACCTCGACTTACCTGTGGAAGGAGATCTATGGGTATGAGTTTCTTTATGGCAGCGCGCTCTTCCTTCATCAATTTTCGCACCTGTGGATCGACTTCCGTGGGATTCAGGATGTCTTCATGCGCGACAAGGGCATTGACTACTTCGAAAACAGCCGGCGAGCGACCTACGTCCAGCGGCAGTACGCGATTGCTAACCCACATTCCTTTGTGGGCTATGGCCCATACTTCTGGGGACTGACCGCGAGCGATGGCCCCGGTCGGACGGTGCGACAGGTCGCTGGCGTCAAGCGCCGCTTTTTCGGTTACATGGCGCGCGGCGTGCCGGACGGCCCGGACGACGGGACTGTCGCGCCATGGGCTGTGGTCGCCTCGCTGCCCTTTGCCCCGGAGATCGTCCTGCCGACGGTTCGACATTTTCAGACGGTGCATCCAGAGATCACGGGCAAGTATTGCTTCAAATGCAGCTTCAACTTAACTTTTCCGCCCAAATCGCAACGCAAGCCCGGCTGGACCTCGTCGTACCATTACGGGATCAACCTGGGTCCGATCGTATTGGCGTGCGAGAACTACCGCTCGGACTTGCTCTGGAGACTGATGCGGAGTTGCCCCTATCTCGCCACGGGACTTCGGCGGGCCGGATTTACGAACGGTTGGCTATCTGAAAGGTGAATATGGAAACAAATACGAAGACACTAACGCCGGAATTGCTCCGCAAGATGGATGCCTACTGGCGGGCGGCGAATTATCTGTCGGTGGGTCAGCTCTATCTGCGCGACAACCCGCTGCTGCGTGAGCCGCTGAAACCGGCCCATGTGAAAGCGATGCTGCTCGGCCATTGGGGCACCACGCCGGGTCAGAATTTCATCTATGTGCATCTGAACCGGGTCATCAAGGAGTACGATCTGGATATGATCTACATTTCGGGCCCCGGCCATGGCGGTCCCGCGCTGGTGGGCAACACGTACCTGGAGGGCGCCTACAGCGAGATCTACCCCGATATCAGCCAGAATGAGGCTGGACTCCGGAAGCTGTTCAAGCAGTTCTCCTTCCCCGGCGGGATTCCCAGCCATGTTTCGCCGGAGTGTCCGGGCTCGATTCATGAGGGCGGCGAACTCGGCTATTCGCTCAGCCATGCCTTCGGCGCTGCGTTCGACAATCCGGAACTGATCGTCGCCTGCGTCATCGGGGACGGCGAAGCCGAGACCGGCCCGATGGCCACGGCCTGGCACTCCAACAAGTTCCTCAACCCGATCACGGACGGGGCCGTGCTGCCGATCTTGCATCTCAACGGCTACAAGATCGCCAATCCGGCCGTGTTGGCGCGTATTGAACCGGAAGAGCTGGATCAACTGTTCCGCGGCTACGGCTGGACGCCCTACTTTGTGGATGGCGACAATCCGGAAACCATGCACCCACGCATGGCGGAAGTCCTGGACAAAGCCGTCTCGAAAATTCGCCAGATTCAAAGCTATGAACGGGAAAACGGGGTCGCCGACCGCCCGCGCTGGCCGATGATCGTCCTCCGATCCCCCAAGGGCTGGACGGGACCGCTGGAGGTTGATGGACTGCGGATCGAGGGCACCTTCCGGGCGCACCAGATCCCCGTCGTGGTGGATGCGGATCACCCCAGGCATCTCCAGCTCCTGGAAGACTGGATGAAGAGCTACAGGCCGGATGAACTCTTCGACCAGAGCGGGCGTCTCATCCCGGAACTGGCCGAGCTCGCACCAAAAGGCGACCGCCGAATGGGGGCGAATCCGCACGCTAACGGCGGTCTGCTGTTGCACGATCTGATCATGCCCGACTTTCGCGACTATGCGGTGGATGTCCCGTCGCCGGGCGCCGTTCAGGCCGCCGACACGCACGAACTGGGCGTGTTTCTGCGCGAGGTTATCCGACTCAACAGCCAGCAACGAAACTTCCGCATATTCGGCCCCGACGAAACGCTGTCCAATCGCTTGAATGCCGTGTTTGAGGCCACCGACCGGCAGTGGGAAGCCCGCACCAGAGACCATGATGAGTTTCTGGCCACCGACGGCCGCGTGATGGAAATGCTGAGCGAGCATCAATGCGAAGGCTGGCTCGAAGGCTATCTGCTCACCGGTCGGCATGGCCTCTTCAACTGCTACGAGGCGTTCATCCACATCATCGATTCGATGTTCAACCAGCATGCCAAGTGGCTGAAGGTCAGTGCGGAGCTTCCATGGCGTCGCAGGATCGCCTCGCTGAACTACTTGCTCGCCTCGCATGTCTGGCAGCAGGCACATAACGGCTTCACGCATCAGGACCCCGGCTTCATTGACCATGTGGCCAACAAGAAAGCGTCCATCGTGCGTGTGTACCTGCCGCCCGACGCCAACTGCCTGCTGTCGGTGTGGGACCATTGCCTCAGGAGCCGCCACTATGTCAACGTGGTGATCGCCGGCAAATACCAGGCGCCGCAATGGTTGTCCATGACGGCGGCCGCAGAACACTGCGCCAAGGGGATCGGCATCTGGGAATGGGCGGGATGCGATCGAGCCACCGAACCGGATATCGTGATGGCCTGTTGCGGTGACGTACCCACGCTGGAGACGCTCGCGGCCGTTTCGATCCTGCGGCAACATCTGCCGGATCTGAAAATCCGCGTCGTCAATGTCGTGGACCTCATGCGCCTGCAACCGGAGCGCGAACACCCGCACGGCTTGAGCGATGCGGCGTTCGACGCATTGTTCACCAAGGACAAACAGGTTATCTTCGCCTTTCACGCCTACCCGTGGCTGATCCACCGTCTGACCTATCGCCGCACCAATCATGAGAACATCCATGTCCGCGGCTACAAGGAAGAGGGCACTATCACCACCCCCTTCGACATGACGGTGCTCAACGATCTGGACCGCTTCCATCTCGTCATGGACACCATCGACCGACTGCCGCAGACTGGCGACAAGGGCATCTGCCTGAAGCAGCAGATCACCGCCAAGTTGATCGAACACAAGCAATACATCCACAAATATGGCCAGGATCTACCTGAAATTCGCAACTGGAAATGGAGTAACCAAAAATGAATAGGGTAAGATCCTAGACACCGCGAAGGCGTTGGTCGGGGTAGGGTTTTCCCCCATAGAAAAACCGGCGTCCTGCGCCGCATGATAAAGATGAGACGCGGTGCGGTCCGCCTTGTCTCGCTGAAGGTGAGAAAAAAGCCAGGAAAACATGACGCTGTTCTGTAAACCGTTCGAAGACGCGCAGCGGCTTCGGAAGGGATCGAAATGAGCTCGACTCTCGAAAATCAGCGGCGAGCGCTGCCCGACGGCGGAAGCCCGACGGCGTATATGGGCACGGTCGTCTCAGTGCGAGGCAGCGTCGTGGATGTGCGGTTCGATGAACATTTGCCGCCGATCCGCTCGGTGCTGCGCACCGGGCCTGAGAAGCAGATCGTGATCGAGGTGCTGGCGCAACTGAATGCGCGCCGCGTGCGCGGGATTGCGCTGACGCCGACGCAAGGCTTGGCGCGCGGCATGGCCGTGGAGAACACGGGCGGGCCGCTCAAAGCGCCGGTGGGAGAAGGGATTCTCTCGCGGATGTTCGACGTGTTCGGGAACACCATTGACGGCGGAGCGGAGCTGTCCGATGTCCAATGGCGTTCCGTGCATCGGGAGCCTCCGCCTTTGGCACGGCGTTCCACCAAGTCCGAAATCTTCGAAACGGGCATCAAAGTCATTGATGTGCTGGTCCCGCTGGAGCGCGGCGGCAAGGCGGGTTTGTTTGGCGGCGCTGGGGTCGGCAAAACGGTGCTCCTCACCGAGATGATCCACAACATGATCGGACGCCAGGAGGGCGTGAGCCTGTTTTGTGGCATCGGCGAGCGATGCCGCGAAGGCGAGGAGCTTTACCGAGACATGAAGGCAGCCGGCGTGTTACCGAACATGGTGATGATCTTCGGCCAGATGAACGAACCGCCAGGCAGCCGGTTTCGCGTGGGCCATACCGCGCTGACGATGGCCGAGTATTTCCGCGACGATGAACACCGTGATGTTTTGCTCCTCATTGACAATATTTTCCGATTCATCCAAGCCGGCATGGAAGTGTCCGGACTGATGGGCCAAATGCCGTCACGTTTGGGCTACCAGCCTACGATGGGCACCGAACTGTCCGGGTTGGAGGAGCGCATCGCCAACACCGATACCGGTGCTATCACCTCCATTCAGGCGGTGTATGTGCCGGCGGACGATTTTACCGATCCGGCGGCGGTACACACGTTCTCGCATCTCTCGGCCTCCATCGTGCTGTCGCGCAAGCGGGCAGGCGAAGGGCTTTTCCCGGCCGTTGACCCGCTGCAATCCAGTTCCAAGATGGCTACCCCGGGTATCGTCGGCGAGAGGCATTACGGCTTGGCGCTGGAAGTCCGGCGGACGCTCGCGCAATACGCGGAGCTCAAGGACATCATTGCCATGCTGGGATTAGAACAGCTTTCACCGGAGGACCGCAACGTGGTCGTCCGCGCCCGCCGGTTGGAGCGTTTTCTCACGCAGCCCTTCTTTACAACCGAGCAGTTCACCGGCCACAAAGGAAAGCTCGTCAGCCTCAAGGAGGCGCTGGACGGGTGTGAGCGCATCCTGGACGACGAATTTAAGGACTACCCGGAAAGCGCCCTGTACATGATTGGGCCGATCGGCGAAGCGAAGGAGAAACCCAAATGAACCTTAAGGTTCTCCTGCCATTCCATATTTTCGCCGAGAAGGCTGGCGTGTTGCGCATTGTCGCGGAGACACGGGAGGGTTCGTTTGGACTTTTGCCGCACCGGCTCGATTGTGTCGCGGCGCTCGTGCCGGGAATTCTGACCTACGAAACGGAAGCAGACGGGGAAGCATTTGTAGCCGTGGATGAAGGAGTTCTGGTGAAAACCGGCCCGGACGTGCTCGTTTCCGTGCGCCGGGCGATAGGGGGAACAGACCTCAGTCAGTTGCGTGATGCGGTCGCAAAGGAGTTTCTGACCCTGGACGAGCACGAGCAGAACGTGCGCACGGTTATGGCGAAACTGGAATCCGGTTTTCTGCATCGCTTTGCGAGCTTTAAACATGAATGACGAACCGGAGAAGACATCGAGGAATAAGACGACCTTCGCCGGGCAGGTCGGATCGAAGGCGACGCGCAAACTCAAGGCGCGGCGTAACTCCACGCGGGGTGTCTGGTTCGGCCTCGGCATGATGGGTCTTATCGGCTGGTCGGTGGCGATTCCGACGCTGCTAGGCGCTGCGACCGGCCTCTGGTTGGACAGGCGCTATCCGGAAGGGCGCTCCTGGACGCTGGCGCTACTGGTCGCCGGGTTGGCAATCGGCTGCTGGAATGCGTGGCGTTGGGTGACCAGGGAGGACACGGCCATGTGGGACGAAGAGGAGAATGACCATGAATGAGCTTCTAGCACTGGTTCTGACGGGAAGTACGGGCGTTTTGCTGGGCGCGGTTTTCTTCGGCGGTCTTTGGTGGACGGTTCAAAAAGGGGTGGTGTCCGCACATCCTGCGCTGTGGTTTCTCTCCAGCTTGGTGCTGCGGCTCAGCCTCGTGATGGCGGGATTCTATTTCGTCGGACAGGGCGATTGGCGGCGATGGACGGTGTGTCTTGTCGGATTTCTCATTGCCCGAATCCTCGTTACCCGTGGCTCGGCGGATTTCGCAAAGGAGGCACCCCGTGCGTCTTAGTCCCGATGAGCTGATCTTCTGGCAGCACGGGTTCCTCAAACTCAACGCCACCATCGTGTTCACGTGGGGACTGATGCTTGTGCTTGCGGTCGGTTCAAAACTCATCACGCGCAAACTCTCCACTGCCCTGAAACGTTCCCGTTGGCAAAACCTTCTTGAGATCGTCGTCACTGGAATCGAGAAACAGATCGAAGAAGTGGGCCTTTCCCACCCGAGGAAGTATATCGGTTTTCTGGGCACGCTCTTCCTGTTTGTTGCGTTGGCTGCTCTCTGCACCTTCATTCCCGGCTACGAACCTCCGACGGGATCGCTTTCCACCACGGCGGCCCTTGCGCTGAGCGTGCTGGTGGCCGTGCCATTGTTCGGCATCGAAGAGCAAGGCCTGGGCGGTTACCTGAAGTCCTATGTGAAACCGACGTTCATCATGCTGCCGTTCAATATCATCAGCGAAATCTCCCGCACGTTGGCCCTGGCCGTCCGTCTGTTCGGCAACATGATGAGCGGGGCAATGATTATCGGCATTCTGCTCACGATCACGCCCTTCCTCTTTCCCATCATCATGACGGCACTCGGTCTGCTCACCGGCATGGTGCAGGCCTATATCTTCTTCATTCTGGCCACGGTTTACATCGCGGCGGCCACGCGCACTCGCAAACCCAAGACCGAGTCGGCGGCCACAACGTGACCTGGGCAACACAACAACGGGAGACAGTCCATGGACAATACGACGATTATCGCGGTGGCCTCGATCGTCACCGGCGGCATCACGACCGCATTCGGCACGATGGCCCCGGCGCTGGGCGAAGGAAAGTCGGTCGCGACGGCGCTGAGTTCGCTGGCCCAGCAGCCGGACGCCTCCGCCACCATCACCCGGACCCTGTTTGTCGGTCTGGCGATGATCGAGTCAACGGCCATCTACTGCTTCGTGATCTCGATGATTCTCTTCTTCGCCAACCCGTTCTGGAACCATGTCATCACTGAAGTCGCGGGGAAATAGACCATGCTCATCGATTGGTTCACCGTGGCCGCACAGGCAGTCAACTTCCTCATCCTGGTGTGGTTGCTGAAGCGCTTTCTCTACAAGCCCATCCTCCACGCCATCGACGCGCGGGAGAAGCGGATCGCCGCGGAACTCGCGGACGCCAACGCGAAAAGGGCCGACGCCAAGAAGGAGCGCGATGAGTTTCAGCGCAAGAATGAGGAATTCGACCAGCAGCGCGCCGCCCTCTTGAGCAGGGCGACAGACGAGGCGACCGTCGAGCGTCAGCGGCTTCTGGACGAAGCGAGACAGGCCGCGAATGCTTTGAGTGCCAGGCGACAGGAAACGCTGAGAAGAGACGCCCACAACCTCAACCAATCCATTGCTCGCCGGACCCAGCAGGAAGTCTTTTCCATCGCGCGAAAGACGCTGACGGATCTCGCCACGGCGAGTCTGGAAGAGCGCATGGGCGAGGTGTTCACGCGCCGCTTGCGAGAAATGGACGGCAAGGCAAAAGATGGCCTCGCCGGGGCACTCAAAACAGCGTCCGAGCCCGCGCTCGTGCGCAGCGCCTTTGATCTGCCTGCGGAACAACGCGAGGCGATTCAAAAAGCGCTTAACGAAACCTTCTCGGCTGAAATACACGTTCGGTTTGAGACCGCGCCGGACCTCATCAGCGGCATTGAGCTCAACGCGGATGGACGGAAGGTGGCCTGGAGCATTGCGGACTACATCGCGTCGTTGAAAGAGGGCGTCGGCGCACTCCTGATAGAGAAGGACACTCCTGCAGCCAACGCCGTACCTGGGTCCGAAGATCCCAAACGTGGAACAGCGAGCCAATGACCACGGCGCCTGAGCACTTGAGGAGTGTCTTCGAGCGCGCGTTCGCCGGAATGAGCCAAGTGCGCGAAGCATTCAAGCCGCAACTGACTCTTCGCGAAGTGGGCACGATCAGCAGTATCGCCACCGGCATCGCCAAGGTCTCGGGACTTCCCGGCGTGGGATTCGAGGAACTGGTGGAGTTTCCCGGCGACGTGCTCGGCATCGCGTTCAACTTGGACGAAAAAGAGATCGGCGTCGTGCTGCTCGGTGAATACTGGCATCTGCACGCTGGGGACGAAGTCCAGCGGACGGGCCGGGTCATGGACGTAGCCGTAGGCGAGGAATTGCTAGGACGCGTCATTGACCCGCTCGGTCGGTCGCTCGATGGCGCAGGCCCTGTGGTCGCTGACAAACGCCTGCCCATCGAACGCCCCGCCGCCCCGATTCTGGATCGGGCTCCCGTCACCGTGCCGCTCCAAACCGGCCTCATGGTCGTCGATGCGCTCATTCCAGTCGGGCGAGGGCAACGCGAGTTGATTCTGGGCGACCGGCAGACGGGCAAGACGACTATTGCGATCGATACGATTTTGAATCAGCGCGGACAAAATGTGCTCTGTGTTTATTGCGCCATTGGCCAACGCGCATCAGCCGTGGCGAAGGCCGTGGCCGTCTTGCGCGAGAGAGGCGCGATGCATTATACGGTCGTTGTTGTGACCGAAGGCAACGACCCGCCCGGTCTCACCTACATCGCACCTTACGCCGCAACCAGTATCGCGGAGCACTTCATGGAAACCGGGCGAGACGTGTTGATTGTTTACGACGATCTCACCCATCACGCGCGCGCCTACCGCGAACTCTCGCTCCTGCTGCGACGTCCCCCCGGCCGCGAGGCCTTTCCCGGCGACATTTTCTATATTCATTCGCGGCTGCTCGAACGGGCGACACATCTGCGCGAGGAGCGCGGGGGCGGATCGCTCACCGCCCTGCCCATCATCGAGACCGAGGCGCAGAACATGTCGGCCTACATTCCGACCAACCTTATTTCCATTACGGACGGGCAGATATACCTCGCGCCGTCGCTATTCGAATTGGGCGTACTGCCCGCGGTTGATATTGGCAAGTCTGTTTCGCGCGTGGGCGGCAAAGCGCAACGGGCGGCCTATCGCACCGTGGCAGGCGACCTCAAACTCGCCTACGCGCAGTTCGAGGAACTCGAGACCTTTGCCCGGTTCGGCGCGCGCTTGGATGACGACACCCGCAAGATCCTTGAGCATGGACAACGAATACGCGCGTGCTTGAAGCAGCCGGAAGGAGCCCCGGAGTCCATGGCCGAGCAAGTCGCCGTCCTGCTGGCGCTATCGGCGGAACTCTTTGACGCGGTGTCGATCGGCCAGATGACGGACGCGGAAAACGCCGTGCGGGCGGCGGCGGCGAGCATCCCGGCGGACGTGATCGCCCGCTTTGAAACCGCCAACAAGCTGAGCGATCAGGATCGCGAAACGATCCTCGATATCGCCCGCCAATCGCTCACCCACTTTGAAACCGAACCTGTAGTCAAACCCGTGGCCAAGGAGAAGTCGTGAGTGCGACCACAGCGAGTTTGCGACGGAAGATCCGCAGTGCCGGCGATCTCCAATCGGTCGTCCGCACGATGAAAGCCATGTCCGCTTCGAGCATCGGACAATACGAGCAATCGGTGCGAGCATTGGGCGAATACTATCAAGCTGTGGAACTGGGGTTGGGCGCGTGCTTTCGGAAAAGCGAACCTGCATCTGCGGGGCTGGAACGGGAAAGACCAACCGAAACAGGGGCGATTGGCGCAGTGGTGTTCGGGTCCGATCAGGGACTGGTAGGTCAGTTCAACGACGTTATCGCCAACTATGCAGTCAAGACACTGGCCGCTATGCCCGGGAAACCTTACGTCTGGGCTGTCGGCGAGCGCGTTCACGCGCGACTGGCGGTAGCCGGCATGCCGCTGGCGGGCCTTTTCCCCGTACCAAATTCAGTACAGGCCGTTACCCCGTTGGTTTGGAAGATCCAGATCGAAAGCGAGGCCCATCGGGGCAAAGGCATGTATGCGCAGCTATATGCCTTTCATAACCGTCTGCAATCTGGGGCAATCTACGAACCGGTCGGCCAGCGGTTGTTGCCGCTCGACGCGCAATGGCAACAACGTCTGACCGAAGTCCGTTGGCCGACGAAGGCACTGCCCGAGGTCATGGGTACCGGCACCGGGACATGGCGCGCGTTCATTCGCGAATATCTGTTTATCTCGCTCTTTCAGGTATGCGCTGAATCCCTCGCCAGCGAGAATAGGAGCCGCTTGGCGGCGATGGAGCGTGCCGACAAGAACATCGACGAATTGCTACACAATCTGAACGGCACATTTTACGGCTTACGCCAGAGCGGCATCGACGAAGAACTGTTCGACGTGATCTCCGGCTTCGAAGCGCTTAGCGTAGCGGAAGTCTGAAGACGGTCGACTCGTGATTTCTCCGACGCCTACTGTACACGGCATCGCCCCGGCCGGGCCGTCAGGCGATGATGACCCGCCGGCCCAGCACCGTCAGGCGCCCGTCGGCCAGCAGCTGGAGCGCCTCGGGATAGGCCGCATGCTCCTGCTGTTGAATCCGAGCGTGGAGCGACTCGGGCGTATCGTTTTCTAAGATAGGCACAGGCTTCTGGAGGATGACGGGGCCGGTGTCGGTTCCGGCGTCCACGAAATGGACGGTGCAGCCGGCCACCTTGGCGCCGTAGGCGAGCGCCTGCTTCCAGGCCGCCATGCCGGGAAAAGCCGGCAGCAGCGCCGGATGAATGTTCAGCACGCGGTTGGGGAAGGCGTCGAGCAGCCCCTTTTTGACGATCCGCATGAACCCGGCCAGGGCCACGGCCTCGACGCCGTGCGCCTTGAGAATGCCGATGACCCGCTCTTCGGCCGCCCCGTCGAGCTTCGTTTTGAACGGCGCGGGATCCGCGTAGAAGGCGGGGATGCCGTGCCGCCGGGCGCGCTCGAGAATGAAGGCGTCGGGCACATCGGACACCACACAGGCGATCCGCGCGTTCAACCGCCCCGCCGCAATGGCGTCGATCAGGGATTGGGCGTTGCTGCCGTTTCCGGAGCCCAGGACGCCCACACTTAGAGGCTGCTTAGACATGCAAAGAGAATACTGGGTCCCTCTACCGGGTGGCAAGACGGAAGTCGGGAAAAGGGATCCAAAGGGCGAATTGCAGAACTGTAGGTGATTTTAAACGATAGCCCATCCTTACCGGGGCCGGGGGGCGAACGCTGCGTTTCTTTGCCCGGCCGCCGGCATTGGTCGGTCAGCCGTCGGAAGCGCTTGTACGCGGAGAGTTGTTTGGAAAGCTCTTCGACACACGCCGCACGAACGAACCGGCAGATGGGTTTACCCCTGTAGACGTAAGAGAGTTTGCTGTAAGGGCCATGTCGAACGGGATGGTCGGGATCGGCGCATCGGCACCCCGGGCGGCCGCAGACCGGGTGCTGCCGGGCGAGGTTCCTTTTAAACGGGCCTAAGGGTTTTGCGGCCGTTGTGATGCCTGGTCTTATCCGGTCCGCTTCACCGCGCCTCCAAGAGCTCTGCGCGCCAACGGTGCTGCGGGCGCCCGCAGCGTGAGGATGAGCAGCGCCGTGAGCCGGTCCTCATGGAACGGGCTCCGAATCAGGCGGTCCGGCTCGCCCCACCGCAGGTCGCGGTGCCGGCCGGCAATGGCGCGGGCAATCGGCACCGTGATGCCGCGGAACCGGTCGCCCTCGCCGTATTCGCCGGGCCCTGTTTTGAAAAAACCGTTGCAAGATGGCGGCCTTGACCGGATCGGCCTCCGCTTCCAGTTCCTTTATGACGATTTCCAACGACATGGCAAGCGTTCACTCCATCGATTTTTTTCGGTCCCCCAAAACGGCCAGCGAATAAAACAGGACGGCCAAAAAGGCGGACAGCAAGGCCGCAAAGGCCATCATGCCGTATATGACGGAAAAACCGCCCATCAGGAACAGGCAGATTTTTTCAGACCATGCGCCCGTCCACAAGGTCGCCCAATTCATCAAAACAACCAGCAGGGCCAGCACCGCAAAACCCTTCAGCGTGCCGCCCAGGTCCGACACGCTCAACGTCATGTGCGCGCCAATGCTGAACGCCAGGTAGAGAAACGCGTAAACAGGCCAATGCCGGAACAAAGAGGCATCGAACAGGTGGAGAAAAACGCCCCCGCCCGACACGGCAATCTGGCCGAGTGTGCCGGGAAAATCATCCGGCGAAAAGCCCGCATTCACGCCCGACAGCGGAATCGTTTTGTCCATCATCAGGAAGGCCAGGCCGTAGAGGACCAGCGCGCCGAACCAGATGGGGCCGGATCCGATGAAAAAGTGGCCCATCATCTGGTAGGGATTGCGCGGGTTGTAGGCATGCTTCACGTGGCCCAGCGATTCGCCGGCATTCGGCGTGAAGATGGCCATGGCGCGTATCTCGTGGCCGAAGAGCAGGCAGAAAAAGGCATGGCCCAGTTCGTGAACAACCGTGCCCGGCGCGGTGAGCCAGGCGAAAATGTTGAAACTCATCAGCCGCAGGCAGGATACCCGGATGACCTCGGCCAGGTAGTGTAGCGCCAGCCCCAGCACCAGGGCCGGCCCGAAGAGCAGCACCAGCTCCTTGCCGGAGAGAACCACCCCGTCCCAGAGATAAGAAAGAATCGGGTTCATCGTCCCTGCACCCGAACTTCCTCGAATTGACGTTTTGTCATAGAATTTCTTTTTATCGCATTCGCACCCGGGAAACAAGGATCGAAGGACATAAAAAAGCCTGGCACCTAAGTGCCAGGCTCATGCTGAGTTTATTGCCCTCCAGCAGGGCGCCCCCTTCGGCCAGTAGGACTGTCGACTTAAGCTCCACTGTGTGGACGTCAACCTTTTGTCAAACCAACCTCGGGTCGCCTTATTAAGGAGCATTGATCGTGCCACCCACTATACGAACGGACAAACCGATTAATCGAACAACAACGCACAAACATTTCGGACAAATTGTCAAAAATGCGGACATCCTGTCGCAGTGGGCTTAATCCGAGGATTCTGTAACACGGCGACGGGTGGTGTCCTGATGCTCTTCCCAAACTCTCAGGCCTTGGCGGCTGAGGTATATGGGAATGTGTCGGAACAGAGAGTTTTCGGACTCAATGGCGCGGATCATGGCCCGTTTCTGGTCGGAACGGGAGCCGCATAGCAGGGTGACCGATCCGCCGTCGCCCCCCGCGCCGTTGACCTTCCAGCCCAGGGCTCCATATTCCCTGGCGACGTCCATAACCCGCTGGGCATCGGGTCCGATCAGTTTCTCGTTCAGATTTCTCTGGGCGTTCGTGTTGGCCGTCATGGCGCGCCCCAGGGCCTCGAAGTCGCCCGAGTAGAGCGCGTCGCGCGATTGACCGGCGGTCTGCCGAAGCGCGGCCAGCTTGGGATTGTCGAAGCCGCAGTTCTCCAGCTCGCGGATCACCGTTTCGTGCACCTTGGACGAACTGTGGGATTTTCCCAGATAGATCAGGACCAGGCGGCGTTCGAGCTCCCACCAAACCGAATTCGGCACCTGGATGGAGGAGACCGAAGCGTGGGGGTACTGGAACATCTCGATATAATTGATTCCCCCGTAGGCGGAACAGATCTGATCCTGGATGCCGCACTGCTGGCCCAGTTTTTCCGTTTCGATGATCTGGG
Organism: Kiritimatiellia bacterium; assembly: GCA_046484345.1. GTDB lineage: Bacteria > Verrucomicrobiota > Kiritimatiellia > CAIKKV01 > CAIKKV01 > CAIKKV01. Next base: position 15,770 of record JAWOJA010000016.1, read on the forward strand.
CCGCCGCCGCCACCTCGTGCGCCGTCATGCGTCCGGGCGTCAGCCGGTCCAGCGCCCCGATAAGCGCCACCGTTACGGCGGCGGACGTGCCGGTGGAGGCCCCGACGGGCGCCTCGGAGAAGAGGTTCACCTCGAAGGCCAAATCGCGCGGGATGCACATGTAATCAATGGCCGCCTCCAGCAGAGGGTGCCGGTAAGGCACTTTCGGCTCGTCTTTCAGGGCGTATCGTTCGCCGTAATTTTCGGCATGAATCACAATCCGCTCGGATATCCCCTCCCACGGCCGCACATCGATTTGTACTTCGGCGTAAGGATAAACGGCGATATTGAAAATGCAGCCGTGCCCCGCGAACCAGGTGTCCGTCCACCCGCCGTTGTCGCAAATCCGGATCGGCGCGACGCTGTTGATGATGCGAAGTGGCGCTGCGGTCCGTCTGTTCATGATCCCCCCTTGGACAACTCTGGCATGAAACGTTTAGTGTCGGCTTCCAGTTTCGGATCCTGCTGAACAGCCACCTCGGCATACGTGCGGGCCAGGGCATAAGCCCGCTCCCCCTGCAAATAACAATAAAGCGCCGCGCCCAGCTGCAGGCGGGCCCAGCCGCGTTTTCCCTTCTTTTCGCGGGCATCCTCGCTTTTCACGTAGACATCGATGAACTTGAGCATCTGCCGGGCATCCACGCTCGTCCATGGCTCCACCTTGCCCCGAACCGTGATGCCCTGCTCGTCGGCGGTTGTGATGTCAATCTGCCCGCCAACCGTGTACCAGCCCCACCGCAGGGGCTTCTCTTTGATCGCCGCCACCAGGTGATCCTTCATTTCCTGGAGAATCTGGAGCCGATCCGTCAACACCTTGGCGTCTTCCTTGGCTTCCGAAGTCTCCAGCGAGGCCACCTTTCCCTTTGCCGCCTTTAGGGCCTCCGCGAACTTGTTCTGCTTCACCAGTTCCCCGTTTTCCGTCCAGGCCGTCCCAACCACCTCGCGCTCGGCCGCCACCTTGGCCGCATATTCGGCCTCCCGACGCTTCTTCTCCTTCTCCACCGCCTCACGCTGCTTGCGCGCCGCCGCATCGGCCGCCGCGCGCTCCGCCGCCTTCGCGCCGGCCTCCTTGGCCGCCACGGCCTGCCTGATCCAATCCGTCATTTCCTGGCTCAGCCTGCCCGCCAGCTTGGAGGCCTCCACGATGGAAACCAAAATATCCGGCACGGCGTCCCGGATGACTTCCAGGCGCTTGACGGCCTGTTTAGCGGCGTCCAGCTGAGCCGGCCCGCCCTTTTCAACATCCGCGGCAACACCCGCCGCTTCGGCGCAGAGGGCCTCCAGGTTGGTCACCCCGGCGAACACGCCCAGAGCCGCCGCCTCAACCCGGCGCGCAATGGCGCCCTCGGTCGGGAAAACCGGCACGGCAACCAGTTTGGCATGGTCGCCCATGGATTCAATGACCGCCTTGGCCGAGGCCAGCCGGTTCGTCGCCTCCACATCATAAAAGAAGACCGCCTGCCCCGCGTTCAGGGCATTGGCGCCGCCGCGCGCGATGTCGTCCGCCAGGCTCCGGACTTTGTCCCTCAAACGGGTCCACGCGGCCGCCCGGCCCGCCTCGGTGTTCTGCGCCTTCTTGCGCAGAACCAACAGGGTCGTCCCGCCGCCCACGGCGGCCAGGAGCACGAGCGCCCCCGCGATAATCAGAAGCTTTTTCCCCCACTTGCGCTTGGGCTTGGCCTCTTCCGCCTTCTCGTCCGCCTCCGAGGCGTCACTCCCGGTCGAGGACTTCTTCTTGCCCTTGATCAGGATCTTGGAGCTTTTGCCGGAGCCGCCGCCCGCCGGACCGATCACCCCGTCGGGGGATTCCTCGCCGGCCAGTTGCCGCAAATCCCCCAGCAGTTCGGCGTACGACGCCGGCCGCTTGTCCGGGTCACGCTCGAGCATGCGGGCCAGCAGCGCCGCGAATTCCGGCCTGATCGCGGCCCGGAACGTCTGAACGCTCGGCGCCGGCCCCTGCAGGCGCGCGCGGACCACGTCCACCGCCGTTTCCCCCTCGAAGGGGGGCCGGCCGGCCAGGGCATGGAAAAGCGTTCCGCCCAGGCTGTAAATGTCGGAGCGGAAATCGGGTTGCTTGCGCAACACTTTTTCCGGGGAAATATAATAAGGCGTTCCCCAAATCTCATTCGCGCCGGCCTGAGGCCCCCCTTTGCCGCGGAACCGGGCCAACCCGAAATCCACCACCTTGGCCACGCCCTTGGTGTCGAACAAAATGTTGTCGGGCTTGATGTCGTCGTGAATCAATCCGACGCGGTTGGCCGCGTTCAGGCCCTCGGCCACATCGATGCCCACCTTCAGCACCGTCGCCTCATCCAGCTGCTTGCCTTTCGAGATGTTGTGGTCGAACCGGCCGCCCGAAAGCAACTCCATGACGATGTAGTACTGCCCTTTTTCCTCGTCCAGGGAGTAAACCTGCACAATGTTGGGGTGGTTCAGGGCCGCCGCGGCGCGCGCTTCGCGCTTGAATTGCTCGAAGAAAACCCGATCCGCGGCAACCGAGCGCAGCATGACCTTCACGGCCACCGCGCGGCCGAGCGCCTGGTCGACGCCCCGATACACCGCTCCCATGCCGCCGCGGCCCAGGAGTTCCTGGAGAATGAAGTTGCCCAGCTTGGCCGGAACCGTTTGAACCGCATTGCAATGGCCGCAACGAAATTTGGCGAACGCCGCCAAAGTGGCCACGTCAAGCGGCTTGCCGCACTTGGCGCAGATGATCTGCCGGACCGGTTCTGTTATGATTTCTTCTTTTTCCGAACTCATGGTGTGTATTTTATTATGCATGATGCTTTCAAAAAAGTCCAGAAGCGGGAGTCGATGGATTTTATGGCCTTGTCCCTCCCCCGAAAATCCGCTAGTCTCAAAAGATGACGGATCCCGTTTTTGTCACCCTGCTCGGCCGCCCAATCTACTGGTATGGGTTGCTGTTGGCCGCCGGTTTCGGAGCCGGCTTGCTCCACCTGACCTGGCTGGGGCGGCGCGAAGGCCGCCCGCCCGGATTTGCCGCCGATCTCTGCTTCTGGCTCATTATCGGCGGCATCCTCGGTGCCCGGCTCGCCTACGTGCTGGGCAACTGGAGCGAATTCGCCGCCGCGCCGGGCCTGATCCTGCGCGTGGACAAGGGCGGCTTGGTCTTTTACGGGGGCTTTTTCGGGGCCGCCCTCGCCATCTGGCTCTTCGCCCGCATCCGGCAGCAGCCCGTCTTGAAGCTCTACGACTACACGCTAACCGCCCTGCCCCTCGGCCACGCGCTGGGCCGGCTGGGCTGCTTCATCAACGGTTGTTGCCAGGGTAGCCTCCACGCCGGGCCGCTCTCCTGCACCTACCCCGCCCATTCCTCCGTTTGGTGGAGCCAGGTGGACGACCGCCTGATCGCCGCCACCGCACCCGCCGCGCTTCCCGTCTGGCCCGTCCAGCTCTTCGAGGCCGTGGCCAATCTGCTGATCTATGCCCTTCTTTTCCGGGTTTATCCCCGGCGCCGTTCCGCCGGCTCCATCGTGGTCCTCTACTTCCTGCTTTACTCCACGGTCCGCTTCTCCCTGGAATTCCTGCGGGGCGACCTACGCGACCGGGTCATCATCCGCGGCCTGACCTCCGCCCAGTGGGTCAGTCTCAGCCTCTTCGCCGCCGCCCTGCTCCTGGGCTTCATCCTCCGCCTGAAAGCGCGCCATGCCCTCGCTCACCGCCCAGCCTGAAGACCGCGGCCTGCGCCTGGACGCCTGGCTGGCCCGGAAACTGCCCGACCTTTCCCGCGCCCGGATCCAGGCGCTGATCGGCCAGGGCCGCATTACCTGCGCCGGCAAAACCATCAAGGCCAGCCACACGGTCACGGCCGGCCTGACCGTGACCGTCGTCATCCCCCCGCCCGCGCCCGCGGAACCCCGGGCCGAGGCCATCCCCCTCTCCATTATTTATGAAGACCCCGACATTGTGGTGATCGACAAACCCGCCGGCCTGGTGGTCCACCCCGCGGCCGGCCATGCCTCCGGCACGCTGGTGAACGCGTTGCTGCACCACTGCTCGGACCTCGCCGGCATCGGCGGGGAACTCCGCCCCGGCATCGCACACCGGCTCGACCGCGACACCAGCGGCCTCATGGTGGCGGCCAAGAACGACGCGGCGCTGGCCGGCCTCCAGGCCCAATTCAAGGCGCACGAGGTGCGGAAGATCTACCTGGCCCTCGCCGCCGGCCACCCCGCCCCCCCCGCCGGCCGCATCGAATCGCTCATCGGCCGCTGCCGCCAGGACCGCAAGAAAATGAGCGCCAGCCCCGCCCGCGGCCGCCCCGCCGTGACACTCTACGAAACCGTCCGGGCCTACGCCGAGTGGAGCCTGCTCCGCGTGCGCATCGAAACCGGCCGCACCCACCAGATCCGGGTCCACCTCACCCACATCGGCCATCCCATAGCCGGCGATCCGGTCTACGGCCGCCGAGCCGCCCCGCCCCTTCCCCTGCCCGCCGACCGACAAATGCTGCATGCCGCCGAACTCGCCTTCACCCACCCCCGCACCGGCAAACCCTTGGCCTTCACCGCCCCGCCGCCGCCCGATATGCAGACGCTGCTCGATGCGTTGGACGCCGCTTCTGGCTGAGCTGGGTGCGGCGTTTCGTTAAGGCGGACCCTGGCGAGATGATTTTGCGATGATAAGGGTTGAAGGCGATGCGGCGCGGCCTCGTGGGCCCGACGCATCCAGCCTGAAGCCCTTAGCGCGCAAAAGAATCCGTCAGGGAACGCCCGAAACGCCGCGCCCAGCCGACCCCACACGCAACCGTTCATGCAGAATCCGCTATGGCGGGGGCTCAGGAGTTTTCTGGGTTTTTGCGTGAATTTAGATGCGTTTGCCCTGCTTCTGGAATTGACTTACCCCGCCCGGCCGCTCATAATCATCAACCATACCGGAAGCGGATTTGAACCCGAGAAAGAGATGCTTATGCTTGCCGTCAACCCCGAAGTCAGCACCTCCCTGGTCGCCATTGTCGTTTTTTCGCTCCTGATCGTGGTCCTGGCCCGTATCTTCACCCGGGGCTGGAGCAAGCCGATCCTGATCGGCATCAACGTGGCTGTGGTCGGTTGCGCCTACATGCTCTATTTCTTCCGCGACCCCGAACGGCTCACTCCCGACAACCCGGAGATCGTCTACGCCGGCGCCGATGGAAAAATCATGGGCGTCAAAACGGTCTTCGAGGACAAGCACCTCCACACAAACGCCGTGCGCATCAGCATCTTCCTGAGCCTGACGGATGTCCACGTCAACCGCGCGCCCCTCTCGGGCGCCATCACGTTCGCCGACTATTTCCCCGGCGCCCGCCATTTCACCTTCCTTGAAAAATCGTCGGACTTCAACCAGCACAGCGAAATCCTCATCGAAAACAGCCGCACAAAGTGCCTCGTCAACCAGGTGGTGGGCCCCATTGCCCGCCGGGTGGTCTTCTGGGTCCAGCCCGGCAAGCGCATCCAGGCCGGCCAGCGCATCGGCATGATGAAGTTCGGCTCGCGGCTCGACATCTATCTTCCCGAAGCCGATGTCGGGGAAATCCTCGTCCAGCCCGGTGAAAAGGTGGTCGCCGGCGAGACCCCCCTGGCGACGCTCAAGCCCCGGACCGCCGACCCCAAGCCCCTTTCGCCGCTCGCGGAATTGACCGCCGAGGCGGCCCTGCAAGCGCAGGAACTGCCGCCCTCCGCCCCCGCTCCCGAAGAGGCAGCCAAGTGAAGCAAGCGGGGCTCATCCAAAAAACCGTTGGCATGCTGCCCACCGCTGTCACCATGGCGGCGCTCGTCAGCGGCCTGCTCAGCATCTATGCATCCATGCTGGGCGCCGCCGGGGGCGCGGACGCCATCCGCCACCAGTTGCACGCCGCGCTGCTAATCATGCTGGCCATGATTTTGGACGGGATCGACGGCAATCTGGCCCGCCTGCTCAAGGCGACCAGCGACCTCGGCGCGGAACTCGACACCTTCGTGGACCTGACCGCTTTCGGGCTGGCGCCGGCCTTTTTGCTCTATGCCACGGCAACGGGCTTCCCCCCCCAGTGGCGCATCGCGCTCGGCTGCGCCCTGGTCCTCTCGGGCGCCTTTCGCCTGGCCCGCTTCAAGGTCGTCGATCCCTTTCGGGGCCAGCAGGGCTTCCTCGGCCTGCCCATCACCGTCTGCGCCGCCGCCGTGGCCCTTCTGCATATCGTGGCCATCCAATCGCCGGATTCCTGGGGCTTCCTGAAGATGAACCTCCATAGCGGCCCCCTTGCCGCCGCCCTGCTGGTGATCGTTGCGCTGCTGGCCCTGTTGCAGGTATCCCATGTGCGCTTTTCGAAGCCCACCAAAAATCCGCTTATTTTCGCGCCCGCCTTGGTCCTCGTGGCGCTCCTGTTTTCGGGCAGTCCGGCCCTGTCCTCCGTTAGCGCCCTGATCCTGCTCGCCTGCGGCTTCTTCTACCTGGCCACGGCCCCGTTCCTGCAGGGCCCGGCGCCTGACGCGGCCGCGAAGGAATAACGCCATGCCCCCCGCCCCTTTGGAGTCGGATCGCAACCCGCGGGCCCAGTTCGTCCGGCTGCTTGATCAATTCCACGATTTCCTGCTGGCGGAGAAGGAAAAAGGGAACGACACCGTCTGCGCCACCGCCGCCCTGGCGGTCTCGCTTTCCGCCCCCCTGCCCCGGCAGGCCGTCCCCGCCGCCCGTCCGCAACCCGCTTCGCCGCCCCGCATGGATCTGTTCTTCGTTTTATCCGCCCCCTTGAAGCCGGATGCCGACGACCTGCTCACCCGCATGATCGCGGCCATGGGCTTTGACCGGAGCCACGCCTCCGTCGCGGTCGGCCCGGCCTCCGAGCTGGCCGGACGGAACCCGCGGGCCATCGTGGCGCTGGGCGCGGATGCCGCCAAAAGGCTTCCGGGCGCCGCCACCGCTTCCGTCACGCGTGGCGTCTGGTCGGATTACGAGGGCACGCCCCTGATGGTCACGCACCATCCGGCGGAATTGGTGGGCGCCTTGAACTTGAAAAAGGAAGCCTGGGCCGATCTCCAGGCGGTTATGGCGAAACTGGGCAAAGCCCCGGCGGCTCGGAAATAGGGCCATCGTCCTTGGCGGCGGGGCACGCTCAGGATAATCTTTTGCGAGGAGTCTCTTTTTTTCCGTCCCAGCAATCGCCAAGCCGCGGCTTGAAGGGCGCGCCCTCGGCGCCCCGGCGGCGGATCTCGAAGCCGGCCCGGTCGGACACGGACTGGCGCAGAAACTGGGCGCACGACTGGCTGATCGCGCCGGCGGCCTCCACCACGCGCCGCTCGACGATATCCGAGGTGACCACGAGTATGCGGGCGGGATTGGCCGCGGCATGCACGAGCCGCTCGATGAGAGCATCGGCGCCCACGCCGGGCTCGGCGAAGCGGACATCCAGCGGGGAGCCCTCGAAGCCGGTCACGGGCTTCGGCGTGGTGCTGTCAAACACCACCGACACGCGGCCGGCCGCGCCGCCGGCGATCGCCTCGAGCCGCCGCACCAGAACCTGGCGGGCGGTTTGAAAATCCTGGTGCCGCACGCCCTCAAGATCCGGATCCGCATGGATCAGGTTGTTGCCGTCGATGATCGTCCACCAGCCCGCCGTCATGTCATCTCCCGTTTGATCGTCTATGCTATCAATTTAACGGGATGGGGTCAATGCAGGGGGGACCGAATTCGGGCAAAGAGGGCCGGAGGGCGGAGTTCCCACGACGCCACCACATCGGATTACGAATTGCAGTTGCGTGTCGGTTGGGCTGGGTGCGGCGTTCCGGCCGTAATCTGTCGGCCGCTTTTCCGCGCTGAGGGGCGAAGGCTGGAGGCGCCGGGACCATTATTCCACGACACCTCGCCTTCGCCCCTCATCATCGAAAAATCGGCTCGCCATATTTCGGCTGACGGAACGCCGCACCCGGTTCCACTCGCGCGCCCCAGCCCTCTCGGGCATGGCGGGCGGCGCACGATTTTGGTTCCCACGAAACGCCCGATCTGTATAGTCTGAACCCGGATCAGGCCGAAAGCGGCCGGGCATTAACGCCGAAACGCCGCACGGGCTGGATGCCCAAACCAGCCTCTCCAAATCCAAGCGGCCCGCCCACGCGGCTGCAAAAGGTTCGCGCAAGCGTGAAAAGGCGCTAGTTTAACCGTAATTATAGAGGCTTCTCATTTACATGATGTAAAATGAGAAGACCTGCCCCCTTGTCTTAAATCGTTTGCATTTCGTTCTGGCGGCGGTCAAGGGACTGACCACCCTACCGAAAAAAGAGGCTGATGGTAGGGCGCGCAGTCCCTTGCGCGCCGGAACATTTCGGTCACAATGACCCAACGCGGGGGAGTTTCATTATTATCTTTCCATCTTTTTCTGACGGGTACAGGTGTCTCCTTTGTTGAAATGCGCTTGCTAACTCGGCTCATAATTGTGACTATTCGCCAAAAGGAGGCCGCCATGCCAAACGTTATGCAGGTTCTGCGAAATGAGATCACCCGACTGGCCCGCAAGGAAGTAAAGGGATCGGTTGCTAAGGTTCACAAGCCCACAGTTCAGCTGAAGCACGATGTGGCCGAACTCAAGCGTACCGTGGCCGCTCTCGTGAAGGCTACCAACATCATTCAGGGCGTTCTTGAGAAGATCGTCGCCGTTCAGCCCGCAGAAGCCCCAGAACAGGCCGAGAAAGCCGAGAAGGCCCGTCTGACTGGCAAGGGCATCAGGAGCCTTCGGCGCAAGCTGAGGCTGTCACAAACCGAATTTGGGAGGCTGATCGGCGTCTCAGCGCAGTCCGTGATCAACATGGAAAAGAAGAACGGGACGCTGGCGGTTAGGAATGTCACGAGAGCGGCGATCCTGGCGATCCGGGGAATGGGGGCGCGGGCGGCGAAGGCCAAGTTGGATGAGATGGGGACGGTAAAGAAGACGGTGAAGCGGGGCAGAAAGAAGGTGTAAGTTCAACCTGCAATTTCTCCCACGAATTCATAACGTTTGCTTTCATCGCCGTCCTCGCACAGCCCGAGTGATCTCGGAATTAACGGCGTTAGAGCCGTGGGCGGACTGATGCCTTACTTTTGACGAGGCTCAATCATCCAGGCGGCGGACAAAAGAGGCAATCCGATCAGAAGGAGCGTAAGCACCGAATTACAACCGATCCCGTATTCGACGAGCGGACTGGTTAAAGCAAATGTCAGGGAACTGCCCACAAGGCGGCTCACGGGAATCCTGCCTCTGACATAATGGGCAACAATGCTGGCAACGAGCAAAACCCCGCTCGATACGGAAGCGAAGAACAGGGCGATCATCATGGCGAAACGAAAATCCCCCCACGGCCCTCCGAACTTCGGGTTATAGCTCTCGCTGACAAATATCCCCCAGCCGATCAACATAGCCCATACAAGCATCGCCGCAACGAGTGCAACAATAGCGTGGAGCAGGCCCCGCAAAAATGCTCGACCCAGTTTCATTTCCCTCACTATGAATCTATGTCGCCCTCGTTGCCGTCCAGCCTCAGGGCGGGGCCACAACCTAATCCCACCAAGCCCAAACCTTCCCCTGACTGGTATATATCGATCCGCCCATAAGTTGGCCCGGATCGCTGAGAATGAAACTGAAATTTGTCCCGTCCGACTCGTAGAACCACGGCAACAAGGGTGCGGGCTGTTTCTGTCCGATCAGAATATCGGCGATTTGTTTGGGATACGCCCCTGTTTGACTTTTGCTTTGTTCAAGTCGTGGAATCAGCGTCTCGCAAAAGGACTTGGTTCTTCGCATGCCCCCTGCGAGAACCAGCTTGCCTATGGGGAAGGAGAGAAGCGTCGAGAAGATGACCAATGTGATCCCGAGGCACCAACCACCAACGGCCCCGAAGCGTCGGCTTTCCTTGCGAGAACCGATGCCGAAGAAGAAGGCGGACACTATCAGCAGGGGCAAACGTGGAAATTGGGGAAATTGGGGAAATTGGGGTCAACCCTTGACAATTGATATTTATGACTTTCCGTGCTGCTCTTTGCTCTTTTCAATAGCCTCTTCGGCCTCTTCAATTTGAGCATTTAGCCTTGAATCCTGTTCGCGCCGGTCTCTGAGCCGTTTCACCTGGCGGCAAACGGCGGAGCCCGTTCCCATGCCTAGAAAACCGGCGATATCCCGTTGATTCATTCCGGCATGCTTGCCCAGCAATTGCGCGGCCACCGCCCGTGCCACGCAATCGTAACCCCGTTTTTGCAGATCCCCGGCCGCCAGTCCAAATGCATCCGCAACCCGGCCAAGCACCGCCTCCGCATCGATCTTCGAAGCGGCATGACGGAATGACACATCCTCCGGCCGTTTTGCCTTGTCCGCCATGTCCGTGTGCAGATCGCGAACCCGCTTCTGAAACTCGCCTCCCCCAATACCCCACTCCGAATTCCGCAGAACGTCCACAAACTCATCATCCGACTTCGCAATCCCCGCCTCCACATATCGGCGATACGACCGGTGCCGCCTCTTCTCCGACGTCTCGATCATCGCCAGAATCGGCCCCTCTTCGACAAAATCCCACGACTTCGCCAATCCCGCATATCCCCGATAACTGCTCCACGGATAGGCCCGGAGTTCCGCGAGGCGTCGCTCCAAAGGCTGTCCCTTCAGGGGCGCCACGAATACCGGATTCAGGTGAATGTAGCGGCTGAGTTTGAGCAGATATTCGTCGCCATCAACATGCTTGGCCCCGAACCGACCCTGCATCAGATGCCCTGACCGCTTGTGCCGCAGGTTATAATAGACCGTGTAAGCCGTCTGGAGCTTATGCATAAACACCGACAGATTCGCCTTCGGAGTCTCCACCAGCAGATGCACATGATTCGTCATGAGGCAGAACAG
>JAWOJA010000018.1:0-14068 GCA_046484345.1 Kiritimatiellia bacterium
CCGAAGGCGCCGTCGGTTTTTTCGGCCGACGAAAAGCCGGTGGCGCCGGAGGTTTTCCAGGAGGGCGAAAAGGGGCGGTTCTGCCGGTATTGCCGGCATTACGTGGTCAATCCCTTCACCCAGCGGTGCAGCCGGCAGAGGCGCCTGGTGGAAGCCACCGACACCTGTCCCCAGTTTGAACCGGCTCCGCCAATGAAGAGCGAGGATTCGACGGGATTGATGTCTCCTGGATCGCAATAAGCTTCTTGCCGTCTTGACCTTCCGATTCGATTCTGACACCATTTGCACCATGAAACTTTTCTTTGACGGTGACATCGTTAGTTCATCCCTGCATCCTCTAAAAACGATTACTTATCAATAAGGACCAGTGGCTCTTCACCCTAAATTTCCAACCTCGCCCTACGCGCCCCTTATCCCCGAGCAGCGCTGGTTTCCCGCCGATGAAGCATTGCGGAGCACGGCCTATGAGAAACTGCTTCCGCCGCTTGTGGCGAAGGTTCGCAAAGAGGTGCAAGCCTGGCGTAACAACGGCTATTCCGGCGTGTCTGAAACCTCCGCGACTTTACTCCGCCACTGGTTCGAGACCGAACATCTGACGGAAAACTCGGATGGATCGCTTTCGACCTTCCGTTATTACTTCGCACAACGCGAGGCGGTGGAGACCGTCATTTGGCTTTACGAGGTTCGGAAAGCCCGTGACAAGTACGATCTGCTCCGCTTCGATGCCTCCGGCGCGGTATCCAGCGGCATGTTCTCCGAAGACTGGCCGCGCTACGTCCTTAAAATGGCGACAGGTGCGGGCAAAACAAAAGTCCTTTCGCTGCTCATCGCGTGGAGTTTCTTTCATAAACTATATGAAGACGACTCCACCCTTTCGCGGAACTTCCTCGTTATTGCCCCTAATATTATCGTCCTCGACCGCTTGCGGGCGGACTTCGACGGGCTCAAGGTTTTCTTCAACGATCCCGTACTCCCGCACAACGGACTGGATGGGCGCAACTGGCGCGATGACTTTCAACTCACCCTGCATATCCAGGATGATGTTCGGATTGTTCGCGAAACCGGTAACTTTTTCCTTACGAATATACACCGTGTTTTCCTTGGTGAGGTTCGGGATCCGTCGCTTGACGATGATGACTTGCGTGACTACTTCCTGTCGCCGTTCGGCGCAAAACCTGTCGGGAAAACGACCGACAGCAAGACTGATCTTGGAGAGGTAGTCCGCGAAATTGCAGAGCTGGCCGTATTCAACGATGAGGCGCATCACATCCACGACCCTCGAATGGCATGGTTCAAATCCATTCAGGACATCCACCACAAGATGCTCCAGAAGGACTGTCGTCTTGCTTTGGAAGTGGACGTAACGGCCACACCCCGTCACGACAATGGCGCGATCTTCGTCCAGACCGTTTCCGACTACCCGCTCGTTGAGGCCATCCACCAGAACGTTGTCAAACATCCTGTTCTCCCCGATGCCGCCAGCCGGACGAAACTCAGCGAGCGAAAAAGCGCCATTTTCACGGAGAAATACGACGACTACCTCCGGCTCGGCATTGAGGAATGGAAAAAAAGTTATGCCGAACACAAGTCCCTCGGCAAGAAGGCTGTTCTGTTCGTCATGGTGGACGACACCAGGAACTGCGACGACGTGGGCGCTTATCTCGAGAAGATATGCCCCGAGTTACAAGGAGCGGTGCTTGTCATTCATACAAAGAACAACGGCGAAATCTCCGAAGCCGCCTCCGGCAAGAACAAAGAGGAACTCGAAAACCTGCGCAAGGAGGCCAACGAGATCGATTCGCTGGAGTCCCCGCACAAGGCCATTGTCTCCGTTCTGATGCTCAAGGAAGGATGGGATGTTCGCAACGTCACCACGATCGTCGGCCTTCGGGCCTACGTCGCTCCGGCCAACATTTTGCCGGAACAGACCCTCGGGCGCGGCCTGCGCCGGATGTATTTCGGAAACGATGGCGTCCGGGAAACTGTTTCGGTCATGGGCACGCCCGCGTTCATGGAATTCGTCGAATCCATCCAGAGCGAGGGCGTGACTTTTGAACACGTTCCCATGGGGGACGGTTCAACCCGGCGCGATTCGCTTATTGTGGAAGTGGACGCTGAAAATGCGGACAAGGATCTTGACGTTTTGGACATTCCGATCCCCAAGCTTACGCGCCGGTATCTGCGCGAGTTCAAGAATCTTGAGGGAATCGATCCGGCGAAGTTCGGCAATCGAGTCCTGCCGCTGAAACCGTTCTCGCCGGAGGAAACTCGCGATATCGTTTTCAAGACCATGCTCGATGAGGAAGTGCACCACATCATCCAACTCGATGGCGCCGGCCCCGCGGATTATCGCTCGGTGGTCGCCTTTTTCTCCCGGCAGTTGCTTAAGGATCTCCGCCTCGTTGGGGGGTATGATGTGCTGTACGGCATGGTGAAAACCTTCATGCGCGAGCGTCTTTTCAGCCCGTCGCCGGTGAACCTCGAAGATCCCGTTGTTCTCCGCAATCTCTCCGAACCGGATGCCGGCAAGATTCTCTATGATGCTTTCAAGACCGGCATCAACGCCCTCACCATTCAGGAAACCGGCACAACCCGAATCGAGGACCGGATTCGTTTGAAAGAAATGCGTCCTTTTCGCACCGACTATCGAGCCCATCTGAGCGCCGCCAAGACCATTTTCAACAAGATCGTTGGCGAGCCCAACTCCGGCGGTTTTGAACTCCTGTTTGCCGCATTCCTGGAGGAAGCGCCGGATGTGCGGGCATTTGCCAAGAACTACCTTGCCGTCGGCTTCAAACTCGACTACGTTAAGACCGATGGCGACCTGTCCAACTATACACCGGACTTCATCGTCCGGACCAATGACACAACGATTTGGGTTGTCGAAACCAAGGGCAGGGCGGAACTCGATCTGCCGCAGAAGATGGCCCGCCTGAAGCAATGGTGCGCGGATGCCACCGCCGCTGAGGAGAACGGCCAGCGATACGATTTTGTTTTCGTCGACCAGGCCGGATTTACAAGGTACGAGCCGAATAGTTTTGGCTCGCTTGCCGCCAGTTTCACCGAGTATAAGGCTTGATTATGAACTCCAGCCCAACACCTGCTTACCTGGACGGCTTGCTTATGGAGTTGTGCAAACTTCCTGCCGAAACAGGCTGGGTTGAGTTCAAAGAAAACAACGCAAATCCTGATGATATAGGCGAGTATCTTTCAGCGTTAAGTAACATGGCTGCGTTGCTAGGCAAGACCAACGGGTACGTGGTCTGGGGTGTGAAGGATGGCACTCACGAAGTTGTCGGAACGACTTTCGACCCGTCAAAATCCAAGAAGGGCAATGAGAACCTTGAAAACTGGCTCGCCCGGCAGTTGAGCCCCCGTCTGCATTTTCATTTCCATGAAGTCATACACGGCGGCCAACGTGTTGTGGTCCTCGAAGTCCCGCGTGCACACGACAGGCCAGTCCAGTTCCAGAGTGTCGAATACGTCCGTGTTGGCTCCTGCCGGCAGAAGCTCAAAGATCATCCTCAGCTTGAAAGAGATCTTTGGCGTGTCTTCGACACTACTCCATTTGAGGAATTGGTCGCCCTCCACCATGCTGCCGCCGCCGATGTGTTGTCACTGCTCGACTATCCTGCCTATTTCGAGCTTCTTGAACAGCCGTTACCGGACAATCGGGAAAAAACATTGAACCGGCTTGCAGACGACCGCATGATTGCCTCGGATTCAGCCGGAAAATGGGACATCACCAACCTTGGCGCGATTCTTTTTGCCCGTAACTTGGAGGAATTCAAACCCCTCGCCCGCAAGGCTGTCCGCATTGTGGTATACGAAGGCAAGGACAGGCTTAAAACCCTTCGCGAGCAGCCCGTGCGAAAGGGCTACGCCGCCGGCTTCAAGAACTTGATCGATCAGGTTAACGCGCTTCTTCCTCGCAACGAAGTCGTCGATCGCGGCATCCGGCGCGAAGTTCCCCTTTTTCCCGAACTGGCGATCCGCGAACTTGTTCCCAACGCGCTCATCCACCAGGATTTCTCCATGTCCGGAGCCGGTCCGATGATTGAAATCTTTTCCGATCGCATGGAGATCACCAATCCGGGGATGCCGTTGGTCAGGACCGAACGGTTCCTCGACAGTCCGCCTCGATCCCGCAACGAGGCGCTTGCCTCATTCATGCGCCGTTTGGGGGTTTGCGAAGAGCGCGGAAGCGGGGTGGACAAGGTAGTTGCTGAAACGGAACGCCATCAACTTCCGGCGCCCATTTTTGAAGCCACTGAAGGATTCACCCGGGCAATTTTGTTTACTCACCGGCCTCTACGGCAAATGGATAAAGCCGACCGCACGCGGGCTTGTTACCTGCACGCATGCCTTCGATATGTGGGACGCGATCCGATGACCAATTCCACCCTTCGGGCGCGCCTCGGAATCTCCGAACCCAACAAGGCCATGGCTTCTCGAATCATCGCGGATGCGGTGGCCGATAAAGCCATCAAGGCGGAAGACCCTTTGCAAGGGAAGAAATATGCCAAATACATTCCATTCTGGGCCTGACCCGCGCCAATTGTTAATTGACGGTCAATTGACTGAAAACGTTGCTTCCGCTCGCCGCCGGGTGAGGAGCACGAAAGAACACCTTTAATACCAAGGCTTTATGACTTCACTACAATTCCACTCCTTATTGACGGCTAATTGACTGGGAGACCATTTCTGCCATGCCGCGCCCCAAAGACACCGACCACTACGAACTCACCGCCTCCGAGAAGCGCGACCTCATAAAGCTCATCAATGAGGGGAAGTCGCTCCCGGAGAAATATCGCTTCCTCCTCTTCGAGGACAAACGCGAGGTCGAACTCGTCTGGAATGGCAAGACGCGCGAGGTCTGCACCGCCATTCTTCCTTTCCAGTCCCTTGAGCACATTGACGAACCCCGGAAGGAAACGCGCGACGGCGAAGAACTCGGCCTCGACACAGGCGGACGCCAGGTCAAGGGATGGACCAACAAACTCATTTGGGGCGACAATAAACTCATCCTCTCATCCCTTAAGGCCGGCGCGCTCCGCCGCCAGATAGAAGACGCCGGCGGGCTCAAACTCATCTACATCGATCCTCCCTTCGACGTCGGCGCGGATTTCTCCATGGACATCGAGATCGGGGGCGAGACCTTCCATAAGGAGCCGAATCTCCTCGAGCAAATCGCCTACCGCGACACCTGGGGCCGTGGTGCGGATTCCTTCATAGCCATGATCTACGAGCGAATTATCCTTATGCGGGATTTGATCCATAACGAGGCGAGCATCTATGTGCATTGTGATTGGAGACTTAGTGGCTATCTGCGTTGCGTATTGGACGAAGTTTTTGGCACGATGGGATTTACAAATGAAGTCATCTGGCAGAAAACGCGCGTCAGTAAAGCGCAAAGCAATGCTTTTGGGAACATCCACGATACTTTGTTCTGGTATGGAAAGAGTAAGCGGCTCACCTTCACGCCCCAGTATATCGAACACCATGAGGAGTATCAGGATAGTCATTACAACCTGATCGAAAAACAGACTAATCGCCGCTACGGCCTTTGGGATTTCACACAGGCCGGGCAGGGCGAAGCCCGTAAGTTCGGCAAGATGATGCTCCATCCACCCGCCGGCAAGCACTGGATATGGTCTCAAGAACGAATCGATAGCGGAGTTGCTGAAGACCGAATCGTGTTTACGTCATCAGGAATGCCGCGTCTCAAACGCTATCTGGATGAATCAAAGGGAAGGCAAGTTGGAGATATTTGGGATGATGTATATGATGTGAATGCCGTCGCATCCGAGCGCCTTGGCTACCCCACCCAAAAACCCGAAGCACTACTCGAGCGCATAATCAAAGCCAGCAGCAAGGAAGGCGATTTGGTAGCGGACTTTTTCTGCGGCAGCGGCACGACTGCCGCAGTGGCCGAAAAGTTGGGTCGCAAATGGATTGTCAGCGACCTCGGCAAGTTTGGCATTCACACCACTCGCAAGCGATTGATCCAAGTGCAGCGCGAGTTAAAGGTCGCCGGCAAGCCTTTTCGAGCCTTTGAGGTGCTGAACCTAGGACGTTACGAGCGCCAGGCCTACCTCAACATCGGCGGCCGGCTTACAGGAAAGAAAAAGGAACAGGCCCTTGCCCGCAAGGAAAAAGAGTTTCGCGACTTGATCCTTAAAGCCTACCGTGCCGAAGCACTGCCGGAGGTTGGCTTCTTCCATGGCAAGAACAGCGGACGGTTGGTGGTAGTCGGCCCGATCAACCTCCCGGTGGGCCGATTGTTTATCGAGGAAGTCATCACCGAATGCCGTAAGCGCAAGGCCTCGCGGGTTGACGTGCTCGCTTTCGAATTCGAGATGGGCCTCTTCCCCGCTGTATTGGAGGAGGCGAAACAGAAAGGCATCAATCTCGCGCCCAAGACAATACCACCGGAAGTGTTCGACAAGCGCGCGGTCGAGAAGGGGCAGGTCCGGTTCCACGATGTGGCCTACATCGAAGTCACCCCGCGTTTCGATAAGAGGGATCCCCTGCAACTGGTTGTCGAATTGACCGATTTCTCGGTGTATTACTCGCAAGGGCTCGCCGATGCCATTGCCGCCGATTTGAAGGAGGGCAAGAGCGAGGTCGTGTGCGAGGCCGGCAAGCTCATCAAGTTGAACAAGGACAAAAACGGCGTCATTACACGGGACGTGTTGACGAAGAAATGGACCGACTGGGTGGATTACTGGGCCGTGGACTTCAACTACGAAAGCCGCAAAGAAATCATAAAAGTGGCCAAGAACTTCGGTGTCGAAGGGACATTACCCGGCATGGCGGATTCGGGCGAGTTCGTCGACTTCGAGGAACGTTGGACAGGCGCCTACATCTTCGAAAACGAATGGCAAAGCTTCCGCACGCGCAATAAACGCGACTTGGAATTGACGAGTGCCAGCCATGCTTATCCGAAAGCCGGTCGGTACGTGATCGCCGTCAAAGTCATCGACATTTTTGGAAACGACACGATGACGCTCGTGCCGGTGACGGTGGGGTGAATGGATGGATTGTTGCCGCCTTATGGGTTATAATAACGCCATTCGGATGAGAGAAAAACTTTCGGGAAAACGTCGCGGTCTTCGATTAAGGACGGGTGAATCATGAATGCGCTGTTTGAAGCGGCCAAAGAGGTGTGCGATTTCATGTCGGCCCGCCGCTGGAAGTTCTGCATCATCGGCGGGTTGGCGGTTCAGCGTTGGGGAGAGCCGCGCGCAACACTCGATGCCGATTTGACGTTGCTTTCGGGCTTTGGTGATGAAGAACGGTATGCCTCCGCGCTCTTGGGTGCTTTTCAATCCCGCATACCCGATGCGTTGCAGTTCGCCTTGACCCGGCGGGTGCTTTTGCTTCGCGTGAGCAACGGGAAAGCGGTGGACATTTCACTCGGTGCGTTGCCGTTTGAAGAGAAAATGATTCGCCGCGCAATAAAGATCGAATTCGAGCCCGGCATTGTCCTGACCTGTTGTACGGCGGAGGATCTGTTTGTCATGAAGGCATTCGCTTCGCGACCGAAGGATTGGGTCGATGCCGAACGTATCGTGGACCGTCAAATTCGTCTGGATAAGCGCTACATTCTGAAAGAATTGGATGTCCTTTGCCAGCTCAAGGAAACGCCCGAAATTCTTGAACGCGCCCGGCAGCTCCTCGGGGTTGCGCCATGAAAAAGCTGACTCGGGAACAACAGCAGTTTTTGGTACGGGTGTGGGACAAAGCCGGCCCGGAATTGGAACGGATCCGGAAGGAAGAACTGCGTGGCTTGCCCTATAACTGGCGCAATGTGGTGACATTGCTGGAGATGGGCGACTATTACAAGGGCCCGTCTCGTCTCACCAGCGGGTTAGTGGAGATGCAGCGCCTGTTCATGAAGGAGGCAAGGCGGCAGGGGCTGTTGCCGGCCGCGGCGCGCGAGGAGCCCGCCTTATATGAGACCCAAGCTGGCTCAGGGGAGAAGCAAGCGCCCAAGCTGGCCTTGTTCTGTTCCGTCAAATGTCCCGGCAAGCTGATTCTGGAGGCTTACGATCTGGCTCAGCGGTTGCGGAACAAAGAGGTGACCGTGATTGGCGGGTTTCATTCGCCCATGGAGCGGGAGTGCCTGACCGTGCTTCTCCGGTCGCCGAACAGGGTGATCTGGGTTCTGGCCCGGGGCATGATCATGCGGATCCAGCCGGAGTATAAGAATGCGGTGGCGGAAAAGCGGCTTCAAATCGTCGCCCCTTTTTCCGGGTCCGTGAAGCGGGTGACCGAAGAGACGGCGGATCGACGCAACCGGATTGTGGCCGAAATGGCGGAGGCCGTCATTTGTGTTCATGCTGCTCCGGGCAGCAAGATCGAAGCGTTATGCCGGGAACTGTTGGCGGCCGGCAAGCCGCTCTACACATTTGAGCATCCCGCCAATGAGGGGCTTTTGAAAGCCGGGGCACGGCCGATTACGATTGATTGCGTCTTTGCCTGACTGCTTCATACAAAAGCAGGGTGGCGGCCTGGGCCACATTGAGGGAATCGGCCTTGCCGAGCATGGGAATGCGCACCTGCAGGTCGGCCGCTTGCATCCAGACGTCGCTCAGGCCCACCTGTTCCGTGCCGACCACGATCGCGACGCCGGCGGTCATGTCCACATCGGTGTAATTCTTGTCCGTATGCGGGGTGGCCGCGAGGATGCGGATTTTCCGTTCGCGGAGCCAGGCGAGCACCTCGGCGGTATCGGCCACGGCCAGCGGCACGGCGAACAGCATGCCCGTGCTGGCGCGCACCACGTTGGGGTTGTGCACGTCGGTGCGCGGATCGGCCACGATCACCGCGTGGGCGCCGGCGGCGTCGGCCGAGCGGAGCAGGGTTCCGAGATTGCCGGGTTTTTCGATGGATTCGGCCACCAGCACCAGCGGATCGGCCGGGAGTTTCAGGTTCTCCAGCGTGCAGGTCAGTTGGGGGGCCAGGGCCAGCAAGCCCTCGGGCCGATCGCGGTAGGCCAGTTTTTCGAAGACTGGCGCCGTGCATTCCAGCACTTCGGCACCCGCCGCGGCGCAGCGGGCGATCAGGGCGGGTTCGTTTTCGCCCAGGTAGAGGGCGGGGCAGATGAAGAGCTGCGCGGGGGGGTGCCCGTTGTCGAGCGCGCGGAGAATTTCCCGGTACCCCTCGATAATCATCAGGCCGGCGGCGTCCCGGTGGGAACGCTGGCGGAGTTTCACCGTTTCCTTGATGCGCGGGTTCTGGAGGCTCGTCAGGAGCATGGCGGGGCGGAGGGGCGGACCGGTCACGAGCCCGGTTGCGTGATGGTGGCGGAAATGACGGTGCTCCGGATTTCATTGGTGTTGACCGCGTTGGTGGGGGCGCTGCCCGAGGAGCCTTCGATGAAAGATTCGACGGTCAGGATCTGGGTGGCCGCGTTGGTCGAGGTGACCGTGTAGATGACCTGGTTGCCGGTGCGTGTGTTCAGGCGGCCAATGGTCTCGTTGATGAGGTTCCATCGGTACTGGTAGCCGCCGGAGACGGTAAAGACCGCCGATTGCCCCTTCCGCAACGTGGCGCTGCGCGGTTCGAGCGTCAGTTGAAGGTCGGCGGACGATTCGGTTTCGCAACCCAGGAAGAGCAGGGGGGCCAGAGCGGCCAGGCCGAGGACGATCAGAAGAGGTGTTTTTTTCATGGAAGCTCCCGAAATATTCTTCAAATCATAGCACCCGCCGGCTGTGTGTCAATGCCGGGCTCGTTTGCTTTCAGGGAAGAGTCGGGACTTGCCGAGCGCAAGGCGGTTTGCGATACTGCCGGCATGCAAGATCAGCACGCGAAGAGAGTCTGGGCGGAAAGGATTCGGATGAACGGGCTGGCGGCCGCGCTGGTTGCCGGCCTGCTGGCGGCTGGCGCCCTGCGCGCCGAACCGGTGGCGATTGACGGCGTGACGGCATGGGTGGACGGCACCCCCATCACCATCATGGACGTGATCCGGGATTCACAGGCCCAGTTCCACGCACTCGGCGGGGAGAAGGGCCTTTCCCGCGCCGAACTCAATGTCCGGCGCATGGCCATCTTCCGGCAGGTCCGCCGCAACCTGGTGGATGCCGAACTCATTCACGCCGCCTTTCAGAAGAACAAGGCGAAATTCCAATTCTCCATCACCGACCAGATGGTGGAAGCCCGGATCAATGATATTGTCCGCGACGATTTTGGCGGCAACCGCGAAAAGCTGATGAAGGCGCTGGCCGAAGATCGGGTGACGTACGAGGAATGGCGCGAAAAAATGACCCGCCGCGTGATCGTACAAGGCATGCGGCAACGGGAAGTCATGGCCAAGGTTCAGATACCGCCCCAGGCTGTGCGGGAATATTACGAGGCCAACCGCGCCAGTTATGAGCATCCGGGCCAGGTGCTCCTGCGGCGCATGGTTTTTTCCGGACTGGACGCCGAAGCCCGCAGCCGGCAGGTGATGGACCGGCTGGGGGATGGCGAGGATTTTGGAGCGCTGGCAAAAAGTTCGGCTGGCGGTTCCGATCCTTCCGGCGGTTCCTGGGGCTGGCGGGTGGTGGAGGATCTTTCGCCCGCCCTGCTGGAGAAGCTCCGGATCATGCGGATCGGGGGTGTTTGCCGTGTGGATCTCGGCGGGGACTGGCAGATTGTGAAATTGGAGGGCCGCGATCGCGTCACGTTTGACGAGGCCCGCGCCACAATTGAGGAAACGCTTCGCCGTACCGAAGCTCAGCGTTTGCATGAGCTGTGGATGGACAAGCTTGAACGGGAATTCCATGTCCGATTTATCGAACAGTCCCTCTGGGAAGACTGATCCGCGCACGGTCCTGGCCGTCACATTGGGGGATGCGGGCGGAATTGGTCCGGAAACGGCCCTTCGTGCCGCGTTGTCATGGACTCCTTCTTCCCGCCTGAGCCTGGTGTTGATTGGCTCGCGGTCCGTGGCGGATGCCGCGGCCGAGCTGATCGGGGCGGCGCCTCTGCCCGCCTGGTCGCCCGGCGGGGCCTTTGCGCCGGTCTGCCTGTGGGAGTCCGGGCAAGGGCGCGTGAAGTTCACCAAAGGCCATCCGTCGGTTGGCGCCGCCCGCGACGCGGCGGCCTGGATTGAGACGGCCGTGGAAGGCTGTCTGTGCGGGCTGTTTCAGGGCATGGTGACGGCGCCGATATGCAAAGAGGGTTTTAAGAAGGCGGGGATACCGTATCCGGGTCACACCGAAATGCTGGCGGCGCTGACGGGGGCTCCGCGCTTTGCCATGATGCTGGCCGGCGGTCCGCTGCGCGTGGTGCTGGCCACCCGCCACCTGGCGCTGACGCAGGTGCCGGCGGCCGTGACGCGCGAAGCGATTCGCGAAGCTGTGGAATTGACCTGGGAGAGCCTGCCATGGCTGGGGTTCCCGCGTGGGAAGGTGGCCGTGTGCGCCCTCAACCCCCATGCCGGCGACGGGGGCCTTTTGGGGCGTGAGGAGGGAGCGGTCATTGGTCCTGAAATCTGTGCCCTGCGCCGGCGGGGGCTGGATGTCGAGGGGCCCGTTCCCGCGGATGTCGTTTTTTACCAGGCTCGGCAGGGACGCTACGCCGCCGTGGTGGCCATGTATCATGACCAGGGGCTGGGGCCCCTCAAGATGCTGGCGTTCGACCGCGGGATCAACGTCACCCTGGGGCTTCCAATAGTTCGCACCTCTCCGGATCACGGCACGGCCTTTGACGTTGCCTGGACCGGCAAAGCCAATCCGCGCAGCATGATCGAGGCCCTGCGCCTTGCCGTCCGCCTGGCCCGCCGGCCGAATCCCTGGCGGCTGAAGAAGGGGCGGGCGTGAACGAGAAGCTCACCAGTCCGCGCGTGGTGCGCGAAACCCTCGCCCGCCTTGGCGCCTCGCCGAGCAAGGCGCTGGGCCAGAATTTCCTGATCGACGCGAACATTGTCGATATTGCGGTCCGGGCCGCGGACGTGCGGCCCGGGGACACGGTACTCGAGATCGGGCCCGGCCTCGGCGTGCTGACCGACGCCCTTGCGGAGCAGGGGGCCAGTGTGGTGGCCGTGGAGATGGACCGTACTTTTGTGAAGCATCTCCAGGAGCGCTTCGCGGGCGATCCGCGGGTTGCCGTGATTGGCGGCGATTTCCTCGAACAGGACATCCCCGCTTTGCTGGAATCCCGCGGGATTGACAAGCTGGCGGCGAATCTTCCTTACAACACGGGCACCCGGATGCTGGTCGAGCTCATCCTGGCCCCGCGCCGGCTGCGCACCATCGTGGCGACCGTGCAACTGGAAGTCGGCGAGCGGCTGGCCGCCGTTCCCGGCGATGAAGCCTACGGCATGCTCAGCGTCTGGGCGGGCGTGGATTACCGCGTGGAATTGGTCAAGAAGATCAGCCCCACCTGCTTTTATCCCCCGCCCACGGTCTGGTCGGTGCTGGCCCGCCTGACGGTCCGGGACTCCGAGTCGCTCACGCGCCGCCGGGCATCGCCGCTGTTTTATTCGCTCACCCGGCTGGCCTTCCAGCATCGTCGCAAGCAACTGGCCGGCATTTTCGACCGCGCGCCCGAGCCGATGCGCCTGGAGCCGGCGGTCACGGCGGGGTTGCTCGAAGCACTTGGCGTTCCGGCCAGGGCGCGGGCTGAGGAGTTGTCGGTGGAGCAATGGCTGGAACTGGCCGAACGGATAGCGGCCTTGAAATCGAAACAGGAGCAGGACCATGTATCTCACGGGATTTGCGGATGAAGCGGCGGCGGATGTGGCCGGCCAGATCAAGGCGACGAAGGAACTGGGCTGGTCCCGCATTGAGGCGCGCAACATAAACGGGAAGAACATCCACGACATCAGCGACGGGGAGTTCGACACGGTTTGCGGCGAATTGGCGGCTGCGGGCGTCACGGTCAATTGTTTTGGTTCGACCATCGCCAACTGGGGAAAGCCGATCACGGAGCCTTTTGACAGTTCCCTGGCCGAAACGATCCGGGCGATTCCCCGCATGCAGCGCCTCGGCGCCAAGCTGGTCCGGATCATGAGCTTTGCGGTGCTGAAGGAGCGCAAGCCCGACGACCAGATGGAGGAGGAGCGGTTCCGCCGGCTGAGGGAGTTGAACCGGATTTTTTCGGATGCCGGCATCACGGCCGTTCATGAAAACTGCATGAATTATGGCGGCATGGGCTGGAGCTACACGCTCAAGTTGGTCGAAAACGTGCCGGGCCTGAAGCTGGTGTTCGACACCGGGAACCCGATTTTCACGGACGACCGCACCAAGCCCGAGCCGTATCCCAAGCAGTCGGCGTGGGAGTTTTATTCCAAGGTTCGCGAGCACATCGCCTACATCCACATCAAGGACGGGGTCTGGAACGCCGAGACACAGAAGCCCGTCTACACGTTTCCCGGCGAGGGGCAGGGGGATGTCCGACGGATCGTCAAGGACCTGCTGAGGCTCGGCTATTCGGGCGGCATTTCCATGGAGCCGCATCTGGACGTGGTGTTTCATGACGCCACCGTGCAGGCGCAGGCGGAAGTCCGCTACCGCAACTATGTGGAGTACGGGCGGCGGTTTGAAAAGCTGCTGGCCGAGGTGCGCGGCGAGCGGGTCCCTTAGGACGGCGTGAGTTCGCCGACTTTGCGCGGCGCGGCGATATCTTATTCCGCATCGGATCATGATTACGATAGGATTAGTACGATTACGATAGGATCAGGCGGTAACCGGGAGACGAGCTTGAAAGCGGTGGCAATCAGCGGAAGCCGGAACAGCGGCGGCAACACCGAGAAGTTGTTGAAGCGCTGCCTGGCACGGATGAAAAGCAAGGGCGTGGAGGGCGAGTTCGTGTCCCTTCACTGGAAACGCGTTTTTCCCTGCCGGAATTGCCAGGGCTGCCAGATCATTCACGACGGCAGTTGCGTGATTGAAGGCGACGATTTTGAGGACGTCTATGAAACCCTGCTGCGGGCGGACATCCTGGTCCTGGGGGCGCCGGTCGAGCCGCGCGCGACCGTGGAAGACTTCAAGTGCTTTCTGGAACGGTCCCGGCGGGTGGCGGCCGCCAATGGCTTTCCCTTTTTCCGCAAGGCGGGCGCTTCGCTCGCGATGAAGGG
>JAWOJA010000043.1:0-14979 GCA_046484345.1 Kiritimatiellia bacterium
TAACCGAAGCCGGGTAGATCCACGAAGAAAAAAGTCCGGTTCAGGCGATAGAAATTTATGCTCTGGGTTTTGCCCGGAGTCGCGCTGGTTCGGGCCAGTTTTCCGTTTTCCGCCAGCCTGTTGATCAGGCTGGATTTGCCGACGTTCGACCGGCCTGTAAAAACCACCTCCGGGATTCCCTCAGCGGGAAAGTCCCGTTCGGAGACGGCGCTTATCACAAATTCAGCTTGAACCACAGGAATATTCGCGGATAGCATTCAGGCCTGTCGGGACTGCATCTCGAAACAGGCCCTTTTAGTGAGCGACATTCTCGTGCTGACGAATGCCGTTGATATCGGATATTTCGGATACCGGTCTGGGGACAGGCATTTTTTCAAGAGCTGCCTGCAGAACTTCATCCATGGTGTCCACTAACCCAACTGGATTTCTTCGGCCGGGCCTGGTGTTCCTTCCGGATTTAACGATCCCTACATCGGCGGGGCCGGCATCGCCAAGGTGTCGTCGGGCCCCACGCCGGTCAGCCGGACCTTGAGAATCGGGCTCGCCGCCGGCGACGATTCCCGTTTGAGGATCACCGGCGGATCGTTGAACATGAGCGCTTATGTGTATCTCGGCAATGCGGCCGGCGCGAAGGGGCGCATCGATATCGAAGGCGGAGCCCTGAACGCCGGCTCGATAACCCTGGGGAATGCGGCCGGCGCGACCGGCACGGTGGTCCAGACGGGGGGGAACGTCACGCTTTCCGGCGGCTTGACCATGACGCAGGCGGCGGGAGGAAGTCGCTACTCGATGAGCGGCGACACGACCAGTGTTAATGCTCCCGCCTGGCCAGGCCTTGCCCTTGCCCATGGAAATGTCTTCGAACAGGACGGCGGCACGAGCACGGTCCGTTTTGTCGAATTCCAGAATTCGCCCGTAGCGGCCCCGACTGTTCGGCTGAAAAAGGGCACCATGAACATCACGTACGCGGATGGAATCAAGCACACGCAAGCCGACTCGCGTTGCATATTCGAGATGGGGTCCAACGGCATAGCCGTGATCAACGAGACGGCGGCCGGAACGCTCCTCACCGCGGGGGGCTACTCCGGGGGCAGTGTATCGCCCCGCATTTTCCGCGGCTGCGGCGCGGTGCGGTTCACGGGTCAGCTGCAAAACTACGGACAGGTCGTTGCCGACGGATGGGACGGCGCCGAGGAGCGCGATCTCGATCTGACATCGTTTACCTCGGTGACCAACGACAACGGGACTTCGCCGGTGCGGGGCTGGTGGGCGGTGAACAAGGCCCGGTTGCGGCTTCCGGCCATCGCCGTGGCCTCCGGCAACAACGCCTATTCGTGGGGCGAGCCCGATTCGGATGCCACGCCGGATGCCGTCAATTCCATGCGCCTGATCTTTTCCAACGCGGCCGCGGGGACGTTGGATATAGCGCTGCTGGCGCCGGGGCGGGCGGAGTTGGGCGCGACGACGGGGTCGATTATCGGTCTGTGGCAGCTTAGTCCATCGGGCTCGCTGGCCTTCGATTCCCTGAGCATGGCGATCCGCTATGACAATGCCGCCGCGGCCGGGCTGGGGCTGACCGAGTCGGCCTTGAAGCTGTTCAAGACGGTGGGAAATTCCTGGGTGGACGTCAGTACGCTTCCCGGGGTGACGGTGACGGTGAACACGACGACGAAGATACTTACTGCGTCCGGGCTCTCGTCCTGTTCGTATTTCGCCGTGGGCACGGGCGTCAGCGGGGAAATGGGCGTCATGAGCATGGGCATGGCCGTCAGCGGGGAACCGGCGCCCGAACGGCCCAAAGGCGTCCTGATCGTTGTGCAGTGAGCGGATTGACGGGGCGCGGCAAAAACGGCGAAGGCTATTTTTGACATGATGCAAACGCTCGATTCGGAAACGGGGATGCCCGGCGACGCGCGGAATACCGTGCCCCGCGCGCCGCCCGAGGAGCCGTTCGAACAGGCCGGTTTTCAGGTGGTTGAGTCCTCTTGGGACAACCAGCCCCTGCGCCTTAGCCGCTTCCCGTTGCCGGTCGTGTCGATGCGCCTGCCGCGCGTCGCGGCGCTGCGAAAGCGCTACGACTTCCTCGCGGCCATGGAGAATGGGAAGAGCGAGTTCGAGAAACTCCTCCGCCTGCGCGCGTGGGTAAAGAGCAAGATCCGCATCGATCTGCGCAACGAAGTCAACTGGACCGATCCGTTCGTCATCCTCGACCATGCTCCCGAACGCGGGTTCGTGTGCACGCAGTACGCCGCTGTGATGCAGTGTTGCGCTCTAGCCGCCGGGTGGACCGCGCTCAGCGTCCACGTCGACCATGACCATCCCAAGGAGGAGAGCTCGGCCTCGCACGCCGTCACGGAGATCTGGGTGAACGAACTGCGCAAGTGGGTCGTCTTCGATCCGATGGGCGACTTGCATTACGAGAAGGACGGCGCGCCGCTCTCCGTCGCCGAGCTCTGCGCGGAATACGTGGCCGATGGCGGCAAGAACGTCGCGCCCTGCCGCGGCCCGAAGCGCGAGCGCGTCGAGGCGGGGCGGCGCAACCGCTTGCTCGTCCGCGGCGAGGTCTCCGGCTACTTTTGGAATAAGTATATCCGGGGCCACGAGCCCTTCGGCAGCTTCGCCCTATCGGAGCCGGACATGCAGGTCGGCCTCATCGGAGACGCGCAGCAGGGCAAGGTCTGGTGGCAGGGCATTCCGCCAGGCAACAACATCCTCCACGCCATCCGGCGCGGCGCTCTGTTCTTCACGCGACGCCCGGCCGACGTGAACCCCGATATCGGAACGAGCATGCTGCGCATCCCGAACGTGGCGGTCCGGGGGGATGACGGCGCGTCGGCGGTTGGCCCGGGCAACGTGCGCGTCACCGTACAGACGTACACCCCTGCTTTCGAGGCTGTGCTCGTCAGCGTTGACGGCGGCGACTACGCGCCGCTGAAGGGCGTGAAGGACTGCGAGAGCGCCTTCTCCTTCGAATGGCCGCTCCACGAGGGCGAGAACACGCTTAAGGTGCGTACGCGCAATGAGTTCGGCATACTTGGCTTCCCCTCGTCCGTTCGAGTGGTCCTGAAGAAGCAGAATAGTAATCGGTCGGTTATCGGGGGTTGATTAGCGGCTTTGAATTGATCGGCAGCACCGGGTACGTATTTCAGGCTTCCGCAGGCGAAGAGTCAACGCATCCGGCGCAAGAGCGGCGCGGCAGACTGGTGCCACATTAACTTTCCGATGGTCCTGGCGCAGGCCATGGGCTTCGAGGCCGGGGAAACAGTCGAGTGGGGTGTGGAAGACAACGGCACGCCCGTGGCGAAGCGCGGGCGTGTCCGCCGTCGCAAGGCACAGAGGATCGTGGAAGGAGGGGCGGACGGCCATTTGCGTCGGACCCGGGCTTCTGCCGGGAATACCTGGCCAAGCAGCAACGGATGCGGCCGATGCCTTCGTTCGCGTGCGCAACGCCGTAGCTGACAATCCGGCCCTTGACCTTGAGGACTTCCTCTTCGGGCCCCAGGGCATCGCGCCTTCTCGCGCCCCCATCCTGTGTTCGTGCGGGCCTGAAGCGCGAACGAGCGGAGCCCGCAGGCCGCGACGCGTCCGCCTTGGAATGGTCAGCCGCGAATCTGCCCCCGATAACGGACCGATTACGCGGCTTCTTTTTCCTCTGTATCCGGGCTGCGGGGGCGTGTTAGACTTCCGCGCATGCGTTATGTTCTGCAATCCTGTCGCGCGCTGACCCTGCAGACGGCCGTGGAGATCCTGCGCCAGCCCCTGCCGGTGCTACTCACCATTCTGGCCACGAGCCTGGCCGCGCTTTTTCCGATGGTGCTGGCTTTCCAGTTCGGCGAGGAGGGGCGGCTGGTCCGCGACGGCATCCTGGCGTTGCATTTCACGCTGGGCGTCTACCTGGCCGCGGTGGCCTCCTCCGCCACGCTCGGCCGCGAGCTGGAATCCGGCACCGGTGCGTTGGTGTTGAGCAAAGCGGTCAGTCATGAGCTGTTCTTTCTCTCCAAATTCTTCGGCGTGGTGCTGGTTCTGGCCGTCTTCACGCTTTGCATGGGCCTGGCGGCGGTCCTGAGTTCCCGCGTGGGGCTGGCCAACTACGTGGTCGACTCCCGGGCCGGCGGCATCATCGGCGCCTGCATCCTGGCGGCCTGCGTTCTGGCGGGCGTGGTGAATTTTTGGAAAGGCCGGCCCTTTCCTTCCAGCGCCCAGATCTTTCTGGTCATCGCCCTGCTGGCGGCCGCCGGGTTGACGGCCCTGCACCCCGTGCCGGACTCCGTCGCCTCGCTCGCCTCCACGGCCCTGCACCTGGGGCCCGCGCTGCTGCTCATTTTCTCGGCCCTGGTCATGATGGCCGCCATCACTCTGGCTTTGGCCGCACGCCTGCCGGCCGTTCCCGTTGTCGCGCTCGGCGCGCTGGTGTTTCTGCTGGGCCTCGTCAACGGGCCCTTGTTCGGCAAGGCCGCCGAACGGGGCAATTGGCTGGCGGCCGGCCTGTCCGCCCTGCTTCCGGACTGGCAGCATTTCTGGCTGGTGGACGCCCTGTCGGGCAGCGGGCACATCCCTGCGGCCTATGTGGGCTGGGCGGGGCTGTATGCCGCGGTTTACACGGGCGGCATTCTTCTGGCCGGACTGGCGTTGTTTCGTGGACGGGAGATTTGAACCTATGAACGAAGACACGAAAGCCATCATCGAGGCCGACGGCGTGGAGAAGGTGTTCCGCGACTTCTGGCGACGCCCCCGGGTCCGGGCCGTGAAAGCACTCACGTTCGACGTCCGCCCGGGCGAGGTGTTCGGCCTGCTCGGGCCCAACGGCTCGGGCAAGAGCACGACCATGAAGATGCTGTTGGGGCTGCTCCATCCAACCGGGGGGCGCCTGAGCGTGCTGGGCGCCCCGCCGCGCGATGTGAGGGTCAAGAGCCGCATCGGCTACATGCCCGAGGAATCGTCGTTGTACCCTTTTTTGACAGCCGCGGAGACGCTCGATTTTTTCGGTCGCCTTTTCCCGTTTTCGGCGGAAGAGCGCCTCCGCCGGGCGGGGGAGTTGCTGGAGATGGTCGGCTTGACGCACGCCCGGGACCGGCTGGTGGGCGAGTTTTCCAAGGGAATGGCCCGCCGGATCTGCCTGGCGCAGGCCCTGATCAACGATCCCGATTTGATCCTGCTGGACGAGCCGACATCGGGGCTGGATCCGATCGGCTGCCGGCAGGTCAAGGACTGCATCCTGGCGCTGGCCGCGCGCGGCAAGACGATTGTGCTCTCCTCCCACCTGCTGGGGGATGTCGAGGATTTATGCGACCGGATTGCGATTCTTTACAACGGGGTGCTGTGCGCGCTCGGGGGGGTGGGCGACCTGTTGGTGGAACAGGACCAGATGCGGATCCTGTTGCCCGACCAGCCGGCGGGGCGGCGTGAGGCGATGCTGACCTGGTTGCGCGAGCAGACCGGGGCGGAGCCGCGCTGGGACCATCCCCGGCGCAACCTGGAGCGGTTCTTCCTGGACACGGTGCGGCAGGCGAAGGACAAGGCGCCGGACCAGACCGGGGCCCGGGTGACGGAAGAGATCCGGCTGGCGCCGTTTCTCTCGGGGTCGGAAGGGAAGCGGTAGGAGCGGCATGCGGACCATTGGCGCCATTTTCACGCTTACCCTGCGCAGCCTGATGCGCTCACGATTCCTGTTGAGCCTCGTGTTGCTTTCCCTCGCGGTTGTGTTCGTCTTGCCGCTGCTGGTGCAGGACGACGGAACGGCGGCCGGCCGGGCCCAGGTGTTGTTGCGGTACACGCTCGGGGTGGTGATGTTCCTGCTTTCCGTGGGCACGCTCGGCGTGGGGCCCGGCGCGGTGGCGGGTGAACTTGAAAGCCGGCGGCTTCAGCAAGTGCTGGTGAAGCCGGTACGTTTTTGGCAGATCTGGGCCGGCAAGTGGCTCGCGCTGGCGGCGATGAACGCCGTGGTGCTGGGCGGTTCGATTTTGCTGGCGGACGGAATGTTGCGCTTCAGCCTGCGCGAGAGCCGGCTGACCGCGGAGCAGGCGGCGGAACTGACCCGCAAGGTGCGCGTTTCGCGCATCGCGCTGCCGCCCCGGGAGACCGCGCCCGATGCGGCCGAAGTGACCGCCAAGCTGGCGGCGCTTATGGCGAGGGGAATGGTTTCGCCGCAGACGCCGCAAGCGGAGGCCTGGCGCACGGCCGTGCAGCGAATCCGTTTTGAGCGTAACATTGTTCCCCCCGGCGGTGTCAGGCGCTGGATTTTTCAGGATGGCCTGGATGGCGTGATCCAGGGGCCATTGACGCTGCAGGCGGAGTTCCTGACCTCCGGCATCGCGGGGCCCGGCGAGTTGGAAGGCGAATGGACGGTGGGCATCAGCGGGCAGGAGCCGTTCTTCCGCACCCGGTCGCGGCTTCGCCCCATGGTCCCCCAGGAAATTGTGATTCCGGCCTTTCCGCCCACCCGGGAGCCCCTGGAGGCCGCCTTTCGGCACGAGGGTTCGGCGAACGCCCCGGCCATCATTTTCCATGTCGAACGCGGCGTGCGGCTGCTGGCGCCGTCAGGCTCTTATGGCATGAACCTTTTTCGCGCCTATATTTTGATGCTGCTCAAACTGGTTCTATTGGCGGCTGTCGGGGTGACGATGGGGTCGCTCTTTTCCCCGCCCGTGGCGGTGCTGACCTCTTATTTTGCCCTGGCGGTCATCGGGTTCAGCGGTTATGTCGGATGGGTGGCGGAAACGGGGGTGTTTTATGTGGCGCACGAGCATGCGGCGGCGGGCCATGCCGATGAGCACGAGGAGCCGGCCCTGGTGTTGAGGCTGCTGGAGCCGCCGCTCAAGGCTTCTTATCGTGTCCTGTATCGGGTTTTGGGGCCGTTGCAGGCTTTGGATCCCCTGGAGCGGGTTGCGGGGGGCGAGCGGGTGCCGCCGGCGGATGTGGCCCGGGGCTTTGCGACGATGGGCGTGCTGGGGAGCGGTCTGCTGGCCTTGTTGGCCGCGGGCGTGTTTGGCCGGCGCGAAACGGGTTGAGCCAAGAGGATAAAGGAAGCGGAATTATGAATGTGCTGGGCATTGACATTGGCGGAACGAAAACTGCCGTCAGCGTGGGCGACGAATCGGGAGCCATTCTTCATTTCAAGCGGATGCCGACGCTTCGTGATCCGGGCCAGTATGGCGAGCAGCTCCTGGCCCTGTGCCGGGCGGTGGTGGCGGACGCGGGGCTGACGCTCCGGGATTTGGCGGCCGTGGGCATATCCGCTCCGGGTCCGCTTTCGGTTTCCCGCGGATTGTTGCTGGCCCCGGTCAACAATCCCACCTTCGTGGATATGCCCATTGTCCGGATGATGCGCGAAGGGCTCGGGCTGCCTGTCTATTTCAACAACGACGGCAACGCCGCCGCGCTGGCCGAATGGTATTTCGGCGAATTCCGCGGCACGCCGAATCTGATTTACCTGACATTCAGCACCGGCATGGGCGGCGGGGTGATTGTGAACGGCCGCCTGCTCCAAGGCAATGCGGATGCGGCCGGCGAGTTCGGGCACATGGTGCTGGACGTCAACGGCCCGCCCAGCGAGAAGGGGTTGCGCGGGACCTGGGAGTCGTATGTGGGCGGCCGTGCCGTGCAGGAGCGCACGCGGGCGCGCATCCGGGCCGAAGGCATCCGCACGGCCATTGTGGAAAAGGCGGGCGGCTCCATCGACGCGATTACCATGAAGGCGATCACGGACGCCTATCGCGCGGGGGACCCCTTTGCGAAAGAGGTCTGGGACGAGGTGCTGGAACGGGTGGCCCAGGGGTTGGGCATCATCATCATGGCCTTCAATCCCGACGTGATCGTGCTGGGCACCATGGCGATCCGCGAGGGGGACATCGTGATGCCCGAGATTGCGAAACGGCTGCCCCGGTACGGGTGGAAGAGCAGCATCGAGAACTGCCGCATCGCGCCCAGCACGCTGGGCGACCGGATCGGCGAGATGGCCGGCCTGGCCGTGGCGATTTGCGGGGTGCGGGGCGTTTGAGAGGGTAGGGGAAGACTCCATTGTAGGATTTCCACCATCGCGTAGTGTGGCTCCAATGAACCCTTGGAGGCTGCGTGACCGGGATTTCCCGCAAACCGAATGGGATCGCACGGGGCAAAACCGCCCGCCGGGCCCTCTTCCTTTTTTTGTTTTTCCTGTCGCCGGCCTTTCGATCCGATGCCGTTCCAGCCTGTCCCGAATATGACGAAGCGAAGCAGCCGGCGGGCGGGCGGGTCCGGATATTCCTGAAGGGCGACGAATTTTTGCACTGGCACGCGGATGCGGCCGGGTACACCGTTCTTCGCGATTCCGCCGGCCGGTGGGTTTACGCCGAGAAAACGGCGGGCGGGGAACTGGCCCCCTCCGGCGCTTTGGTCGGAGAGGCCGACCCTGGGGTGCGGGGAATTCCCAAGCGGCTGTTGCCCGAGCGGGAGGCGGCGCGCGGCGCCGCCATGCGGCGTCTGCGCCTTCCGCCTCTTTCGGGTTTCAAGGATGCGGCCCGCCGGGTGCCGCGGCAGGGCCAGATGAAGAACCTGGTTTTACTGGTGGAGTTCGCCGATCTGCCCCACACCTATTCGAAAAAGCAGGTTGAAGCGCTATTCACCGCGCCGGGATATGTCGCGGACGGCGCCGCCGGCTCGGTGAACGATTATTTCCGGGAAGTTTCCTATGGGGCGCTTGACGTCGACTCCGTGGTGACCGAGTGGATCGCGCTGGATCACGGCTATGCGTATTACGGGAAGGATATGTGGGGGTTTGACATCCGGCCCCGGGAAATGGTGGAAGAGGCACTGGCGAAATTGGAGGCCAGCGGGTTTGATTTTTCGACGGTTGACGGCGACCGGGACGGCGCGGTGGATTGCCTGACGGTGATTCATGCGGGCGGCGGGCAGGAGTATGCGGGAAATGATCCCGGCTACATCTGGTCGCACCAGTGGGAGCTGATCCAGCCGGTGATGTACGACGGCACGTGGCTGCGGTTTTATAACACGGAGCCCGAGCGCCGGGGGCGCGACGGCAACGTCGCCAGCCAGGGGCTCGCCCGGATCGGCGTCATCTGTCACGAAATCGGGCACATGCTGGGGCTTCCGGACCTGTACGACTACGAATACGACAGCGAGGGCGCGGGCGCGTTCTGCCTGATGGCCGGCGGCAGCTGGAATGGGCAGCTGGGTTCGCAGCCGGCCCACCTGAACGCCTGGTGCAAGGCGGTGGTCGGCTGGGTTGCGCCTGTTCCGGTCGAGGCCGCGGGGTCGTTCACCTGCCAGCAGGTCGAGACGGCACCGGCGGTTTACAAGGTGGCGCTTGGATTTCCGGCGACGGAGCATTTTTTGGTGGAGAACCGCCAGGGGGTTGGTTTTGACCGCAGCCTGCCGGGCAACAAGCGCGGATTGCTCGTCTGGCATATTGATGACACGGTTGCCGACAACGACGACCAGGGGCGGTACCGGGTGGATTTGGAGGAGGCCAGCGGAACGCAGCACCTGGAACGGAACGAGAACGAGGGCGACGACCGGGACTATTTCAGGGCCGGCAATCTGGCGGCGTTCGATGCCGAAACGAGCCCCGGCAGCGGGAGTTACGACGGCGTGAAGCTGGGCTTGAGCCTGTTCAACATATCGGGTTCTGCCGACGTCATGACCTTTTCGGCGCGACTCGAACCCGATGCGGAATACGAAATTCGGAGAATCAATTGCGGCGGTTTGGCGGTCGGGAATTGGGAAAAGGATACGAATTGGAAACGGGGCGAGTCCGCATACAAGAACATAAAGATCGAACAGACACAGGGCGTACCTGTGGCGGTTTATAAAACGTGTCGCACCGGGCCCGTCATCAAGCTCAGGATGAAAGAAGTTCCGGCCGGCGAGTACCGGGTGAGGTTGCATTTCGCCGAGCCCACCTTCGAGAAGAGCGGGCAGCGCCTGCTCAACCTGAGCATGAACGGGGCGACGGTTCTGAGCAAGTTCGACATTGTCAAGCGGGCCGGCGGGTGGAAGCGTCCGGTGGTGAGAAGCTTCGACATGACGATCGCCGGCAAAGAAGGGCTGAAAATAGTGGCGGTCGGTTTGAATGGGAGCCATGCGCTTCTGAATGGCATCGAAATCATTGCCCTGAACTTGTATTGATTTCAGCCTCCGCCCTCGGCAGGATAGCCGTCACCCATGTTTTACCCGATCATCCGCCAAAAGGCCGCCCTATGGGCGTAATCCGAAGCGTGTCCGGCCGCTTCCGAGATCCGCAAGCTCATCAAGTTCGAGGTGTTGGACCAGTCAAAATTCGCGAAAAAAAGCAATCGCGCCCGCAATCCCAATTATCAAAAAGTGGCAGCCCACAGGCCGTTTGAGGATCTGATGGGGCTGGTGCTGGTGGTGAACGCGGAAAAGGTCATTCTGGATCGCGTGGAGTTGGACGCCGAGCAGCATTTGATCGAGCGTAACGACGACGAAAAAGAGCGCCTGGCCAACGAATTGCGCCACCTGATCGGGCAGATTCCCAGGCTTCAGGTGTTTATCGATGAAGTGCAACGCGCCGCTTCCGGGGATATCAAGTTGCGGGCCGTGGTGAACGGCTGGTGCAAGACCGGGCAAATCAGCGCCGTGCTGGGTTTCTCGGGCACCCCGTATCATGATGTTCCGCGAACCGTCAGCGCCGGACCGGTGGCTTTGCAATCGTCCACCATCGCCAATACGGTTTACTATTATCCGTTG
Organism: Kiritimatiellia bacterium; assembly: GCA_046484345.1. GTDB lineage: Bacteria > Verrucomicrobiota > Kiritimatiellia > CAIKKV01 > CAIKKV01 > CAIKKV01. Next base: position 10,705 of record JAWOJA010000043.1, read on the forward strand.
ACCGCCGCCATTGCCGCCTTCCTGAAAAACCGCGCGTGGAAGTGGCGCGCGGTCTCGATTCCCTGGAAATCGTGCGGAAAGGCGTCAAAGCCTTTCTGAAGGAATACGGCGGCAAACGGTATACCGGGGGCGCCGGCGCCAAGCTTGCCGTTTATTGCGGAACCATCGCCCGTTTGGAGGAGGAGATTTATCCTCTTCTCGTCGGGGAATTGAACATCGCGCCCGAGCGCATTCTCAAGTATCACCAAGGCAACAAGACTCACGCCATTCACAAGGATGCCGCCGCCGAATTCGCGCTGTTGGACTCCCCATTGTCCCAAAAACAGATCGTCCTCCTCGTCCAAATCGGAAAAGAAGGCTGGGATTGCCGCAGCCTCACGGGCGTCATCCTCTCCCAGGAAGGGGATTGCCCCCGCAACATGGTGTTGCAGACCTCCTGCCGGTGTCTGCGCCAGGTGGACGGTGGGGCCGGTGAAACGGCGCTGATTTTGCTGAACGAGGAGAATGGCAAAACCATTCTGGATACCGACCGGAATCCCGCGCCGGACAAAATCGATCCCGCTCTTCTGGAGCAGCACCGGAGGGAACTGGAAAAGACAGCCTCCGCGATGAATATGCCGGAGATGGCCGGGATCATGATGCGGCAATTCATCTCAAGCGCGTTGGTTCTCGGGGTTGTCAAGAATGCCGGACTTGAAATCTATTACAACGGGGAACGGCATTTGACCGAGTTTCGAATCCGCTGTTTTGCCAAGAGCGGACGCATGTGGCGCAGCGTGGGGGACTATACGCCTGATTTTCTGGTGATCCGGCGTGACGGCAAAAAGGCCATCCGGAAGATTCTGATTGTGGAGACCAAGGGCAGCGGATTTATCGATCAAAAGGCCTTCGAGGATCGCCGCACATTTATGAAAAACGACTTTATCCGCCTGAACAACGAAAAGTTCGGCTATCGCAAATTCGATTTCATGGTGCTCCAGGACAGTGACGGTATGGACCGGAATCTTGCCGAACTTGCCGCGCGCATCAAGAGCTTCTTCGTGGAGGATTGATTTATGCCGATCGAATATATTCCCTACTTTCCCCAGCCGATCGAGGGACAGGCGGTGCTGAACAATTTCACCCGCACCCGGCGGCTGATGACCTACCGCGACAACGACAAGGTTTTGCGCCGCATCGCCCGCGGCATGCCCGGCTATGAGCTTGAAATGGTGGAGACGGTTGGGGCGGCGCCGAATAACGAGGGCAATCTGCTGATTCGGGGCGAGTGCCTTTCCGCCTGCGCCTATCTGAAGGTGAAGGGAATCAAGGCGGACCTTGTTTACATCGACCCGCCCTTTGCCTCCGGCGCCGATTACGCCAAGAAAATATATATCCGCCGCAATCCCAAGGTGGCCGAGGCCATTGCCAAGGCCGAAGAGACGCTCGCCGACGACGCGTTTCGATCCTTCGAGGAGAAGATGTACGGCGACATCTGGACCAAGGAAGATTACCTGAACTGGATGTATGAAACCCTTATGGGGATCAAGACTTGCATGACGGAGGATGCGAGTATTTTCGTCCATTTGGATGGGAACATTGGCCATTACGTGAAAGTGTTATTGGATGAAGTGTTTGGGGAAGAACACTTTGTTAATGAAATCATCTGGCACTATTCAAAATTTGCGGGGAAAGGGACGGGATTGCCGGCCAATCATGACACAATTTTTTATTACACTGCCGGAGACTCGTGCACGTTCAGAAAGATGCGAATCCCAGTGGATGCCAAGCGACTTCAAACTGCTCGCGTCTGGGACAGCAAACAAAAAAAAGCTATACAAAAAAGAGATGGCAACGGCGATTTAATCTATTACGAACAAACCGATAAAGCGATTGATGACACATGGATGGATGTGCCGTTAGTTAACCCAATGGCTAAGGAACGTTTCGAAACCGAATATGCAACTCAAAAGCCAGAAGCTTTACTTCAACGAATTATTGAAATGTCTTCCGACAAAAACATGATCGTGGCCGACTTTTTTGGCGGCAGCGGCGTGACTGCCAGCGTTGCCAGCAAGCTGGGGCGGCGCTTCATTCATGTGGATGTGGGGATCAACTCCATTCAGACGGCCCGGGACCGGTTGGTTGCTGCCGGAGCGGCTTTCTCCGTTTTGGAAGTGAAGGACGGGGTATCGTTTTTCCGCAATCCGGTCCAGACCATGGACAAGATGCGCGCGTTAATTACGGGGTTGCGGTTGGACGAGGCCGAGTTGGACAAATTTTGGGCGGGAGCGTTGAACGACAGCCGGCTCGGGCTGGTGCCGGTATATCTGCCCGATTTGAAGGATCACACCGCGAAGGTGTTGGACATTCCGCTGATAAACCGCATTATGAATGTGGCCATGCCCGAGTTGCCCGACAAGGTCAAGAAGGTGGTGGTGTATTACGTGGACATCGAGGATCCCGCCGCCTTGAAGGATTTCATGAAGGAGAATGAAAATCCTGAACGGCCGGTGGAGCTCCGCGACTTGAAAGAGCCGCTTTCCGAGGTGATGACGGCGGACGAGGTGGCTGTGGCGGTGAAGGAGCGCGTGATCGCTTTTGAGGAGCGCCTGAGCCGGGGAACCGGCCGGAAGCGGAGAGCCCGCGGCAAAAAGATGCTTGATGGGGTTCCGGCGGGGCGTAGCCGCGTCGAAAACGCCCGTCGTGGCGGTACGCCGCTAATGCGCCCCCGCGCGCCATCTCCCGCCGCCGGGCGTATTCGCCTCGGGCGGGCTCTACGCTTCCGGCCGGTTCCCCGGCTCCTGCGGACCGTCCAGGGACACGGAAAGCCCCGGCAGGCGCAACAGATAGGCATGATCCCAGCCTGCGTTCTTCTGTTCGCCTTTGATGCCGCGTTTTTTGGTAGTTTCACGTTTCAACAGGTTGAGCGCCAGGCGGCGCAAGGCCGCAAAATTTTCTGCAGAGCCTGGACCGAGAGAAGGGCGGGTCGGCCGGGACGCGTAGGAGGCCCCCGGGTGACCCGCCCGATCAAGAACCATGCCAGTTTTTGGCCGGTTGAACGGTTTTTTGATGCGTTTGCCCTGCGGAGTTGGCTGGAAAGATTGACCTAAATGGGTGGAAGTGCGATTATTATTTCAGCCAAGACAAGCATGGATGGGGAGCCCAAGTGATGAAGGTGGCCGTAAAACCGCGGATATTGAGTTGGGCATGCGAGCGTGCCGGACTTAGCTTGGCGGATTTAGGGCATCGCTTTCCCAATCTGCCGGCATGGGAGCGTGGCGAGGCGCAGCCCACGTTGAAGCAGGTTGAGTCCTTCGCCAAAGCGACCTATGCGCCTATCGGGTATTTTTTCCTCCAGGAACCGCCCGTTGAGCGCGTTCCGATCACCGATTTTCGGACCATTGGAGACGAGTTTCTCAAAGCACCAAGCCCGGACCTGCTTGACAGCATTTATATCTGTCAGCAACGGCAGGAATGGTATCGCGATTTCGCCCGGTCCATGGGCGAGCCCACGCTTGATTTTGTGGGGTCGGCGGATGTGACGAACGATATTGAGGGCACAGCGGCCAGCATTCGACATCGCCTGGGCTTTGACCTTGAGGCGAGGCGGAAGATGGTCACGTGGGAGAATGCTTTGCGGCAATTCATCGAGCAAGCGGATGAGTTGGGGGTTCTCGTAATGGTTAATGGCGTTGTCGGCAGGAACAACCGCCGGAAGCTCGACGCCGAGGAGTTTCGGGGATTTGCACTTTCCGATGCGTTGGCGCCGCTGGTTTTTATCAACGGGGCGGACACCAAGTCGGCGCAAATGTTCACTTTGGCCCATGAATTAGTCCATATTTGGATTGGCCAGACGGGGTTATCCGATGTGGAGCCCGTTTCCTCGCCTTCGAATCGGGTTGAACGATGGTGCAATCGGGTTGCGGCCGAAATTCTGGTTCCGTTGGCGGCATTACGTGAGGAGTACCGCAAGAACGCCGACCTATTTGAAGAGGTCAATCGGCTGGCGCGGTGCTACAAGGTGAGCACCTTGGTCATTTTGAGACGAATTTATGACGCCGGCGGAATAACAGAGGATCGGCTTTGGCGGGCGTATCGGGCCGAGCTGGAGCGATTGAGCGCCATTCCCCGCGGGAGTGGCGGGAACTTCTATTTCACCCAAGCCGCCCGCGTCAGCAAACGTTTTGCACGAGCGCTTGTCAGCAGTACGTTTGAAGGACAAACGTTGCATCGGGACGCTTTTCGCCTGCTTGGGTTTTCGAAATTGTCGACCTTTCGCGAACTTGGCAACAA
>JAWOJA010000044.1:0-7422 GCA_046484345.1 Kiritimatiellia bacterium
CAACTTCAAACCGCTGACCGTCAGCGTGTCGCCATCCGCAAAATCCGACGTCACCGGGATCGCCAGCGTCCGCCCCTCGTCCGTGAAACCCGCCGTGCCCACCCGCCCGGCCGCGTCTCCGCCCAGCGGCGGGGCCGCGGTGGTGTCGAACCGGCATGCCCACTCCGCCGGCACGCTCAGCCGAATCGTGCCGCCGTTCGTGATCATCCCCTGCGGATCCTCCGCCTCGATCGTCACCAGCGCCAGCGCCGGAGCCGTCTCCTTCCAGTCGAATGGCTGCTCGGACCCCGACGACAGCGATACCAGCGGTCCGCCCAGCCCCTTGGCCGCAACCATCACGTTCCGATCCCACCCGTCGTAAGACCCGCCGGAAAACCGCTCGTCCCCCGTCTCGGCCCAAGTCGCCCCGGCCGACAGACCGAGCGCCAAAACCAAACCCATGCAGCTCTTCATCGCCTTCCTCCTCTCGTGTCTCCCCCATCCCCCGCGCCGGACTCTACTACGGGGCCGTGCGCACAACCCGCGAACCGCGGCCGTTGTGCCGAGAATAGACGTTGTTGGGCGCAGCATAGGTGCGGTCCGACACGCGCGCCTCGGCAGTCCCGTGGTAATGAGCCCCGCCGCGCTCCCCATCGCCATTCCCGCCCGGCGGCCAAGCGCTCACGTCCGATTCGCCGGCGGTCGTGAGCGCGCCGTTGCCGTGCAGTCCCGTAAACGCGCGCCCCGTCGCGTGTCCGATCGTCACCGTCCGCTCGTACAGGTTGCCGCTCAGTTCCATGATTCCCCAATGCGACGCACCGGCCGATACGCGCGACGCGCCGTTCGTCGCATAAATCCCCACGCGATAGGGTCCGTCCGGAGTACAAGAGTTATAATTGCAGTTCCCGCCCGTTGCCGTGTCCGTGCCCGTGCCATCGTTGTTCACGATCGCCGTGGTGTGGCTGATCGTGGTGTTGCCCCACGCATATTCGTTCGCCACCGGGTCCAGCGGACCCCGGCAGGCTTTCTCGAACTCCAGTTCCGTCATCGGCCGCAACCCCGCCCAATCCGCAAAGGCGCACTGGTCCGCCCACGAGACATAGGAGCACGCCCGATCCCGCGCCGCCGTCGTCGCATCCCCCGTGGTCCACGCCACCGTGTTGCGATTTAACACCGCGTCCGTGTTCTTGCCAGAGCTGCTCGTGATGTCCCGCGTCGTCTTCTGCGCATCCGTGAGCGAGTTGAAAAAGTCGACCCACTGGCCCTCCGTCACCTCATGTTTCATACAGTAGAACGCCGCATAACCGTTGGGCCAGTAGATGGTGCTCGGCGCCGCCGCCGGAAAGGCAACCCCGCCCGACGGATATCCGCCCGCCAGAGGATCTCCCGTCGGCGCCACCGTCGGATCGACCGTGTTGATGAGCGTCTTGGTGAATTCGTTGACTCCCGAGCCGCCGCTCCCCGCGTAGAACGCGCCCTCGGCCACGTACACCATTTCCACGGCAAAGGCCTGGAGCGTAACTTTGCCGGTCTTCACCAAGTTGTTGGACGCGAAGTTCCACACCGCCTTGACGTTCTGCGCGGCCGTCGAACCCGCCCCCTCGCCCGACCGGCGCACAAACAGCCCCACCCGTTCCGTTGGCACGATCAGTTCAATCGGCGTGCCCGAGCCGATGCTGTAGTCCGTCGGGTTGGTTCCCGTCCCCTCCAGCGTCACGTGTTGCCAATCCGTCGCCCCTTCCGGCAGGACCTTGAAAAACACCCAGGCCGCATCGTGGTTGATATCCGCGAAACGCCACGAGTTATCCCACGCGATGTCGAACTTAACGTAGGCGGTGCTGTCGTTCCGCGCGACCACCGTCACATTCGTCACCTTTAGGTTATTCGCCTGGGAAGTTCCCGCCGCCAGCAACAGACCGATCGCCGCGCCCATCCATATCCGATTCTTCATCCGCTTCATCCTCGCGCCTCCTGTTTATGGATTCACGTCAACTGCGTCAAAATATAATTTACCTTTTTACTATCTTGGATGATTTAACACTAATTCAGCTCAGGCGTCAACTTATTCTGCAGGGCAAACCAGGGCAAACGCATCAAAAAAACCGTTCAACCGGCCAAAAACTGGCATGGTTCTTGATCGGGCGGGTCACCCGGTGGCCGCGGAGCAGGCCCTGATCCGGTCGGCACCGGCCTCTGAACGGACCGCCGTTGGGCGCGTAACGCACCCGGTTGCTCCGAACAGTTCAAAGCCGCTAATCAACCCCCGACAACCGACCGATTACAAAGCCGCGCGAAGAATCGCGGGCGGCGGCCCGCGCTTGCCGAAGGCCCGGAAAACAGTATACTGTTCGCGGTGGCCCACAACCGGCAAAGGAAAAGCATGCAATTCAGTCGAAGCATCGGGGGGGGCATGGGCCGCTCCCATGGTCTGAGCCACCTCGGCGAAGGCCAGGACGACAAGCGGCCCAAAATAGTCCTCGAGCGCACGCTCCTGCGGCGCGTATTCGGCTTTTTCATTCCCTACCGCAAAATCGCCTTCCTGGTCCTCCTCTGCATCGCCGCCACCTCCATCCTCGGCCTCCTCTCCCCGCTTCTCGTGCGGGCGCTGCTCGACAAGGCCCTGCCGAACAAGGACCCGCACCTGCTGAACCGGCTTGTGCTCGGCCTCGTGCTGCTGCCGGTGGCCACCGGCCTGCTGGCGGTGCTCCAGAACTACTGGAACCTGCGAATCAGCCAGGCCCTGCAGTTCGACGTCCGGGTCAGCCTCTACCGCCACCTCCAGCGCCTGTCGCTGCGGTTCTACACCACCACCCGCGCCGGCGAAATTCTCTCCCGCATCAACAACGACACCGCCTCCATCCACGGCGTCGTGCTGGGCGCCTTCATCGGGGTCATCACCAACCTCATCACGGTCGTGACCACGGCCGCCCTGCTCTTCGCCATGGACTGGCGCCTTGCGCTCCTGGCGTGCTCCGTCGTGCCGGCCTTCGTGCTGCCCATGCGCCGCATCGGCAAGATCCGCCACCGCCTCTCCCGGGAAACACAGGAAAAACAGGCCGAGCTCCAGGCCGTCACGCAGGACGTGGTCAACATCGGCGGCTTCCTGCTCATGCGCCTCTTCGGCCGCGCCGAGTACGAGTCCAGCCGTTTTCAAAATGGAAACAAAGTCGTCATGGCCCTCCAGCTCCGCCAGGCCATGGTGGGCCGCTGGATGTTCCTGTTCATCGGGGTGATCGCGGCGGCCGGGCCGGCGCTGGTCTACTGGTACGGCGGCCGGCGGATCATCCGGGGCGACGCGGAGGCCGCCGGCCTGAGCATCGGCACCATCATCGCCTTCGTGGCCTACCTCTCGAACCTCTACCGGCCCGTGGCCGGTCTGGCCAACATCTACGTGGACCTGCAGGGCGCCCTCGCGGTCTTCGTCCGGATATTCGAATACCTCGACCTGAAGCCCGATGTCGCGGACCGACCCGGCGCGCCGGCCCTCCCCCGCGCCGGGGGGCGCATCGCCTTCGACCAGGTCACCTTCGCCTACCGGCCCGACCAGCGCCCGGCGCTCGACGCCGTCTCCTTCACGGTGGAACCCGGCCAGCTCGCCGCCCTGGTGGGGCCCAGCGGCGCGGGCAAGACCACGGTGACCTACCTCGTGCCAAGGTTCTACGATCCCGTCGGCGGCCGGATCCTGATCGACGGCCACGACCTGCGCGACGTGGAGCAGGATTCGCTGACCGCACAGATGGGCATGGTGACGCAGGAGACCTTCCTTTTCCACGCCACGATCCGGGAGAACCTGCTGTACGCCCGGCCCGGGGCGACCGAGGAGGAGCTGGTGGCGGCGGCCAAGGCGGCCTATATCCACGACTTTATCGCCGGCCTGCCCGACGGATATGACACGCTGGTCGGGGAACGCGGCTTCAAACTCTCGGGCGGCGAAAAGCAAAGGCTTTCCATTGCCCGCGCGATTTTGAAGGATCCGCGCATCCTGATTCTGGACGAGGCCACGAGCTCGCTCGATTCGCATTCCGAGGCGGCCATCCAGGCGGCGCTCGTGCCGCTCATGCGCGGCCGGACCACGCTGGTCATCGCCCACCGGCTCTCGACCGTGCTGGCGGCGGATGTCATCCTGGTGATGGAAAAAGGCAGGCTGGCTGAAAAAGGAACACACCGGGAGTTGCTGGGCCTGGGCGGGCTCTACGCGCGGCTTTACGAAACGCAGTTCAAAAACGTTCCGTAACGCCGATGCGGCCCCTATCGGGTTGGGGATCGGCTCACAGAGCCACCTCAAAGCCAACCATCGTCCAGCGGCCCGGCTGTTCCACGCCCGGCAGCTCCATGTAATCCTCATCGAGCAGGTTCCGCACGCGCAGGGTGAGAAAGACGTTTTTGCGGACAGCGACCCGGCTGCGCCAGTCGGCCACCACGGCCTCGTCCAGCTCGACCTCGTTCTGCGCGTCACCATACCGGGAGTCGCTGTAGCGGACGTGCAGGCCGTGGACCGAACCGGCCCCGGTGCGATACTCCAGGCCGGCCGTGGATTTCCACGGAGCCAGGAAGGCGATTCGGTTGCCCTCCACGCCGGGCATGGAAAACTCGTCGTATTCCCCCTCCGTGTGGCACAAGGTGGCGTAGGCGGAAAAGCCGCGCGGCAGGAGCCATCGCAGCTCCGCCTCGCCGCCATAAATCGAACTGCGCGTGGCGTTGGAGATGCGGAACACACCGTCGGCCTCCATCAGGTAATCAAAGGAGTCCTCGAGGTCCTGGTAAAAACCCGTCAGCTGGAGAAAGACATTGGCGTCGGGCCGGACCCGAATCCCGGTTTCATAAGCTGTTAGCGTTTCGGGATCGAGCTCCGGGTTTCCCACGAATTCCATGCCCTGGTAGACCGCCTTCACATACCGGTCGGAGAGCGACGGGGCCAGATGCGCCCGGTTGACGGAGGCGTAAAGCTCGCAGGCCTCGTTCACCTGGTAAAGAGCGCCCAGGCGCGGACTCCAGAACGCGTGATAGTCGGAGGCGTAGTCCATCCGAAGGCCCGCCGTAAAACGCCAGGCGCCCAGTTCGATTTCGTCCTGGGCGTACACGGCGGCATTGTCGGTGCTCTTGTCGATGCGATTGCCGCTTTCGTCGATATCGACCGAATCCTGCAGCCATTCGGTTCCGACCGTGAGGCGGTTCCATGCGTTCGCCCAGCGGGAATACTGGGCCGCGCCGCCGAGCGTCTGCATGTCATACTGCCCCGTCCCGGGGTGGAACCAGTTGTATGTTTCATCATCCGAATTGCGGTAGGCGCGGGCTTCGAAGGCGCTATCCGCCGCGCCGGCATCCGCCCATTTGTACTCGGCCGACTGGTAGTCCTTGCGGGATTCCCGGTCGCTGCTCGCATCGCGCCCTTCGCCGTCATAGGCGCCCGCATAAAGGCGCAGCGTCCCGGCGTCCCCCAGCGAAAAACCCACGTTGCCGTCGGCCGACATGGCGGTCCAATCCTGGTCGGAGCCGTCCACGTTGTCCAAATAGCCGTCGGTCGCCTGATGGCCCAGAGCCACGCCGTAGTCCATCCGTTCCGTCGCGTCTCCGTATTCCAGCCGGTACTCCCGGGTGTTGAATTCACCAAATCCGGCCGCCACCACCCCATACGGATTGCCCGGTGTGGCATGCCGGGAGAAGAGCTGGATCACCCCGCCCTCCGCATTGGAGCCGTAAAGCGCGGAGGCCGGTCCCCGGACCACCTCCACACGGCCCACGCCATACAGGGGCAACAGACCGAACTCCACGTTGCCCTGGAAGGGATCGTTGAGCCGGCGGCCGTCCTTCAGAACCAGCACGCGTTGTGACTGATACCCGCTCGTCATGCCCCGCATATTGAGCCGCACGGGCTGGCCGGGCAAACCGCTTCCCTGGAGATCCATGCCCGGCAAACTCCGGAAAAGCGAATCCGCCGTCAGGGCCCCGGACTCCGCGACAGCCTTTTCATCCAAAACCGTTACGGCGGCCGGGACCAGTTCAACCGGGTTGCCGACGCGATTGGCCGTAACCACGATGTTCGTGATGCTTTCAGCCCGAACGCCCATCCCGCAAAAAGTTAGGAGGCCGCCAACAAGGAATACCCGATTAAGATTTTTCATAGTGTCGATAATAGCGCATTCAAATCGGAAACCGTTCGAAATAATTCAAAAAATCTACACCTCTCGCCTTTACAGTGTTTGAATTTGTTGCGCATAACGCCTTAAAATGCTAATATTGTTGATCACGTGAAAAGGCAACGATGAAACTTCCCTCAACCCGGTTAACCATGCAGCAGGTCGCCGAGCAGCTTGAGCTCAGCCGCATGACGGTCTCGTCGGTGATCAACGGCCTGGCCCGCGAACGCGGCGTCAAAAAGGAAACCGAGTTGCGCGTGCGGGAGTTCCTGAAAACAATCGGCTACGTTCCCTCTATCTACGCCCGGCGGCTGCGCAAAAAAGAGGCGCCCACCATCGGCGTGTTGCATGCCGGCTTCCTCATGAGCCATCTGCTCGAAGCCTACAACATGCTGACCAATGAACTGGTCAGCCACGAAAACGCCGTCGATATCGTGGCGCTGCCCCGCCCGGAAAGCCGCGAGGGGCTGGAGGATTTCGTGGGCCGCGGCGTGCCCGCGCTTCTCTGGATTCAAAACGCCAAAGAATCGGCCATCCAGCACGAGCGCATCGACGACCTCTTCCCCTACCTCGCCCAATTCGGCAAAGTCGTCATCTACAACCACAGCCCCGCTCCCGCCCCCATCGAGGCGCGCATGGACGAACTGGGCATACACCGGATTGTGATCGACCGTCCCGCCGCCTACCGCATCGCCGCCACCTTCCTGGCCGGCCTGGGCCACAAGGTTCTGGCCCTGCCGGATGTCGAGGCCGGCACCCTCAAGGATATGCGCGGGCGCGAGGCGGCCATCTTCAGAGCCGCCGGGATCGATTCCGTGTTCGGCCTGCTGGAGTCGGGCGAAGAGACCATGATCGACCGCTCCGCCGCTTCGGGCCGCCTCTATGCCGAACGCCTGGTCGAAGCCGTCCGGGGCAAAAAGGTGACCGCCGCGTGGATCTTCGACGACGAAATCGCCGGCTACACGCTCGGCCGCCTGGCGGAGCTGGGCGTGCGCGTGCCGCACGACCTGACCCTTCTCGGCTTCGACGGCCTGGCCATCGGGGCGGCCTTCGCCCCGCCTCTCACCACCATCGCTGTTCCCGTCGCCGACATGGTGTCCCGCGTCAGCTCCATCCTGAACCCGAGTGGTTCCGGCAGCGGCCCGCTGACCCATGTTTTCCAACCCACCCTGCTCGAGCGAAGCAGTCACGCCCCCGCGCGGCAGGCCTGATTGACCATGCCCCTCACCTCTTTATGCGTCTATTCGGGCTCCAGCTGGGGCGCCCGTCCCGCCTACTCAGAAGCCGCCCGCGGCCTGGGGCTCGC
>JAWOJA010000052.1:0-40199 GCA_046484345.1 Kiritimatiellia bacterium
CGCCTGCCCGAAACCCACAATATTCTTCGACACCACGTCTTGCGCCATAGCGGAAGCGACCATTACTGCGCTTGCCAGGATCATCATTGACTTTTTCATATCCTGTCCTCCTACTTTTGTTCCTAAACACAAAATCGGATGCACCAAAAATTTTTCCCTCTACTTTATTTAATAGTACAAGAACCCCATGGATAATTCAATTTATTCTTTTTTCTCTCTTTCCGAACCGCCTTATCAGCTTTTGGCACTCCCTCATCATGCTTTATTATAGGGCTTAATGATGATGCGGGTCAATGTCGGATATTAAATTAATGTAATCGCTCCGTTATCGGGGGGTGATTAGCGGCTTTGAATTGGCCGGCGGCATACGGGTCCGTGTTTCAGGCTTCCGTAGGCGACAGTCCGTGATGCGCAGAGGCCGCCCGTGCTCCTCGCCTGCGGCGCGCGATGGTTGCCGGGTGCTTCGCTTCAATCAGCGGAAACGATCAAGCCTTGCCTTCAAAGGCGGGGCGGGTTAGACTTATGCCCATATATGACCCCTGACCAACCATCCCGCCCCCCCATCCGCGCCATCGGCCTGCTATCCGGCGGACTTGACAGCCTGCTGGCCGCCCGGGTCGTGCGCGAGCAGGGCGTCGAGGTTCTGGGCCTCTCCTTCGAAAGCCCCTTTTTCGGCTCCGCCCGCGCCAAGGTCGCCGCCAAAGCGGCCGGCATTCCCCTGCGCATCGTCAACTTCACCTCCGACATCCTGGGCCTCGTGGAACACCCCAAACACGGCTTCGGACAGGGGCTCAACCCCTGCATCGACTGCCATGCCCGCATGCTCCGGCGTGCCAACGAGATCCGGATCGCCGAGGGCTACGACTTCCTCTTCACCGGCGAGGTGCTCAACCAGCGCCCCATGTCCCAGACCTCCCGCACCCTGCGCATCGTCGCGCGCGAGGCCGGAGTGGAGGACGTGCTGGTCCGCCCCCTCTCCGCCCGCACCCTCCCCGAAAGCGAGGTCGAAAAGCGCGGCTGGCTGGACCGCTCGCGCCTGCTCGCCATCCAGGGCCGCTCCCGCCGGGGCCACCGCGAGGTGGCCGACCGGTTCGGCCTCACCGACCTTCCCAAAGTCTCCGGCGGCTGTTGCCTGGCCGAACCCAACTTCTCCCGCCGCCTGCGCGAGCTGCGCAAAAGCGGCGCCATCCAGGATCTGGACGCCGTCAACCTGCTCTTCCACGGCCGCCACTTCCGCCTGAACGAGGACGTCAAGCTGATCGTCGGGCGGAACGAAGAGGACAACAACAACCTGGAAAAACTCCGGCCCCGCGGCTACCTCTTCCTTCACGCGACGGTTGAAAACGGCCCCGTCTGCCTGCTGAGCGCCACGGCGAACGAAAAGGAAACCCTGCTCGCCGCCGCCATCTGCGCGCGGTACGTCAAGGCCGCCGCCCACGGGCCGGTCCGCTTCACCCTGCGCATGCCCGACGGCTCCCGGCACGAGGAACTCGTCGCCTCGCCCGTGGAACAGGTGGAATTCGAAGCCCGGCGCATCCTATGAAAGTCCTTTTTGTCACCCGCGCCCTTCCCCACTCCCGCGTCTACAGCGGCCTGATCGTCATCCACCACCGCATCCGCCTGCTCGCCGAGCGGGGCTACCAGGTGGGGCTCGCCTCCTTTTGCGAGCCGGGAGAAACGGCCGGGATGGAGGAAATGCGGGGTCTGGTGACGGAGCTGGAAACCCTTCCCCCGCCCCGGCCCATGGCGCCGTACCGAAAGCTCACCGCCCATCTTTTCGGCCCCGTGCCCTCGCCGCTGTGCCAGATGTCCGACCCCCGCATGAGCGAACTGGTCGGGCGCATGGTGGCCCGCTCCCATTACGACGTGGTGATCGCCGAATTCACGGGCATGGGCCAGTACCTTTTTTGGAATGTGCACCTGCCCGCGGTCCGGCGCATCGTCTCCGTTCACAGCTGCGCCGCGCTGGCCTTCCAGAAGGCCGTGCAGGTCAACCCCTGGTCCGCCGCCAGCCTCTGGAAACGGCTCGCCCTGACGCGCCTGCGGAACTACGAAATGGCCCTCTACAGCGGCGCGGATATGGTGCTGACGCTCACCGAGGACGAACGGCAGGATATCCTCAAGATGAACCCCAACATCCGCATCGAGCTCTCGCCCTACGGGGTCGACACCGCCCGGTTCCACCCGCTGGCCGACGGCGAGGCCGGGCGCGAGGAAAGCATCGTCTTTACCGGAATCTACAAGGATGAGCCCAACCTGGATGCCGTGCTCTGGTTCGTCCACACCGTCTGGCCGAAACTGCGCCGCCTCCACCCGGCCCTGAAATTCTACATCGTCGGCAGCAACCCGCCCCCGGAGATCCAGGACCTGGCCCGGCGCGATCCGGGCATCGTGGTGACGGGCGAAGTGGCCGACGTGGCGCCCTATCTCTCGCGCAGCCGCCTCTACGTCTGCCCGATGCGCATCAGCACCGGGTTCTGCGGCAAAATTCTCCAGGCCATGGCCTCGGGCCTGCCCGTGGTGGCCACCACCCGCTCGGCCGAGGGGCTGCCGCTGGAACCGGGCTACAACATCCTGCTGGCCGACACGCCGCACATCATGCTGGAGAACATCAGCCTGCTGCTCACCGACCGCGTGCTGCGCAAACGTCTGGCCGACCGGGCCCTGGCGATGGTGACGCAGCGGTTCAACTGGTCGCACTGCGTGGACACGCTGGAAAATGCGATCCACGAAGTCGTGACCTGATCAGGGCGCGCCCGCGCCGATCGTCAGGCCCGCCGGGATCACCGTGTCGACCCGCAGGGTTTCCTCGCCGCGCGGGGTCCGGATGCGGATCGCCACCCGGGCCGCCGCCGGCAGCGCCCCCCCCCGGCGGGTTGTCCAGGACGGCACCCATTCCCGCTTGAGCGGATCGTAACCCCGCACCTCGAAGCCCGCCACGCCGGGCAACCGGAAGCTCTTTTCCTCCGCCTCCCCCGGCACGCCCTCCAGCCGCGCCTCGCGCACGAGCGCGCGCGCCGCGCCGCCCGGTCCGTTTTCCAGCCGCCAGGTCGTCCGCCAGACGCGGAACCGGCTCAGGGGCTCCTCCGGGCTTTCGCCCGGCGCCGCCGTCACGCACAGCAGAACCGCGCCTTCCGCGGAAGCGGCGAGCCGGAAAAAGGGCTCTTCGCCCATTTCAGGAACAAGGCAACCGGCCAGGTCCGCCGCCAGGAGGTCAAGCGCCGCCGAGGCCGGCCGCACCCGCTCGGCCCAATCCCCCTGCCGTTCGAACAGGCGGCGCGCGCCCATGACCAGGGAAAAGGCGAGCGCGCCGATCGCCGCGAGCATCGCAACCCCCAGCAGCACCTCGATCAACGTCAGGCCGCGGCGGGAAGGGAACCTGGTGCAAAAGCGGCTCAGGGGTCACCCGTGAAAGAATTTCCACATGTAAACAATCATCGCGCCCAACGCGACGCCGGCGACCAGGAGAATCAGGCCCGTCCAGATGTTGCTGAAATCGCGCCGATGCCCGAAGGGCGAAGCGCTTTCAAAAGACGACGGCACGCGGATGGTGGAGGACTTCAGCCCCGCCGGCGGAGGCGAAGCCGTGGCCCCCGGACCGGCGCCCGGCTCGACCCAGGCGGGATCGCCGAATTCGAAATCCACTTCGCCGAGGGTAATGACATCGCCCGGGACAAGCACCGCTTCGCGCACCCGGTTCCCGTTGACCCCCACCCCGTTGGTGGAGTCGAGATCGCAGACCCGGTAGCGGGCGGCGTCGCGAAGCACCACGGCGTGCCTGCCGGAAACGGAGGTCGAGTCCACGAATATCTCGTTTTCGGTACGGCGGCCGATCGCCGTGGCGTCCTTTTCGAGCTCAAACTGCCGCCCCGTTTCGGGCCCTTTTCGTTCCAGCAGAAATGCCATAAACGCCTCCCTGTAATCGGACAAAAGAGTAGCCCCGTTTCCGAGCGGGTGTCAAGCCAAAGCCCAGGCCTCGCGGCCGCCCAAAAAGGCGCGCACCGGCCGGCCCGTCAATTGCCGTCCTTCAAACGGACAATTGCGCGAGCGCGAAGCGAACTGCGCCGCCCGGACCGTCCAGCGCCGGGCGGGATCGAACAGCACGAGATCGGCGCGGGCGCCCCGCCGGAGGGAGGGCGCCGGCACGCCCAGCACCGCCGCCGGACCGCAGGTCCAGCGCCGGACCCATTCCAGGGGCGCGAGGGCGAGCTCGCGGACCAGCAGCCCGTGCGTCACCGCCAGCGCCGTTTCCATCCCGATGACCCCGTTGGGAGCCTCGGCGAAGGGGCGGGCCTTCGCCGCCGCCGTATGCGGGGCGTGGTCGGTGGCCAACACGCCCAGCACGCCCGCCACGACGCCCTCGCACAGGGCGTCGCGGTCCCGGGCGGAGCGAAGGGGGGGGCTCATCTTGAAGCGCGTATCGGAATCGGGAATATCCTCATCCGCCAGGGCCAGGTGGTGCGGGGTGGCCTCCCCCGTCACCCGCAGCCCCCGGGCCTGGGCCCGGCGGATCAGCTCCACCGATTCCAGCGCCGAAACATGCTGGATGTGAACGGCGCAACCGGTTTCGGCCGCCAGGCGGATATCCCGTTCCACTATCCGATATTCCGCGGAAGAGGGAATCCCTTCCAGCCCGAGCGCCGCGGCCTTCTCGCCCGCATGCAGGTGGCCGCGGGCCGCGGGGTCCAGGGCGTGATCCAGGTAGGCCAGGCCCAGCCGGGCCGCCAGGCGCATCCCCTCGCGAAGAAGGCCCTCGTCCGAAACCGTGGAGCCGTCGTCGGTAAAAGCGCGGGCACCCGCCCGGGCCAGCGCCTCCAGGTCGGCCAATTCGCGCCCCTGCCGCCCGCGCGTGAGGCACGGACACGGGATCAGCCGCACCGCGCCGGCGCGGGCGCCGCGCTCCTGCAGCGCGCGAAGCTCCCCGGGCGAATCCAGCGCCGGCACCGTGTTGGGCATCACGCCGAGCGCGGCGAACCCGCCGCGTTCGGCGGCACGGCAACCCGACTCCACCGTCTCGGCCTGCTCGTTCCCCGGCTCGCGCAGGTGCACGTGCATGTCCAGGGCGCCCGGCAGGATCCACAGGCCGGCGGCGTCCACCTCCGCCGCGCCCGGGCCGATGCCGCGCGGGTCGGCCAGCCGGCCGTCCGCAACAGCCAGGTCCGCAATCTCATCACGTCCCGAATCGGGATCCAGCACACGCGCGTCCCTGAAAATCCAGCTGCCCATGAAATGGTCCTTTCGCCTTGTTTGCGTATTGTGGCCTCCCGGCCCGGATTTGCAAGTGAAATGACCCGCGCGAAAGCCCCCCCGCTCCAGAACCGTGACACGCCCCGGAAAAAGAGACGCGCGCTTGACTTTCGGCGATCTCTTCCCTATCCTTATTGGGTTTTTTCATGCCGTTTTTTACAACGGCCAATAGTCATTGGAAAGGTCGCGTAATGAGTCTGGAAAAGTTCTTCAGCCCCCGGTCCGTCGCCATTGTCGGAGCCTCCCGGGAAAAAGGCAAAGTCGGCTACGAAATCCTCACCAGCATGGTCAAGGGCGGCTACCAGGGCGCCATCTATCCGGTCAATGCGAAGGCCGCCGAGGTTGAGGGACTGCCGTGCTTCGCCTCCCTCACGGCCATCGGCAAGACGGTGGACCTGGTCATCATCGTGATCCCCGCCAAATTCGTCGTCGGCGTCATGAAGGAGTGCGCGACCCTCGCCATCAAGTCGGTGGTCATCATCACCGCGGGCTTCAAGGAAACCGGCGAAGCCGGCAAGGCCCTGGAGCTGGAAGTCGCCGCGATTGCCCGCCAGAACGGCATCCGCGTGGTCGGCCCGAACTGCCTCGGCGTCATCAGCACCAACACGCGCCTGAACGGCAGCTTCGGCGGCGACCTGCCCGTGCAGGGCGGCATCGGCTATATGTCCCAGTCGGGTGCCCTCATGGCGGCCATTCTCGATATGGCCAACGCCCACAAGATCGGCTTCAGCAACCTGGTCAGCTTCGGGAACAAGTGCGACGTCAACGAGCTGGACATGATCAAGGCCTTCGGGGATGATTCCCGGACGACCGTGATCGCGGGCTACCTCGAGAACATCATCGACGGGCACGCTTTCGCGAAGGCCGCCGAAAAGGTCAGCCGCCACAAGCCCATCCTGCTGATGAAATCCGGCGGCACCGCCGCGGGCGCCAAGGCCGCCTCCTCCCACACGGGCAGCCTGGCGGGCGGCGACACCGTCTACGAATGCCTCTTCAAGAAGGCCGGCATCGTGCGTTGCCATTCCATCAAGGCCCAGTTCGATTTCGCCCAGGCCTTCGCCTACCAGCCCCTGCCGCCCGGATCGCGCGTGGTGGTGGTGACGAACGCGGGCGGCCCCGGCATCATGGCGGCCGACGCGATCGAGCGCGAAGGGCTCTCTTTCGCCAAGCTGACCGACGAGACGATGAAAAAGCTGGCCTCGCGCCTCCCGCCCGCCGCCAACGTCACCAACCCCGTGGACGTTCTGGGCGATGCGCTGGCCGATCGCTACGAATTCGCCATCGACACCGTGCTGGACGATCCGGGCGTGGACATCGTCCTCGTGTTGCTGACCCCCCAGGCGATGACCCAGGCCACCCAGACCGCCCAGGCCATGGCGCATGTCATCAAAAGCAAAAAAATCAAAAAACCCCTCCTTGCCTGCTTTATGGGCGCCTCAAAAGTGGCGGAGGGCCTGACCATTCTGCGCGAGAACTGCATCCCGCAATATGAATCGCCCGAAACGGCCGTCAAGGCCATCAAGGTTTTCGCCGAATACGCCGCCTGGCGCCGCGAGCCGCACCAGACCGTCACGCCCATCAAGGCCGACAAGGCCGCCGCCCGCGCCGTGATCCAGGCCCATCTGGACAAGGGGCTTCGCGAGATCGGCGAAACCGAGGCCAAGAAGGTGCTCGCGGCCTACGGGTTCCTCACGCCCAAGTCGGCCATCGCCATGAGCGCCGAGGAGGCCGCCGCCGCCGCCGCCGCGATCGGCTTCCCCGTGGTGATGAAGATCAACTCGCCGGACATCTCCCACAAATCGGACGTGGGCGGCGTGAAGGTCAACCTGGCCACCGCGCAAGCGGTCTCGGACGCCTACACGACAATGATGACGCAGATCCCGCTCAAGATGCCCGCGGCCAAGCTGGAAGGCGTCTCCATTCAGGAGATGTGCAAGCGAAGCCAGGAAATTATCCTCGGCGTCACGCGGGATAAGATGGGCGCCATGCTGATGTTCGGCCTGGGCGGCATCCTGGTGGAAGTGCTCAAGGACGTCACCTTCGCCATGGCCCCGCTCAGCGAAAAGGAAGCCCTCGCCATGATTGAAAGCACCCGCACGTGCAAGATCCTGAAGGGGGTGCGCGGGCAGCCGGGTGTCGATATGGACGCCCTCGTTCAGGCGCTGCTGCGTCTTTCGCAACTGGTCACGGATTTCCCGGAAATCAAGGAGCTCGACATCAATCCCTTCATGGTGGGACTGCCGGGCCAGACCTCGGTGGCCGTGGACGGCCGCATGAGCGTGGAAAAATAAACGGTCTCAGGAAAAGTCGGCCGCCGGAGGCGAACCGGGTGTTCGGCGCTCGCCTCGAACCAGGCGGCCGGCCATATCCTGCAATAATTTGATCAGCAGTTCGGGATCCGAGAGGTGGGCGGGGCTCAGGGCCACCACCTCGGCCTCTTCGGATTCAACGCGCGCCGTGGCCGTCCGCGGCTGCCCCAGCAACGCGCCGACCTCCCCGAAACAGCGGCCCTTCTCCATTACGGCCAGCACCACGCCGTCTTTCACCATCGCCAGCCGGCCGCTGATCACCACGAACATCTCGGCGGCCATGTCGCCCTGCCGGAACACTTCATCCCCCCGCGCCAACGGCCGCGTGTAGCTGCGGGCCAGGAACCGGTAGCGCGGATTGGAGACGTCCCCGCTCAACAGACGCTGGACCTGATCGCGCAGCACCAGCTCGCGCCGCCGATAGAGACAGGACATCACCTCCGCGCCGAACAGGATCGAGAGGGAGGCGTAATAGATCCAGATGAAAAACAGGAAAATCGCCTTCAGCGACCCGAACATATACCCGTAATCCGGATCGAACTGGAGCATGAGGGAAAAGACCGGATTCATGAGCTTGAGCAGAATGCCGGTGATCAGGGTTCCGGTCAGGATGGCCAGGGGCTTGCGCCGATCGGGAACGAAGAGATAGAAAAAAACATACAGGCAAAGCAGCGCGGCCAGGTTCGGAATGCCGAAGCGCACCAGCGTTTGCATGAAAGGCAGGCGCCCGCCCACCACCTCGGCCAGATTGGTCAGCCAGCCGGTTCCCGTCAGGACCGCCATCAGGGCCACGATCAGCAGCATCGACCCCATGTCATAGAGCTTGCCCAGGGCGAATGAGAACACCCCCGGCCCCCGCATTTTGAAAACCAGCATGGAGGTTTTGAAGATGCTCGCAAAAGTGGCCCGCAGGACCGAGGCCACCGGAACCATCCACCAGAACAGGACCACAACGGAAACCACGCTCCAAACCTTCTGCTGCGCCAGGCCGGTGACTTCGCGCAGCACCATTTCCTTGCTTTGCGGCAGTATCTGGCCAACGAGGTTTTCCACCAGGGTCAGAGCCGTTTCAGGCGAGATCAGCCGACCGGCCACCAGAATTAAACCGAGAAAAATCGGAAGAAAGGACATGAAGGTATAATAGGCCAGCATCCCGCCCTTCAGAAGCCCGTCATCCCTCATAAATCCCAGCAACGGCTCCAGCGTCACCAGCAGAATAAAATCGCCCACCAGCTTGGCGCGACTAACCGCTTCGTGCCGGCGCTGCCTGACCGCCATTTGACTCCAAAGGCCCCTGAGATTCATGCCGTCCTCGTTTTGTACCAATATTTGTGTATAGTAGAAGGCCCCCGTCGCTTCGTGCAAGCCCAATCGGTCCGGTTTTTCCGCTCGCATCCGGTCCCCGCGTGTGATAGGGTGAAGGATACTCAATTATGATAAAAGACCCTCGCCATCTTCCGTCCGCCGGACCGTCTTCGAAAGGCCAGACCGCCTTTGCGATCCGCTTCCTGCTGCCGCTCCTCGCTCTCATCCTGGTCGCCGGCGCGCTTCGGGCCCCGGCCTTTGCCGAATGGGCCGATCTTCGCTCCCGGCTTCGGAGTTCCTTCAGCTCCGCCACGCCCATCGATTTGCCGCCGGCCACCGTTTCCACCAACGCGCCGGATGAACCGGCCCCGGACGCCCCGCACCGCACCAAAGAACTTAAACCCGAGCCCGTCCACCCCCTCATCGCCCGCAACGTGGCCCGCCGTCTCCCCGCCATGCATCTCACCCGCCTGCCTTTCAACGATGAAATCGCCTCCCGAGCACTCACCCTGTTTGTCGACAAACTGGATTACGACCGGAGCGTCTTCCTGGCCTCCGATATCGAAGAGTTCCGGTCGGAATCGCAATCGCTCGACGATGCGATCAAAAAAGGCGACCTCTCCTTCGCTTTCCGCGTGTTCGATCTTTACAAGACGCGCCTGCGCAACCGTTCGGCCTTCGTCGAGGAGCTTTTGAAGACGCCGTTCGATTTCGCCGAACCGGAAACCTATGCCTGGAAGCGCAAGGACTCCGCCTGGCCGGCCACCCTGGAAGCCTGGGATCAGCTCTGGCGGCTCAAGACGAAAAACGAAGTCGTCGCCCGGATGGTGTCGCGCCGCCTTCAAAAGGAAGAGGAGGCCGCCCAAACCAATGCGCCGGCCCCCGGGTCCGTGACCAACGTCAACGCCGCCTTCAAAGCTTGGGAGAATCTTTCCCCCGAGGACTTTGTCCGCAAGCGCTACCAGCAGCAGTTCATGGTCGTCGATGATCACGACGCCGAATGGGTCGTGCAGTACTACCTGGGTTCCTTCTGCCAGGCCTACGACCCACACACCGACTTCCTCTCCGCCGCCTCGTCGGAGGATTTCGACATCGACATGAAGCTCTCCCTCAGCGGCGTGGGCGCGGTTCTCGCCCCCGAGGACGGCGTGCCCAAGGTGGTCCGCATCATCCCCGGCGGACCCGCCGAACGGGACGGACGCCTGCAGCCCGGCGACAAGATCGTGGCCGTGGCCCAGGGCGATGGCGAACCGGTCGACATTCTCCACTGGCCCCTGACGCGCGCCGTCCGCCTCATCCGCGGCCCGCGCGGCACCAAGGTCGTGCTCTCCGTCGTGCCCGCCTCCGACCTGAGCGGCCGCACCGTCAAGCTGGACCTGGTCCGCGACGAGGTCAAGCTGGAGGAGGAAGCCGCCAAGTCGGAGATTCGCGAAGTGCCGGGCGCCAACGGCAAGACCTGGCGCCTCGCCCTCCTGCGCCTTCCCGCCTTTTACGCCGACATGCGCCGCAAAAACGGCGACGAGGAGTTGCGCAGCAGTTCCAAGGATGTGCGGCTCATTCTGTCGGACCTGGCCACCAACCGCATCGACGGCCTTCTGCTGGACCTGCGGGACAACGGCGGCGGATCCCTGGGCGAAGCCGTGGAGATGAGCGGCCTGTTTCTCCGCGGTCCGAACCAGCCCGTGGTGCAGGTGAAGGAAAGCTGGCGCGTCAACGTCCTGGCCGATCCCGACCCCTCCATCTCCTTTACCGGACAAGTGGCCGTGCTGATCAACCGCCAGAGCGCCTCGGCCTCCGAAATTCTTGCGGCCGCCCTTCAGGACTATGGCCGGGCCGTGATGATCGGCGATTCCAAAACACACGGCAAAGGCACCGTTCAAACCCTTGTCAAGGTCAGCGATTTCGA
The DNA here is from genome assembly GCA_046484345.1 of Kiritimatiellia bacterium. Lineage (GTDB taxonomy): Bacteria > Verrucomicrobiota > Kiritimatiellia > CAIKKV01 > CAIKKV01 > CAIKKV01. Next base: position 10,768 of record JAWOJA010000052.1, read on the forward strand.
CGAGGCCCAGGGCACCATCAAGGTCACGGCCGCCAGTTTCCACCGCATCGGCGGCGGCTCCACCCAACTCAAGGGCGTGCGGGCGGACATCGTCATTCCCTCGGCGCTGGAATGCCTGGAAATCGACGAGCAGTTCCTCCCCTACCCGATGCCCTGGAGTATGGTCCCGGGCGTTCCGTTCGACCCGGTGGCCGACCTGCAGCCGAAAATCGAGGTCCTGCGCAAAAATGCGGAGGCCCGCATGGCGGCCGACCCGCGCTACGTGGCTCGGCTCGAACAGCTCCGCCGCCTCGATGCCATGCAGAAAACCGCCTCCATTTCCCTGCGCTTTTCCGACCGCATCGAGCTGGCCCGTTCCGAAAGGGCGCTCATGGACCTCCAGACCGCCGATGAGCCGGCCGGCAAAAAAAAGGAGGGCAACGATCTCGTGGAACAGGAAGCCCAGCGCATTCTCGTGGATATGCTCGAGTGGCCCGCCTCTTCCCCCGCGCCCTAAGTCCCGGCACCGTTGCTCTAAAGGAGATCCCCATGGCGTCCAACCCGAAGGCCGAACCGTTCGATGCTTCCAAGCTGCCCAAGGGCGACACGCGCGGGTTCGTCCGCGACCGGTTCGGCATGTTCATCCACTGGGGACTTTGCCGGCTGACCTGGAATCCCGAACCCCGGCGGCTCTACTGCCTGGCCGACAAGGTTGAGTACGCCCAGTTGTCGCCGTCCCCGTGATTGAACTGTTCCTGAAATAGGGGGAGTTGAGCATCCACGAGGAACGCCCGCATGAGCGATGCCGCACAAACACCAGAAACCCGAATCGCGCTCTTCCAGCGCAAGGAAGTGCGCCGCACCATTCACAACAACGAATGGTGGTTTGTCATTGTGGATGTGGTTGCCGCCCTGACAAATTCCGCGGATCCCTCCGATTACCTGAAGAAAATGCGCAAGCGGGACGCCGCTTTTTCCGAACTCATCAAAGGGGGGGGGCAATTTGTCCCCCCCCTTTCCTTAGAGTTTACAACCGCCGGGGGCCCGCAGAACATCCTCTGCTGGAACACCGAAGGGATATTCCGCCTAATTCAGTCTATCCCCAGCCCCAAGGCCGAGCCATTCAAACGCTGGCTCGCCAGAGTCGGCTATGAGCGCATCCAGGAAATCGAAGACCCGGAACTTGCGGCCAAGCGCACCCGCGCGATCTACAAAGCCAGGGGCTACTCGGACGAATGGATCGAAAAAAGGATGCGCTCCAGCGCCATCCGGGACGAACTGACCGACGAATGGAAAAAACGCGGCGTCCGGGAGCAGCGCGAATACGCCATACTGACGGCGGAAATCTCCGAAGCCACCTTCGGCCTCACGCCCGGCCAATACGCGGAGTTCAAGCGGCTCAAGCGTGAAAACCTTCGGGATCACATGACGGACCTGGAGTTGATTTTTTCCATGCTCGGCGAAGCCGCCACCACCGAAATCACCCGCACCCGCAAGGCTCAGGGGTTCCCTGAGAACAAACAGGCAGCGCACGACGGAGACGCTGTGGCGGGCAACGCCCGGCGCGAACTCGAAAAGAAAAGCGTCCGCAAGGTCGTCACCCGCGATAACGACCTCGCCTTGACCCAGTCGGTGAAAAAGGCGCAAGCGCTGACAAAGCCCGCCTCAAAGAAGAAGTCAGCATTATGACCTCACGCATTGACCAACGCGAAGCCATCGTCGCCGCCCTCGGCTATGCGCATAGCCCGCAACCGTGATCAATCGGCCGCAGTTGCGTGTCTCAAAACGAAAGGACTTCAACATGTTGATGCGAGCAAGAATTCGGCCCCCCGGCGACGCGACTTGCGGAGTCGTAACGAACGGCGCCGAAATTATGCGGGCCTCGCCGAAGCGAGGCCCGAGCTCCTGACACACATGGTGCCTGAGTTGCAAATAGGATCGCCTATATGAAAAAAAGAGCAAGCGCAAAAAGAATGGATATGGCGTTTTCGGAGCTGACCTGGGAAGACCTGTCGGAATGGGCGGGTTCAAAGGTGGTCGCGCGCGGGAAATCGTACCGGACCGCCGTCGAGGACCTGCGGACGACGCCCGATGGCCAGTTGCTGGCCTGGGTTCAGGGGGGCGACCGCTACGCCACTTTGGTAAGTCTTCATAAATCCGGCAAGCTTTCCTCTGTTTGCACCTGTCCCTACGCAATCGCTTGCAAACACGCTGTTGCCGTGGTGGTCGCCTACCTGAACGCGATCCAGGAAAAGAAACCCGTTCCTTCCGCGGCCGAGTCTGATGAACGCCTGGATTGCCTGGCCGGGGAGGTGGATGACGAGGACGTGGACATAGAAATCGGAGAGGAGGCGCCCTCCGCCGTCAGTCGATATCTGGAGGCGCTTTCTCCCTCCGCGCTCCTGGAGTTCACGCGGAAATTGGCCGTCGATTTTCCAGACGTGCGCCAGCGCATCGAAGACCACGTCGAGGTGGAGTCCGGTGACACGGCGAAACTCATCGCCAACACCCGCCGCGAGATCGAGGCGGTGTCCGCCGAGGGGGGCTGGACGCGGCACTGGTCGGGTGAATGCAATATCCCCGACTATTCGCGTGTTCGGGAGCGGCTCGAATGCCTGCTGAAATCCGGTCACCCCGACGAGGTGTTGCTCCTGGGCGAGGACATCTTGAAGCGGGGAATCCGGCAAATCGAAATGTCCAACGACGAGGGCGAAACCGGCCAGGAAATCGCCGGTTGCATGGCCATCGTTTTTCGCGCCCTGTCGGCCTCTTCGAAATCCGCCTCTCAGCGGTTGCTTTGGGAAATTGACGCGCGTCTGCGCGACGGCTATTCCATCCTGGACGGCATTCGGGGGCTGGTGGAAAAGCCGAAAGCGTTCGCGCGCTCGGATTGGTCCGCCGTGGCGGAAGCGTTGAGTCGGCGCATGGACGCCATCTCTGTTGCCGCCGCCCCACGCGAGTCGGATGAGAGCTCTCGCGAGTATCGACGCCAAACCGTCATGCGATGGTTGTTTCTGGCCCTGCGTCACGCCGGGCGGGAGCGTGAGATCTCCTCGATTCTGGAGCGCGAGGTCGCGATCACCCATTGCTATGTAGAGTTGGTCGACCGTCTTTTCGCCGAAAAACGCGAGGAGGCCGCCGTGGAATGGGCGCACAAAGGATTTGCGCGAACCATCGAGTCGAAGAGCGGGATTGCCTGGCAACTGGAAGAACGCTTGCGCGCCCATGCGGCGCGCAAAAAAGATCGGCCATTGGCGACCGCCTTTTTGGCCATGGAGTTTTTCGACCGGCCGGACGCGGATCGGTACGAGGCGCTCCAGCAGGCAGCCGCTTCGCTCGGCCTTTGGGACACAATCCGCCCGCTGTTATTGCGCTGGCTGGAGACGGGGATACGACCGGACGAAAAGACCGCCGAGGAGGCGCCACAAAAGAGGGTTCGCAAGAAGTCAACCGAACAACCGGAAACGCCTCAAGTCAAGTGGCCGTTGCCGGCCACCGGGTTGGTTGTCCCGGAAGGAAAAGAACGCTCCCGATCCTTCCCCGACACGGCCACGTTGATGGCCATTGCTATGAAGGAAGGACGAAACGACGACGTCCTGCGGTGGTACAAGGCCGGCCGTGGAGGCTATGGGCACGATTATCAAGGCGACGCGGTGGCCGCGACCGTTCAAATGAGTCATCCGGACGAGGCCTTGGCAATTTGGCTGCGCCTGGCAAAAGCCCAAATTGCGCTGACGAAACCGGCGGCCTACCCGTTGGCCGGCGACAGGCTCGGCAAAATGAAAGCGGTCTATCAGCGGACGGGGCGAATGGACGAGTGGAACAGGTTGCTTGTGGAATTACGGGTTGAGAACGCACGCAAACCGCGTATGCTTGAGGTGCTCGACCATTTGGAAGGCAAACGATCGCGTATTCTTAAGCAGACCGGCGATACATAACTCGAAGAAAGCCTGGCTGTGGTTAACAAGGAAAGAATCGGCGGCGAAGGGACTCGCCGCCCTACCCGACAGATTCGGCGCAAAACATCTGTCACGCGCCGAGAACAAAGCCCTTCAGATACTCGGACTCCGAGAACCCCGGTTTGCCGGGGTGATCGGGCGACTGGAACAGATGCTCCAGAACGGCCATCGGGCGGTCCGTGTCGCGGGCGGCCCCTTCGACGACCTTGCCGTACAGATCCCGGTCCACCAGCCCGCTGCAGCAGAACGTGAAGAGCAGCCCGCCGGGGTTGAGCAGGCGGATGGCGCAGAGATTGGCGTCCTTGTAAGCGCGCAGCGAGCGCTGCAGATGCGCGCGGGACGGCGTCAGCCGCGGCGGATCCACGATGATCACGTCGAACTTCTCGTTCGCATTCTTCAGGCCGCGCAGCGTCTCGAAGGCGTCGGCCACGCGATAGTCGAATCCCTCGCCCTTGCGATACCCGTTCAACTCATAGAGCTTCATCGCCTCCTGCTTGGCGCGGGCCGAGGAGTCGATCGACATCACAAATTCCGCGCCCGCCTTCCGGGCGCTCAGGCCGAACCCGCCCGTGTAGGCAAAAACATCCAGCACGCGCTTGGCGCCGCTGCACTTCACCCAGCGGGCCACGGCCGCGCGGCCGGCGCGCTGATCGAGGTAAAAGCCGGTCTTGTGCCCGTGCTCCAGGTCGGCCAGGAATGTGATGCCGTTTTCCTTGAACTCAATCGGCCCCGCGGGCGCGGCGCCGCTGATCAGGCCCGTGCGGGGCTCCATGCCCTCCAGCTTGACGGCCTCGGCGTCGGACCGTTCCCAGATCGTGGCCGGCTTCCAGACCGCCTCCAGGGCGGCCAGCACCTCCGCGCGGCGGCGGGTCATGGGGCCGGTCAGGAACTGCACCACCAGGGTGTCGGCATAGCGGTCCACGATCAGGCCGGGCAGGCCGTCGCTTTCCGAAAACACCACGCGCATGCCGGAGGGCTCCTCCTGCGCGCCGAGCCACGCCTCGCGCCTCTGGCGGGCCGTCTTCACGCGCGCCAACAGTCCCGCGGCATCCAGCGTCACATTCGGATGGGTGTCGAACACCCTGGCCCGGATGTCGGAGGGGTCCTGCACCGTGACGCGGCCCAGGAACGTGCCCTTGGAGCTGAACAGGTCCGCCTCGTCCAGGTGATCGCCCTCGTCGCGGGCAATGGCGCCCGAGAAAATCCAGGGATGGCCCCGCAGCACGGGCACATCGCGGCCCGGTTTCAATGTCAGCTTGCGCGTCATGAACGTTTTCCTTCCTCGGCGTGCCAGCGGGCAAAAACGCCCACCGGCAGCACGCATTTGTCATTGGGATTCGACATGATCATGTTGCCGCTTTCGAGACGGCCGCCGAAGGACTCCGGCCAGGCCCGCAGCAGATTTTCAAGCAGGGGGGTGGCAAAGCCGGGCGTGTGGCAGGTGAACAGGATGAAGCGGGGCCGCTCGACCATCAGCTCGCGAAGCTGCCCGAGCAGAATGCCGATCTGCTCCTCGAGGAACCAGCGCTCCCCCGTCGGCCCCTTGCCGTACGTGGGCGGATCAAGAATGATCCCCTCATACGCTTTTTTGCGCCGCACTTCGCGGGCCGCGAATTTCAGGGCATCGTCGGTGATCCAGCGGATCGGCCGGTCGGCCAGCCCGCTGGCCTCCGCGTTGCGGCGCGCCCAGCGGTTGATGTCCTCCACGGCGTCCACATGGCAGACCTGCGCGCCCGCGTCGGCGGCCACGAGGCTCATGGCGCCGGTGTAGGCGAAAAGGTGCAGGATGCGGCAGGACTCGCCCGCCGCCCGGATCTGGCGGCGCACCCATTCCCAGTGGCAGGAATGCTCCGGGAAAAGGCCCACATGGCCGAAGCCCGTGGGCTTGACGTGAAAGGTGCAAGGCCCGTACTGCACGGGCCAGGTGTCGGGGATTTTTCCGGGAAAATCCCAGGTCCCGCCGCCGGAGCTGGAGCGGACGTAAACGCCCGCCGCCTTCTTCCATTCCTCCGGCCGTTCGGGCTGCCAGATGGCCTGGGGCGAGGGCCGGTTGAGGATGTAGGGGCCAAACCGCTCAAGCCTGGCGCCGTTGCCGGCGTCGAGGTATTCATAGTCCGCGGATTGGATTCCTGTAAGATTCATAACGCGCCAGTTTACCAAGAGCGAGAGCCGCTTGCAAGACATCCTCCGCCGCCGGCCAGGGCAAACGCATCAAAAAACCGTTCAACCGGCCAAAAACCGGCATGGTTCTTGTCCGGTTAAAAAACCCGGTAAACACGGGTGATTTTTGCAGTCGGGGGGTTCCGGGATACCCGAAAATGCACACCCGCCAGGGTGAGGCAGACGGAGGCGACCATACTCATATAGTCAACCCGCTTTGATCGCCCGTTTCATGGCGCGGATATGCTCCGGCCCGGTACCGCAGCAGCCGCCCACGATGTTGGCGCCGGCCTTGACCAGCAACGGCGCCTTGGCCGCCATCTGTTCCGGCGTCTCCTTGAAAACCGTCTTGCCCCCCTCCAGCACGGGCATCCCCGCATTGGGCATGGCGATCAGCAGCGCCGCCGGTGCCGCCGCCTTCATCCGGCGGATCACCTCGATCAGATGGTCCGGGCCGGTGCCGCAGTTGGCCCCCACCAGGTGGGCGCCCGCGTGGAGCGACTCCGTCACCGCCCGCTCGGGCGTCACGCCCATCATGGTGGCATAGCCGCCGTTGGGCTGGGGATCGAACGTGAAGCTGGCCGCCACGATCAATTGCGTGTGGGCCCGGGCCGCGCGCACCGCCACGCAGACCTCCTCCACGCCCGTCATCGTCTCCACCACCGCCAGGTCGGCGCCGCCCGATTCAAGGGCCATCATCTGTTCCCGGAAAGCTTCGAAAAAAGCCTGCTCGGGTTCGTCGCCCAGCGGCTCCATGAATTCGCCGGTGGGCCCCACGCTGCCCATGACGTACTGGGACGCGCCCGCCACTTCCCTGGCGAGCGCGGCGGCGGCGCGGTTGATTTCGGCCACGCGCCCTTCCAATCCGTAATGGCGTAGCTTGTAGCGCGTGCCGCCGAAGCTGTTGCATTCCACGATATCGCTGCCCGCGCGCCGGTAGGCCAGGTGGATATCCTTGACCGCGTCGGGATGGGTGATGCACCACTGCTCGGGACATTCGCCCGGCTTCATGCCCCTGGCCTGCAGAAGAGTGCCCATGCCCCCGTCGCAAAACAAAATCTCACCCGCGTTCAGTCGTTCCAAAATCGGTTTCATGCGTGCTCCGTAAGTTACACAAGCGCCCGAAAGCCTACCCCGCAGGGCCGGCCCGCAAAAGGCCTTTCCTGCCGCCCTGCCGAGCCTTTGGAAGATAAATTAGTGTAACGCCCATTTCTTGAGAGTACCGTGTTCTTCCGTGCGCTGTCGAGTTTGAACACGGCGTTTTCGAAGAGCGGGAGAGCCGGCGAGGAGGCGAACTGCGCGGCGCTGGAGGCGGGCGTCGGCTGGTGAGGATGGCGTATAACCGGCGAAAACGAGAGGAGGTGTTCACGGAAATCAGAGGGTTGGCGGTTGACATCACGCGGCGTCTGGGCGATGATCGGGACAGCGTTATTGAGCTCGCGTTCATGTGCGCCGCCGAAACATGGATGCAACAAAAAAGCCTTATTCGCGTGTCCTTTCCCAAGGAGGTGTCACCTCATTATGCCTTTTTCAACGCTCATAATGGCGATGTCGCACACCTTAATATTCGCTGTTTTATTAAGCTTTTTGCCATTTTATTGGGGAATTGCCCGGGGCGGGACTCGAACCCACACGCCTTGCGGCAGGGGATTTTAAGTCCCCTATGTCTGCCATTTCATCACCCGGGCCACACATGCAAGAAGCTAGGATAAAGCCCGGCGAAGAGAAAGTGAAGTTTAAAAGGCCCCCGCCGTCTGTGAAAAGTCAAAATTGTTGACATCCCAGCCTATTGTGGTATTCTGATACCTAAATAGATTAACAAGGTTGGAGGACATTGGTTTATGAAGCGGAACATCATCACGATCGACGAAAAGACCTGCAACGGCTGCGGCCTCTGCGTGAGCGCCTGCCATGAAGGCGCCCTGCGGCTGATCGACGGCAAGGCCCGGCTAATCTCCGATTCCTATTGCGACGGGCTCGGCGCCTGCCTGCCCCAGTGCCCGGTCGACGCCATCAAAATCGAGGAACGCGAAGCCGCCCCGTTCGATGAGGCCGCCGTGGCCGCCAAAATGAAGCAAGCCGCCAAGGCCCCGCCCCCGCCCGCCGCCGCCCCCGCCAGCTCCGCCCCCAGCCAACTGCGCCAGTGGCCCGTCCAGATCCAGCTCGTCCCCGTGAACGCCCCCTACTTCGATCAGGCCAAGCTGCTGGTCGCCGCCGATTGCGCCGCCTACGCCTATGCGGGCTTCCACGAAAAATTCATGAAGGGCCGCATCACGCTCATCGGCTGCCCGAAACTCGACGAGGCCGACCACTCCGAAAAACTCGGCGCCATCTTCGCCAACAACGACATCAAAAGCGTCACCGTGCTGCGCATGGAGGTCCCCTGCTGCGGCGGCCTCGTCCACGCCGTCCAGCAAGCGCTGGCCGCCTCGGGCAAAACCATCCCCTGGCGCGTCGTGACCGTCACCACCGAAGGCGAGTTGGTGGAGGAGTAACGCCTTCGGCCCCAACCGGACTGGAAATGGGAAAAGAAATGGGTTGATCCTTTCGTCACATCGGGCTAAATTTGCGTGCAGAGGCCAAGCTTTAACGGATTACCCTTAATTCGGATGACGGGAGGCGACACGCCATGCACGAGACAACCCAATCGATGTCGGTCGATCGCCCCCCGGCGGCCAGTCCATTGTGGACGGCCGCCGGGACCACTCTCGCCTATATCGTATTGTGCGGCTTCTACATCTTCTATTCGAGCCGCTATGCAGCCGCCGTGGCCCAATCACCGCACGATCTGCAACTTATCGAGACGTCCAAAGGCATCGCCTTCATCACGTTAACCGGGTTGATCTATTTTGTCGTTTCCCATGCGCTCTTTAAAAGAATCCGCCGGCAGGAAGCCACCATCGCCGCGCAGGAGTTGGCCCTGCTCAAAACGGAAAGGAAGATCATGGGCGCCATGTCGTTCGCGGTCATCGCCCACGACCTGAACAACCTGTTGATGACCCTGTCCTCCATCACCGCGGACCTCCATGAACAGGGAAACGGGAACGGCCCTCTGCAGGCCGCGTGCAAGGAGATCGAGAACGGCATCAACAACCTCAGCCATCTTTGCAAACGGATCACCTCCTCGACGGCGCACGTGCTGCCGGCCGAACAGGAACGCGTCGATTTGGACGATGCGTTGCCCCGGCTGGTCGACATCGCGCGCAAACACCCGGACGTCCGTTTCTGCGGCATCACCACGCCGGACCTGCCGCCCCTTTCACTGGTCCTGAACCGCGTCCTTCTCGAAGAGGCTGTATTGAACCTGGTGATCAACGCCGCGCAGGCGGCCGGACCCACGGGACGCATCGAAATCCGCGTCGTGTGCGATGCGACTACCGCCACCCTGGCCGTCCACGACGACGGTCCCGGCATACCGCCAGACCGGGTCGAAGCCATCTTCGATCCCTGCTACACCACCAAGCCCGAAGGCACCGGCATCGGCCTCGTCACCGTCAAGGCCTTCGCCTCCTCGTGCGAAGGCGCCATTTCGGTCGGCAAGTCCCCCCTCGGCGGCGCCCTTTTCCAGATACGCATCCCCCTGACGCCCCCCGCGTCAAGCCCGGCGCCGGCGGGCGCCGCCCCGATAACCGCACCCCGCTGAGGCCCGCATGCAATCGATCCTGATCCTCAGCTCATCCATCGCCATCGTCGTTTCGTTCCTCTGCTCGCTGGCGGAATCGTTGCTGTTGAGCCTCAATCCGCTGACGCTGAATCGCCTCCAGGCCGAACGCCCGCGGGCCGCGCAATCGTGGAGACGCTTGAAGCAAAACATCGCCCGTCCCATCACCGCCATCTTGGTCCTCAACACGGTGGCCCACACGGGCGGCGCCACGGTGGCCGGCGGCGCCTTCGCGGAAATCTACGGCGAAAACAACATCTGGATCTTCTCCGTGTTCTTTACGGTCATTGTGCTATTCGGCACGGAAATCCTGCCCAAGATTATCGGCGTTTCCTTTCGCAACCAGCTGGCTCCCTATGCGGGGCCGCTTCTGGAGGGTCTGACGCGCCTGATGCTCCCCTTCATCTGGGTGAGCGAACACCTGTTCCGCCGCCTCACCACGGAGGGCGAACCCGATCAGATTACCACCGCCGATCTCGTGACGCTGGCCGCCCTGGCGCGTTCGGGCAAGTCCATCAACCTGGAACAGGAAAACATCATCGTCAACGCGGTGCGCCTCGGCCATACCCCCATAACCCGCGCCATGATCCCCCCGGACCGGATCCGCTTCATTAGCACAGGGGACACACCGGATTCCGTCCTGGCGCTGGCCCGCCAAAGCGAGCACACCCGCTATCCGGTTAGCCGCAGCACGGAGCCCCGGGACATCTTCGCCTACATTGTCACAAATAAGGCCCTGCCCGTCTCCAACGACGAGATCGGCCCCCTCGTGGCCAAGGCCAAGCCCATTCACACCGTCAACCACCGCGACACGCTGATGATGGCCCTGCGCTCCATGCTCCAGAACAAGGAACATCTCCTTTCCGTGGTGGACGACCGCAAGCAGTGCGTCGGCATCGTCACGCTGGAAGATATCGCCGGAGAGCTGCTTAGCGCCGATATCGACCAATTCAAGTAGCCCGCCCACCCGGACAAACCGGCCGGGCGTGATCCCTTCGGCAACAGGAGTTTTCGCTTGTTCCGCGCCGCGCATCCGGTAACCTGTTACCGCTCAACCTTTAACCGGAGACCGCTATGCCCGCCAAGCCCCGCCTGACCGATTTGCCGGAGTGGAAAAACCTCCAGGCCCACCACGCCTCGCTGCACGCCGCGCACCTGAGCGACCTCTTTGCCGCCGACCCCGGCCGTGGCACGCGGCTCCGCGCCGAAGCCTGCGGCTGGTACCTCGATTACTCCAAGAACCGCATCACGGACGAAACCGTGCGGCTCCTGCTCCAACTCACCGGGGCCCAGGGACTCGGGCCGGCCATCGCCGCCATGTTCCGCGGCGACGCCATCAACGTCACGGAAAACCGCGCCGTCCTCCACACCGCCCTGCGCAACCGCTCCAACAACCCCGTCCTTGTCGACGGACGCGACGTGATGCCCGAAATCAACGGCGTCCTCGACCGCATGGCCGCCTTCTGCCGGCGCGTCCGCTCGGGGGACTGGAGAGGCCACACCGGCAAGCCCATCCGCGCCATAGTCAACATCGGCATCGGCGGCTCCGACCTGGGGCCCGTCATGGCCTATGAGGCGCTCCGCCTCCACGCCGACCCCGCCCTGACTCTCCGTTTTGTCTCCAATGTCGATGGCGCCCACTTCTTCGAACAGACCCGCGACCTCGATCCCGCCGAAACGCTCTTCATCGTGGCCTCCAAGACCTTCACGACCCAGGAAACCATGATGAACGCCGCCACCGCCCGCGCCTGGTGCCTGCGCGCGCTCAAGGCCGAGGCCGCCGTGGCCCGCCATTTCGTGGCCGTTTCCACCAACGAGGCGGAAGTGCGCAAATTCGGTATCGACCCCGCCAACATGTTCGGGTTCTGGGACTGGGTGGGCGGCCGCTACTCGCTCTGCTCCGCCATCGGCCTGCCGGTCATGCTGGCCATCGGTCCGGAGTCGTTCTTCGCCATGCTCGACGGCTTCCATGCCATGGACCGCCACTTCGCGGAAGCCCCTTTCGAGAAAAACCTGCCCGTGCTGCTCGGGCTGCTCGGCCTCTGGTACAACAATTTTTTCGGGGCTGAAACCCACGCGCTGTTGCCCTACAGCCAATACCTCAGCCGCTTCCCCGCCTATTTCCAGCAGGGGGATATGGAAAGCAACGGGAAAAGCACGGATAAACAGGGCCGCCGCGTGGACTGGCAGACGGGCCCCGTAATCTGGGGCGAACCCGGCACCAACGGCCAGCACGCTTTTTACCAGCTCCTGCACCAGGGCACCAAGCTGATTCCCGCCGACTTCATCGGCTTCGCCCGCCCGCACGCCGATCCGCTCGTGCGCGGCCATCATGCCGCCTTCATGGCCAATTTCCTGGCCCAAACCGAAGCGCTGGCGTTCGGGAAAACGGCCGACGCCGTGCGCGCCGAAAAAACAGCGGAAGCGCTCGTTCCCTTCAAGACGTTCGAAGGGAACCGGCCGACCAACACGCTGCTGGCGGAATCCCTCACCCCGTTCTCATTCGGCGCGCTCACGGCCCTTTACGAGCACAAGATCTTCGCCCAGGGCGTGCTGTGGGATATCTATTCGTTCGATCAGTGGGGTGTCCAACTGGGCAAGATTCTGGCCAGCCGCGTGCTGGAGGAACTGACCGCCTCCGAGCCGCCCGCCCTGAAGCACGACAGCTCCACCAACACGCTCATCCAAAAATGCCGCCAGGGCCTGGCCTGATCAGGGATTCCCTCGAGCTGTGCGCTTGCATGCCCTTCCCCCGAAGTGGTAACGTGTCCCCGTTGCGAAGGAGCATGCCGTGAATCCGCCCGTCAAATTAATCCTCTGGCAAAAGAACATGATCCGGGTGCTGCTGGGCGCCCTGCCCCTGGCGCTTTCCGCCATCTACTTCTTCGGCTGGCGCGTCCTGGCCATGCTGGCCGTTGCCAATGCGGCCGGCTTCCTGACGGAATACGCCTTCTGCCGCACCTGGAAGCAGCCCGTCTCCTCCGCTGTCTTCGTCACCGCCACCCTGCTCGTTCTTTCCGTCACCCCCGCACTGCCCCTTTGGATGGCCGTGGCCGGGGTCGTCTTCGCCGTGGTCTTCGGCAAGATGGCCTTCGGCGGATTCGGCCGCAACGTCTTCAACCCCGCCCTCACCGGCCGGGCCTTCCTTTATATCTGCTTCGGAGCCCCCATGACGGCCCTGTGGTTCCCGGCCTTCACCGGACTGCTCGGCGGCCTGGCCGCCTACGCCCCGCCGCTGGACGCCGTCACCACCGCAACCCCCGGCATGCTCTTGAAAAACGGCCAGATGTTCCCGCTGGCGGACCTGTTCTTCGGCCGGACGGCCGGCACAATCGGCGGCACCAGCGCGGTGCTGGCCCTGGCGGGCGGCCTTTATCTCATCATCACGCGCACGGCGAACTATCGCATCCCCGCGGGCGGCATTCTGGGCTTCCTCGCCATCCAGACGCTGCTTTGGAAAATGGGCGTCAACCGGGCGGCCGATCCCCTCCATGCCATGCTCGCCGGCAGTTTCCTGGTGGGCATCTTTTTCTACGCCACGGATCCCGTCTCCGCCGCCCAGACCGACCCGGGCCGCTGGCTGTTCGGCGCCCTCGTGGGCATCCTCTCCAGCCTCATCGGTATCTTTTCCGTCTGGCCCGCCGGGACCATGTTCGCCATCCTGCTGGCCAACATGTTCGCGCCCATCACGGATCACGCCATCCGCCAATGGCAGGCCGCCCGGCGCGCCACGCCCGCCCCGGCGCCTCCCGCGGGAGGTGCCGCATGAGCCCCCCCCGGATCAGCCTCCTGCGGCGGCTCTACCCGGTCGGGTTCATGCTCGGCCTCACCCTCGTCTTCATGTCGGCCGTCACCGGCGCCCATCTCCAAACCGCCGACCTCGTCAGCCGCAACCAGTCACTCCACCTCAAGCGGGCCGTGCTCCAGGCCAGCGGGTTGACGCCGCCGGAAGAAAACGCGGCCGTCGAAAAGATGTATACGGAAAAGGTACACGCGCGCGAGGGCCAGGCCCCGGAGGACGGCTGGCTGGCCGTTGAGGGCGAAGCCGGCCCCGCCTACGTGATCCCGGCCACGGGATCGGGGCTCTGGGGGGAAATCACCGCCATGGTCGGCTTCCGCGAAGACCGCTCGCTCTCGGGCATCGCTTTCACGCGCCAAACGGAAACGCCGGGCCTCGGCGCCCGCATCACCGAGGAGTGGTTCACCTCGCAATTCAAAGGAAAACGCCCGCCCCTGTCGCTGGTGGCGGAAGGCACCCGCTCCGCCTCCCCGGAAAAGATCGACGCGATCACCGGGGCCTCGATCACCTCGAAGGCCGTGCGCGATATCGTCAACCGTACGGCGGAAAAGGGCGCGCCGGAACCGGGAAAGGACGGGGCCTGATGTCCAGAGCCATGCGAATCTTTCGGGAAAATCTGGGCGCCAACAATCCGGTCTTCATCCAGGTGCTGGGCATCTGCTCCACCCTGGCCGTCACCAACGTGGTGAAAAACACCCTGGTCATGTGCCTGGGCCTGACCTTCACCACGGCCCTGTCCAACGTCACCATCTCGGCCCTCCGGACGTGGATCCCGGCCCGGGTGCGTATGATGGCCGAGGTGCTCGTCATCGCGGCTTACGTGATTTTTTTCGATATCGTGCTGAAAGCCTATCTGCCCGATATTTCCCGCCAACTGGGCCCCTACGTGGGGCTGATCATCACCAACTGCATCGTCATGGGGCGCGCCGAGGCCTTCGCTCTGACCAATAGCCCCGGACCGGCCCTCATGGACGGACTCTCCTCGGGCGTCGGGTACTCCTATGTGCTGCTGGTCATCGCCTTCTTCCGCGAACTGCTGGGCTCCGGTTCCGTCTGGGGCTACGGACTCCTGGGTGAGGGCTGGACCAACTGGACCATCCTGGTCATGGCGCCCGGCGGCTTTTTCGCCCTGGCCATCTTTGTGTGGATCGTAAAGGGCTGGCTCCTCTACAAGCCGCAACCGCAGGAGGCCAAGCCGTGAACGAGTTCGGGGCCTTTTTCGCCATATTCATCGCCGCCGTCTTCACGGACAACATCCTGCTGACCAACTACCTGGGCATGTGCTCGTTCCTCGGCGCTTCGCGGGAAGTCAAAACCGCTTCCGGCCTCGGCATGGCCGTAATCTTTGTCATGTTCTGCACCACCATTTTGAATTGGCTGGTCTACTACAAGCTGCTGCTCCCCCTGAATTTGGAATATCTCAGCTACATCGTCTTCATCATCGTTATCGCCGCTTTCACCCAAATTGTGGAAATGATCATCGAACGCGTCTCGGACACCCTCTATGCCGCCCTCGGAATCTTTCTCCCCCTCATCACCGTCAATTGCGCCATCCTCGGGGCCTCGCTTTTCATGATGATCCGGAAATACGATTTCTGGCGCGCCGCCGGCTACGGGCTGGGCAGCGGCGTCGGCTGGATGCTGGCCATCCTCGCCATGGCCGGCATCCGCCAGCGGATCGCCAAGAACCGGCTCCCGCGCGGGCTGGAGGGCGCCGGCATCGCCCTCATCATCGCGGGCTTCATGGCGCTGGCGTTTGTGGGCTTCACAGGAATGACCTCCTGACCGGCTGAAGCACAAGGATGG
Organism: Kiritimatiellia bacterium; assembly: GCA_046484345.1. Taxonomy (GTDB): domain Bacteria; phylum Verrucomicrobiota; class Kiritimatiellia; order CAIKKV01; family CAIKKV01; genus CAIKKV01. The sequence goes on from JAWOJA010000052.1 coordinate 26,132, forward strand.
AGGGACCCGGTGTGTTGACGGATTTTCTTATCGGAATCGGTGTCATGTGCGCCATCAACGGCGTGCTCGCGCTCATCATGATCGTGGCCGATGCGACCATCGCCAATTACGGGGAATGCACCATCACCATCAACGGCAGCCGCACCCTCAAGGTCCAGGGCGGCCGCAACCTGCTCTCCACGCTGAAAGATGAAAAAATCTTCATCCCTTCCGCCTGCGGCGGCCGGGGCTCCTGCGGCCTGTGCAAGGTGACGATCGACAGCGGAGCCGGCGATCCCGTGGCCACCGAACTCGCCTGGCTGTCGCCGGAGGAACGGAAAAACAAGGTGCACCTTTCCTGCCAGGTGAAGGTCAAAACCAACCTGGCCATCCGGATACCCGAGGAACTGCTCAGCGTCCAGCAATATGCGGCGGTCGTTTCCGCAATCCGGGACCTCACGCATGACATCAAGGAAGTCCGGCTGAAACTCACGGAGCCGCAACAAATGACCTTCAAGGCCGGTCAGTTCATCCAGTTCGAAGTGCCGCCCTACGACTTGACCGACGAGCCCGTCTATCGCGCCTATTCCATCTCTTCCGCCCCCTCCAGCCACGGCGAGACCGAACTGGAAATCCGCTACGTGCCCAACGGCATCTGCACGACCTATGTGCACAAACACCTCAAGGTCGGGGCCCCCGTCACCCTCAACGGCCCCTACGGCGATTTCTATCTCCGCGAATCCCAGCGCGAAATCATCTGCATCGCGGGCGGTTCGGGAATGGCCCCCATCAAGTCCATTCTTTTCGACATGGCGGAAAAAGGGGCCGCCCGCAAAATACGCTATTTCTTCGGCGCCAAAACCCGGAAAGACCTCTTTTTGCTGGACGAAATGAAGGATTTGGAAACCCGTCTTTCCGACTTCAAATTCATTCCGTCGCTGTCCGCCCCGGACCCCCAGGACCCCTGGCACGGCGAAACCGGCCTGATCACGGATATCATGGACCGGCATGTGGGCGATGCCCGCGAAGCGGAAGCCTACCTCTGCGGAAACCCTTTCATGATCGATGCCTGTATTCAGGCGCTGGTGAAAAAAGGCATGCCCCGCGAACGGATCTTTTTCGACAAGTTTTCCTGAGGAGCCCGCCATGAAGCAGACGGCTGATATGGACCGAATTCAGGGAGAAATGAAGCCGGGCGTCATCACGCAGACCGGCTTCCTGGGCGCCGACAAGCGCCCGTTGGCCGATATTCTCGTGGCCGACGAGGCCGTTGTTTTGCGGCTCGGTCTCACCCACCGCCTCATCGCCGACCGAATGCGCCTGTTCCGGGCGGCCGGCGTCCGGGGCTTGGGGCTGGATATGAATCTGGAATCCCATTTCGAGGCCCGCATCGACGGCGCCCGGGGAAAAATGCCCTGCCCGTTCGGCCATCCGGGCCTTTTCGACAAGACCTTCACGATTGTCCGGAACCTGCGACTGAACGAGGAAATCACCTTCACCGACCTCAACATTCACATGATCGACGGACATGGTTTTTATGAGGGCGAGGGCGCCGCGTTCCGCCTTCCACCCGAACGCCTGGTCCGGGTGTTGGAGATCACTTGAATTATTCGCCACAAAAGACTATAATGATAAAGTCATGAAAAAAACAGGCATGCTTCTTCTAATCGCCATCCTGGCCGCCGGATGCCGCCGTGACGTTCCCGCGCCTCAGACGGCGGCAAACGCAACCAGACCCGCCGCAGTCGCCACCAACCCGCCTGCCGGACAATCGGTCGGCAGCGCCGTCGTCGATGTCTTAACCCAGCGCTCCACCATCGAGGCGGGTCGCAGAGCTAAAGTCCAAATCGAAGCCGCGGCGGCCAAGGAAAACAAAGACCTCGAAGAGGCGCTCAAACCCTAAGGCGGAATTCGCATGGCCGACATTACCCTTATCTGCCCCCATTGCGGCGCCGCCCTCACCCTTTCGCAATACGCCAAGCCCGAAGGCCTGGCCTGCCCGAAATGCAAGGCCCCTCTCTCCATGCCGGACGCCGAACCCTCCATTCCCGACCGCTTTCTCCCCCAGCATATCCGGCAGGCCAAAGCCGAGGCCGCCGCCGAGGAGGCCGCCAATCCGGGAAAACCCAACGTGCGGCTGGAATCCATTTCGTCGCAAATCCATCAGAAAAAACGGCGGGTCCGTTTCGACTCTTTCATGCCAACCGTCAAGGCCGCCGTCCTGTTCGTTGTGCTGACGGCCATTTTTGCCTACCTGCGCTTTTTCGACGGCTACCAGTTTTTCCTGGCCAAAGATGAGCTCGACCTCCTGCGCCTGGGCGGAACTGTGGCAATCCTCTTCTTCCACATCTCCATTGTCATCGAAGCGCTGACCAACGATTTCCTGACGGGCATTCTCTGCCTGGTCGTGCCCGGCTATTCGCTTTACTACCTTTTTACGGAATCCGATTCGTTCTGGCTCCGCGCCATCACGATGTCCCTGATCCTCGTGTTTGGGCAGGACTTCGTTTTTTACGTGCGCGACTACGCCATGGGCGCGTTCAACTTCATTAACCACTGGCTGGAAGCCGGCGGAACCCCCGAGCCGACCACCCGTTTGAAATAAGGCCCGGTCAAGCATCCCTTATGGCCTGAGTTCCGCCAGTTGCCGCGACAACCGCGCCACGCATCCCGTTTCCACCCACGCGCGAAGCGGATCTTCCGGCCGCATGCCCAGGGCCACCCGGGTCCACGCATCCCGGGCTTCGTCCAATTGAAGGGCCTCCTCCAGCCGGCGCGGGCCCTCGAAGAGCCGGGCATACCGCTGGCATTCCCGTTCCATCGCCGCCGCCCCTTCGCCCGGCTCCTTGCCCTGCCTTGCCTCGCGTAACAGCCGAACGGCGTCCTCCAGTTCGCCGCTGCAACGCGCCGACCACGCCTGGTCCATTTCCTGACGGGGGTTTAATTCGGAAACCGTCTTCGCCCTGCCGGCAACCGCCGCCGTCACGCCCCCCACAATCGCGAGAAACAAAAAGACGCCCAGCCAGCGGCGGCGGAAGGGCGACAGTTGACGCGGCCGATTTTTCGCGTTCAAGGGGTGGAAGGCGAGACTCGTCCGGCCCAACACCACTGTTTCCCCGGCCGCCAAGGTCACCCGCGCCACGCGCTGTCCGCCCACAATCAGCCCCGCTTTGCTGGGACAACCCGGCCAGTCCTCCAGCACGATCCGGTCGCCTTCCACGCGCCCCACGGCGTGACGCCGCGACACGCTGACATCGTCCATGAGCGCGCAGGAGACCTCGTCCGGTTCTGTCGAGCGCCCAAGCGAAAAGCCGGAACCCGGAACGGTGAAAATGGTTCCGCGGCCCGGTCCGTTGACGACTTCAATTTGTATCCCGTTGTCCATGACCTGCTCCTCGTTGTTTGCTTTAGAATCCATTGCCCATGTAAACCTTCGCCTGGCTGACCAGCAGGGGAATAAAGACCAGGCACGCAAAGGCCGGCAGCATCAGGAGCAGGAGCGGCAGCAGGATTTTCTGCTGCGCCTGCGCCCCGGAACGTTCCGCCCGCTCCATCCGCTCGAGCCGCATCTTTTCCGCCTGGGCGGCCAGGACCTGGGCAACGCCCGCGCCCAGATCCAGGCCTTGGCACAGAATGGCAACGAAACTGGTCATTTCCGCCATCCGGATCCGCCGCGCCATCTCCTGAAGGGACCCCGAAAGCGAGCGGCCGAGGGCCATATCCCGCCGGGTCAGCTGCAGTTCGTCCCGAAGGGGACCGGCGCCAATTTTGTGCAGCACCCGGTCGATGGCCGACCCGAACTCCAGACCCGCCAGCGTGCAAAGGGCCAGCAAGTCCACCACGTAGGGCATGTCACTGCGAACAGAGGCATGCCGCTCCTGAATGGCCCCCAGGATCCACAGAGAGGGAAAGGCAAATCCCAGAAGCACAAGCCCCGTATGCACAAGCGGACCAAACGGCATTCCCGCCAGAAAAAGAATAACGGCAATGACAAAATGCAGCGAGAGGAACTCATCGGGGCGCACGACATGGCCAAACCCGGCTGCTCCCAGGCTGCCATGCATCCAGCGTTCCCACCCGGGCAACGCCACCAGCAAGCGCCTGGAAAGCGGTGCGAACAGGGCGAAGGCGGGCCTCAGGGCGGCCACCAAGGGCGGCTGTTCGGCGACTAATTTCGGCACATCTCCAACACTGTTCATGGAACTAAGGACGAAAAAGGCTGTGGCGCCCGTCACGGCCGTCACACACAGAACCGACAACTCGAAAAACATATTTTGCATGTTTGCTCCTTAAATTTTTACAGAGGCCATTTTACGAATCGTCATCAAGGCCAGGGCATTAAACGTGGTGCCGACGGCCAAGAGAGCCTTGCCCCACACGGTTGAAAAAATATCCCGCACGCCGGCGGGATCCAGACAAAGCCAGCCGACCAGAAGAAGGTACGGCAGCCCTGCCAGGGTGTAGCCTTGGAACCGGGTCTCCGAGGTCATGGTCTGCACACGGTCTTCCACCCGCTCGCGCTCGCGGATCATTCTAACCAACCCGTCCAGGATGCGGGTCAGATCCCCTCCGGTCTGGCGCCCCACCTGGATGGCCGTAACGAAGATGCGGACGCTTTCCCCGTTCATGCGGACGGCCAGGCGCTCCAGCCCCTCGTCGATCGACATGCCCAGGTCGCGATCCCGCACGACCCGCGCGAATTCATCGCGCGCGGGAGCCGGCATTTCGCGGGCCACAATATCCACGGCCTGGCTCAGGTTGAAGCCGGCCCTGAGCGAATTGGCGATCATCAGCAGCACATTCATAAACTGCTGGTGGAACCGGCGGCGGCGACAGTTTTGATAACTGGAAAGCGCCCACCCTGGAGCCGCCAAGCCGGCGCCCAAAGCCAAAGAGGCCAGCAGGAGGCTGCGTGTCAACCCGTAGACACTCAAACCGGCAACAATCCCGACAAGGGCTATGCCCGCCAAAATTATCCGGGCGCCCAAGTCCATCCGCTCACGCCCAAAACCTTCCGCCGCCGCCACCGCGGTTTCCAGCACGTGCTGCCAAGCCATGGGGAGAATCAGCCACGCGCCCGTAAATGCCGCCGCCCAGACGCCCAAGTCCCAAATAGTCATATTCATGTCCGTCTCCTTGAATTAAAGGCTCGGCCACGCATACGCGCAAGGCCAGTCGAAGGGATGCCAGGAATAGGGATCCATCCCCTCCCAGTCTTCTTGTAACGGAGGGCCTCCCATTCCGTCGCCCATGCAAAGAGGGAACTCCAGCTGGGAACGGCCGGCTGCCATGCGGGTCAACAGCGCCCTGTTTTCTTCTGACTGGGCGATGACGGCATTCACCTGGGCAAGGTCGGCATCCGCGTGTGGGGCGCGAATCAAGCGCCCAAGAAAAGCGAGCCCTTTCTGCGCCCCCTCATGCAGTTTTGCTCCCGCCATCTGCAGCGGCTCCATAACCTTGTTTTCAAATGTTTTGGCGGAATTTTGCCCCAATTTTTTTAACGCCCCGAAACCTGACTCGTGCAGCTTCCGAAGCGCCTGAATACCGAGTTTGGCCAGCGCCGGCTCCGGGTTCTCCTGAAATTCCTTCAGGAAAACCAACAGTTGATTTAAATCGGTGAAATTCAACCGTTTCATCAGTTCCTCGGCATCCATTTCAAACTCGACGGCAACGCCCCCGCCGAATCCAATCGATGCGCCCAGGCTGGCCATGAAGGAGACTTTGCCATTCCACCCGAGCGTGGCCACAGCTTTTCCCGCCACCATCGCGCCGGCGTATCCCGAGGCAATCAGGTTGACATTGGTTTTTACTCCAAAAACATGGGCTTCCATGCTGAGCTTGAGCTCGCCCTTCACGTAAACGCCGGCTGATCCTTCGGCCCCAAAAGTGATCCCCTTCTCGTCCACATAGGCGCCCAACCGGCCTTTCGCGACGGCCGATGCCTCCAACCTCGCCTGGCCTTTCAAGCTTAAACCGAAATCTTTTGTCCCGGCCTTGATCGTGGGCGTTGTTGCCTTTAACTCAGTCTCAACTCCGATTTTCCCTTTGGCCTCAATGCCGTTGTCACCCCACCGGACCGAACCCTCCGTGCCGGCGTCGGCCTTGATGGAAACAGTTCCCAGGTCACCCTTCACCGTTTTGCGGTAATTTTTTCCGGCGGACCCTTCCCAGACGGTTTCCGGCTCTTCGAGCTTTGTTTTCCCAAGAGCGCGGGTTGATGAATTGCCCGTTTTCGTTTCCAGCCGGCTTTTCTTGTCGGCCTTTATTCCGGCCTCCCCCTCCCACCCATTCTCCGTCCAGTCGCCGTTCCACCCGGTTTCGGTCGTTTTAGACTGCGTATCCGCCTTCACGGTCTGCCAGTGACCATTTTCTTCTGTCGTACGGGTTTGCGTGCCGTGCGTTTGGGTGGTGACCTGCACGTCCGCTTTTGGATTGCGGACCGTTGTCTTGTCCGTAACCGTGATCTTCTGCTTCGGCTCCGCACCAGCGGACATTCCCAGAGCAAGCAGGGCCATGCCGATCCAAGCCCAGGTTCGAGATAAAATCTGTTTCTTATTCATAGCGCTCCTTTTTACTTGCCGGCGGTCCAACCCGGATCCTTGCCTTGCCCGATCAGGATCAGGTCATCCATAAACTTGTTGGCCCTCTCGGCCAAGGGGCCGTTGCCATCGGCCACGGCGGCCATCAGACGAAGCCCTCGATCGAAGTCGATCTGGCTCATGACCAGAAAGCGCCCGAAATTGTACCGCACCTCCGCCGAATAGGGATCGGCCGCCAGCGCCTTTGAAAGGGCGTCCAGCGCGCCATCCTTATCCCCTTTGCGAATCGCCATCACGCCCAGGTCGTTCCAGGCGCGGGCATAACCGGGTTTCAATTCCACGCATCGGCGAAATGCTTTTTCGGAGCGCTCCGCATCGCCGCTTCTGTCATGGCAGAGCCCAAGGATGTACCAGTTTTCGGCCAGGCCTGGAAACCGAGCCGTTCCCTCCTCGGCCAGAGCAACCGCTTCCGCAAGACGGCCCTGGGAGGCCACCGCGACGGCCAGGTCGTTCCGCACGGCAGAATCGGCAGGAAAGGTCTTCAGCAAATCCCTCAGCCCCAACTCCGCTTCGCGCCACTGCCCCCGTTGTCCCTGCAGCCTGGCCAATTGAAGTCGGGCTTCGGGAAAATCCGGCTTGTCGCTGAGAATCTCCCGAAGAATCTTCTCGCCCTGCTCCAAAAGCCCGCTTCGCACAAAATGAGCGGCCAGCATAAGCTTGCTCTCGGGCGTGTCGCCGGACACTTCCACCAACGCCTTCCATACACTTTCCTGCTTCTCCGGCATGCCGGCCTGATCGTAGAGACGAGCCAACAAGAATAACGTTTCAGGATCGGCCGGATTCAGGCGCAGGCTGACGATCAGGTATTCCGCCGCCAGTTGCAGGTTCCCCGACTCCAACAGCAAACGGGCCAGGTTGTTAAGCGGCATGGCCAGCAGGGGGTTTTCCCGCACCGCCCTCTCGAAAGTTTTTTGGGCATCGGAGATTCGGCCCTCTTTGAGCAAAACAACCCCCAGGTTGTTCCAGCCAAGGGCGTTTCCCGAATCCCATTCCACGGCCTGGCGGTAATAAAATTCCGCCCGCCCGAGGTTGCTCCTCAGTAGCGAAATGTTGCCGGCGTTATTGGCGGCCCCGCTGAAAATGCGCCGTTCATCGGCGCATGCCCCGCTTTTGGCGCCCGCCAGGATCCGCTGAAATCCCCCAAACGCGGACTCTAGGTCCCCCGCCTCCTGGAACGAAACCGCCTGATTGTACGCTTCCGATACCCTCATAATGTTCTCCGGTGTCCCTCCTTTCTTTTCGGTCTCCTGTGCCCTGCACACGCCCAACAAAGCCGCCGCCACTCCGATACAAACGAATTGCCTCATGATGCTCCTCCCTGTGCTGACTATCGCCCTTCCGTGAGGATCGCACCCGCGACCCTCTGTTATTTCGTTATTCTTCATCGTGTCTGCTCCCCGTCTTGATGGGTTGCGACCAATCGTTCCGTCTCCTCGCTAATCCCCTCTTGAAAAAGGTTTTCGTCAATTTGAAGTCCCGATGCCCTAAGCCGGGCACAGAAAGTCGGCACATGTCCCGTGGCTCGAAAAAGGCCCTTCGCCCGGCCGTTCGTGCCGAGGCCGGTCTGCTCGTAAACAAAGATATCGCGGATGGCGATCTCGTCCCCCTGCATTCCCAACACCTCGGAAACACGCTCGATTTTCCGCGATCCGTCGCTCAAGCGTGCGATCTGGACAACCACCTGAACGGCGGAGGCGATATTCCGGCGGATAACGGCCACGGGCATTTCCACCGCCATCATGACCAGCCCTTCCAACCGGGCCAGCATGTCGCGTGGGGTGTTGGCATGAAGTGTCGTCATCGATCCTTCATGCCCCGTGTTCATGGCCTGAAGCATGTCGAACGCTTCCGACCCGCGGCACTCTCCGACGATGATACGGTCGGGACGCATCCGAAGGGCATTTCTCACCAAGTCCCGTATAGTCACCTCGCCCCGCCCCTCCACGTTCGCGCGCCGCGCCTCCAGTCGCACCAGGTTCAGGTGGGAAAGCCGGAGTTCCGCCGAGTCTTCGATCGTGATGACCCGTTCATCGCCCGATACCGCCTGCGAAAGAACATTCAGCAGGGTCGTCTTACCGGTCCCCGTGCCTCCGGAAACGATCACATTCCGCCGCCCCCTCACGCACAGGTCCAGAAACCGCATCATCCCCTCCGTGCAGGATCCGCCGGCAACCAGGTCGGCCGCCCCCATCCCGCGGCGGGAGAATTTGCGGATCGTAACCGTGGGGCCATCCAACGCCAAGGGAGGCAAAATGATGTGCACACGGGAACCGTCGCGCTCCAGCCGGGCGTCCACATAGGGCATGCTTTCATCCACCCGACGCCCTATCGGCGCCACGATACGATCGATGATGCTGGCCAGCTGCTTCATGGTGCCGAACCGGCGGTCCGTCAATTCCATGCGGCCCTTCCGAGCCACAAAAATACGTTCGGGCCCGTTTACCATAATCTCCTCCACGCTGTCGTCCTTGAGCAGGTCTTCGAGCGGGCCCAGTTCCAAGGCCTCATCCAGCACCTCCTTCACCAAGGCTTCGCGCTCGTGGGGGGAAAGAGATTCTCCAAAGCGGCCCAACTCGAACCGGATGATGTCTTCGGTCCGGCTGCGCAAAGCCACCATCCGCATCGCTCCCTCCAACACATCCAAATTCATGCGCCGCAACTCTTCGTTTTCCTGAACCCGTCCCAGTAACCTGGCCTTCAGTTCCTGAATTTTGACGCGCCGCATCTTTTCGCGCTCCTCCACGAGGCCAAGGGCCGATTTCATATCCACGCAACGGGTACGCCCGCCCTCTGCTCTCTGGGGTTCCAACATCTCTTTCATGAACCTTTCTCCTTTTTGGCGACCTTTTCCTTCATGCCTTCGCGTAGCGCCTTTTCCGCATCCCCGCCCGGCACAATGCGCCGGGGTGTAATAAGAATCACCAGTTCGCTTTGCTTATTCATGTACCGTTCGGATTTGAATAGTTCACCCAAAACCGGAATGCTGCCCAGTCCCGGTATTTTCGATACGTCCTCCGACGCCGTGTGTCCAATCAGAGCGCCCAAGCTGAGGGTCTGCCCCTGCTTGACGTTAACCGTGGTACGCACATAGCGCTTCAGGATGGAGGGGTAAGACGCAACCATCGGTCCCAAATTGCTGAATTCAATTCCCACTTTGGTTTCGATATTCCCTTGCCGATCCAACCGGGGCTCCAGGTCCATCCCGATGCCGTACTCCACCTCTTCCACGGCCACGTCCTGGTTGCCAGGGCCAACCGCCACAATGCGAAAGGAGCCGCCGGCGAAAAACCGGCCCTTGCCGCCGTCTTCACAAACCAGGTTCTGTGTGTAGAGCAGCTTGGCGTCGCCTGTCTGCAGGTGAGGCGTCAGCAGCTGGAACAGCTTCGCCGTGCCCAGTGAGACGGAAGAAACGGCGTCGCCCACACCGGCGGACAAACCGGCCTGAAGGCTCAAAGTCTGAACGCCACCCCAATCCACCCCCATTTCACGCATGGTCTCGAGTGTGATTTCAATGAGCTGGCACTCCAGCATCAGCAGGGGTTTTTCAAGGACCACGTCCTGGGGCATCTCGGCGTTTTTCCAGGGTTTTACAGTCATAAAATTTCGAACCTCGGGATAAACGGATCGGGCTGCAGCCTCGATGAAAGCGCGTTCTGATTCTCCGAACACCATGCCCTGCAAAAACAGCTCCCGCCCGACAAAGGAAACTTCAACGTTGCCGTTACCCATGACTTCCTTCACAGCGGCCACAACCGACGATCCAAAAGCCGGTGCAAGCTCCGTCAAGTCCACCACCGCCATCCCAAAAACAGATTTCGCCTGCGCTACGCGAAAAAATTCGGGACAACCGGCAATCCGCCCCGTGATGAACACTTTGTCCGCCCCTTCGATCGCAACAACGGACAAACCCGGAAGCGGACGGTTTTCGGCGTCCACGAGAAGAGCGCGAACGGCCACATCAAGCGACGCCGATACGGCTCCCCGGCCCACAAACACTTCCAGGCGATCCCGTTCGGTTTCCGTTTCATCAAATACGTATACCGTGGTCCGCCCTTCCTGAAGGGGCGTCATGATTAGGGAATCCGCGGCGATTTCAACTCCCACCAATCGGTCGCCTGAAGCGGCCAATTCCGCCCGGCCAACCGTATACGGAAGAGAAATCGTCTCGGGTGTGCCTTTCCCAAGGTCCAGGTTCACGCGCTGCACAGCCGCCCAATCCGTCATCGGCATCGCCAAAACCGCCAAACATCCCATCGCCCAGGCCAGTGTTGTTTTCTGTTTTTGATTCATGGCTGCTTTTCCCCGCCTGTTAGAAAGTTCCGATTTCATCCATTGCCTGCCGGGTCGACGTCCGGATCTTGATCGGCACACGGGCGCCGAACACCTCATCCCCCTTGAGCGAGGGCAACCGCTCCGGGGGCGGTTGCAGCGATTCGATCTTCTCGTTGCGCCGGTTCCGCAACACGCAACGCAAATAGGCCATCTGGGACGCCAAGCTCAACCGCCAGGCCTCTGCCGAACTGACTTGAACGGTGACAAACACCGATGCTGCTACCGGGGAACTTATCCGGGGTGAAGCGGGTTCGCCTGCCGTTTCCCCCCCAACCGCGCGCTCTCCCATGCGCTGGTCTACTGCCAGCACAGGGACGGCTTGGCAGAGTATGACGGCATGACTGCGGGTGATTTCGGTGGAACTGCCAGCGGACTCAAAAACCCCGATAATATCAACGAGGTCATGCGGCTGAAGAAGTCCGGCCAACCCCCCCTCCCCATCAAACTTGAGGGTCATGGCCCGCATGGTCTCGTCCGTCGAAACACGCAGAGAAAGCATGCCTGCGCCATCCTGGGCGAGCTTGGTCACCAGGATTTGCTCGCCCTTGCGAATCGGCGCCTGCGTCATGCCACCAGAGGCATCCCAATCCGTGTTCGTCAGGGCGCCGGGCTGCACAAACGCGGCCGGCACCTCCGTCAACTCCACATCCCGGGATTCAAACACATGCCCTGCCAGCATGTCGCGGGTGGACACCCAGACCGTCACCCGGGATCCAAATTCCGCTGTTAGCTGCGCCGTCGTCCGCGTCACGTGAACCCGGTAAAATAGCCAAGCCAGCACGCTCAACCCCAACGCCACCCACACTGTTATCTTTTTGCTCATTCCACGTCTTCCTTCCGTTATTAGTCGCCCTCATAACCACTACCCGTTGCAATCCAGTAGCACCGCTTTAAGGTCAGGGATTTCCCCCCCGTGCCTCCCATCAACCGGACGATCTCCGGACGCATGGAAACCTGCACGCGCCTTTCCACCGAGATCAGACGGAAGGAGGGATCTTCGTTTCCAGCGAATGCGGCGGCCATGCAAGAAGCCTGCGCGGCGTATTGAAGCTCGCGAGAAGAGCGGTCCAGACGGGCCAACTGGGATAACGCCAGGAGAAACGGCGCCAGAAGGGCGACGGCGACAGCCATCATCTCCACCGAAACAGAGCCTCGCCGGCAAAGATCGTTTTCACATCGCTTCACCAGTCATACCCCCAGGAGTCGGGAATCGCGGGCCGGGGAAAAACCGAGCCCGTCCGGACCATTTTGGTTTTGTATTGCGGATCGGCGGCGCTGCCTTCCCATAGCCTGCCCCCGGCGGGTTTGGCGGTGGCATAGGCCCGGAGATTTTGGATTCCGCAGCCCCGTTGCCGCCAGTTAAACGCCCAGGGAAAGGATGGACGCGTGACCTGGGCGGTGTAGTAAACAGTGTCGAGCGCGAGTGCTTTGCGCAGCACGATCGACTTCACCGACCGGCCCGGATCGAAAAGGATGATTTCGCCCAGAGGAGTCGCCTGTTTGAAAAAGAAACCGAATTTTTCACTTGTCCCCCGCACGGGAATGAGTCGGCCCACACAACTGGAAGACGGCGTGAAGGATGAAAGCCGGGCGGACGGCTCATTACGGGCGGTCACCTGTTCGGCGGTCTGGCTGGCATCACGCGCCGAATCGATATTAACCTTTTCCTGGCGGACGAGATTGACCCCGTTGTAAATGCGGTAACTGACTTCCGCGCTAAGCGCGGCGCGCTGGCCTGCATCGTGGTTGGGAAACACCGGACACTGAAGGGCGATCCGGGCGATTTTCAAAACTTTTGCCGCTTCGTTGTTCATGCGTGCAATACGGTTCAGGCCACGAGCCTGCTGGACAGCCCCGGAAAAGGCGGCGGCATCGGCGCATACCTGCAGGTGGGCGCGTTGCTGAAATATCTGGCTCACATTGAGGGAAAGGCCCATGAAAACAGCCATTCCCACCATGAGAAAGGCAAACATGACTGTAATGCGTCCCGCGCGCCTGGCCTTAATAGAGGTCATTATCCCCTCCCAGCCTGACAGATGTGCCGACAGCTTTTACCTGGATAACGGCACCTCGGCGGGTGTCCTTGACAAGTCTGCCCCATCGTCCCGGGCGCAATGCCGGCGCCTGATCCCGAACCGTAACCGTGCAAACGCCGGGGGCCCCCGGGAAAAAATGAGACTCAACTTGTGGAGTGCCCGGCATCGAAAAGGCTTTATAATCGCGGCGCACTTGGCTTTGCGCCCCAGCGGACGATCCTCGCACGGCGCAGCGGCGGGCAGCGGAAAAGGCGGCATGCGACTGCCCGATCGAGCGATACACTAAATGCTCTAAACTGAATAGACCCGCTGCCAGAAGAGCGAAAAAAGGAAGGAGGAGCGCAAATTCCACGGTTGACATTCCCGAACGATCCCTGCATTTTGAATCGTTTTGATTTTTCTTTCCCATGGCTGCGCTCCTCCCCCCTGTGTGGTTAAGGGTTCTCCTCCTTTCGTTAGATTCCGAGATTCGAGGCGATCTTGTCGAACGCCCGTCCCATGAGATCGTTGAGTTTCGGATTCAACACCGTGGCCGCCCCGACCACCGCGCCAACCACCACAACCGTCAGGGCGATCGTTTCAACTGTGCTCAGCCCACGCTTACTCCGCCGCGAGCCGCAACCGTATCTCTGCAACCCGACTGCCAGCTTCATCCCCGCCTCCTCGACCAGCTCCACGCTCCGCTTCACCGTTTCAATCGCCTTCATCTTCTTCTCTCCTTTGTTTTCGCCATCCGTTTTCCCGGGCCGTCCTCCTCAGACCGCCACTCGGTTCCCGTTGGCGCGCGTTATAAAGCACAAGCTGTGCCAGGTGTAAAAAGGAGTGATTTATGGCCATTTCTTGTCATGATTGCGATCCGACTGTTCAGAAATCGGACACTTGCGTCCGATGATCGGACATGGCTTAAAAGGGCCAGACGCGAATTAGCCCGAGTTCGTCAGTTTCGAGCGCAAAGTAACTAATTTCATGCCGCGAGCGAGTTCGGACAGCTGAGAGGCCGCGCCGGACACCGGCCCGAAGCAGCCGGTTTGGCGGTCGGCGCTATCCGCCCCTGCCCTCGGGGCGGGAGCGCCTGTCGCCCTCGCGCCCCCGCTCGGGCTCCACCGCCAAAGCGAACTGGCG